>JAILZB010000207.1 GCA_023512725.1 Chloroflexota bacterium | reverse complement strand
CCTACTACCTGATCGGCAGCGCGGTTGGGCCTCACCCCTACCCGACGATCGTGCGCGACTTTCAGGCGGTCATCGGGCGGGAGACGCGGGCGCAATGCCTCGAACGGTACGGGCGGCTGCCGGATTACGTCGTCGCCTGCGTGGGCGGGGGCAGCAATGCCATCGGCATGTTCCACCCGTTCCTGGCCGATGCCACCGTCCGGTTGATCGGTGTCGAGGCGGCCGGGCAGGGCCTTGCGAGTGGGGCGCACGCGGCAACCCTGTCCAGCGGCTCGGTCGGCGTGCTGCATGGCGCTCGCTCCTACCTGCTCCAGGACGCGGCCGGTCAAGTGCTGGCCACCCATAGCATCAGCGCGGGCCTCGACTACCCCGGCGTAGGGCCAGAGCATAGCTACCTCAAGGACACCGGCCGGGCCGAATATACCGTGGCCACGGATGCCGAAGCCCTGGCCGCCTTCCAGCTGCTCTGTCAGGCGGAGGGGATCATTCCAGCGCTGGAGTCCGCTCATGCAATTGCCGAGGCCGTCCGGCGCGCGCCGACGTTGTCGCCGGAAGCGCTCCTGGTCGTCAACCTGAGCGGACGCGGCGACAAAGATATGCAGACGGTGGCCAGTGCGCTTGGAATCACGCTCTGACAGCCAGCCTGCGCCGGCCGCCGCACCGGCCCAGGACACCTCCGCCCAGCTGACCCAGCTCGCGCGGCAGGTCGCCACCCTTGAGCGGACCCTCCAGGAGACCCAGGGCGCGGCGAGCAACGCTCAGCTGTTTGGCCTGGCGGGCACCGTCATCGGCCTGGTCGGGCTGGGGGTTGGGGTCTGGGCCCTCACCCGTGGGCGACGGGAGCAGCCAACCGGGCAGCCAGCCCAGCAGCGCGCCTAGGAGCGGGCGCTCCTCCCGGCTGTGCGGTCGGGGGGAGCGCCTCACTCTGCCAAGGCAAAGGAGTAGCCCCATGAAGCGCCTCGCTGCCCTGGTCGTCGCCATCCTTATGGGGGGAACGCTCTGGGCCCAGCTGGCCAGTGCGCATGCCTATCTCGAGCGTTCCGACCCTCCTGAGGGGGCCTATCTTCCCACTGCGCCGCGGGAAGTGACGCTCTGGTTCACCGAACGGCTCGAGCCGAGCTTCAGCCGCGGGCGGGTGGTTGATAAGGAGAACCAGGTCGTCTCGACGGGGCCGGCAGTCGTCTCGAGCGTCAATCCCAAACAGATGACGATCCCCCTTGGACCGCTGCCAAATGGGGTCTACACTGTCATTTGGGAGAACGTCTCTGCCGACGATGGGCACGCCGCCCGGGGCGCCTTTGCCTTTGCGGTCGGAAACCCGCGCGAGGTTGGCACCACTCTCACGCTGGCAAGCGCTGCCTTCGGCGGGGATGGAGAGCTGGACTGGCTCGGGCTGGCTGCTCGCTGGGTCAACCTGCTTGCCGCGACTGCCCTGCTCGGAGCGTTGCTCTTCACCAGCCTGGTGATTGCACCCCTCCGGCCACATCTCCTACCGCTCCAGCGAGCGGATGAGCTGCTCCGGCGCCGTGAGCACGCCCTCTTGCTTGGGGGAGCGCTTGCCCTCGGGGTGGGCTGGCCACTGTTGCTGCTCAGCCAGCTGCTGACCGTGAGCGATGCGGGCATCCCGGGCGTGCTCGCGCCTCCGGTCGTCGGAGCGTTCCTCGGCACGCGCTACGGGAGCGTCTTACTGGCACGCGCCGTGCTGATCATCCTTGTGCTGGTAGACGTGCTGGTGGTGCGACGCGAGCGGGAACTGGGAGCGGCCCGCCTGCCCCGCCTGGCAGCGATCCTCACCCTGGCCGGGGTGCTTGCGGCCACCAGTGTGGTCTCGCACGCGGCAGGCGTGGGCGAGTGGGCCTGGGTGGCAGTGCTAGCCGATTGGACCCATCAGGCGGCGACGGCCTGCTGGATAGGAGGGGTCTTCCTCTTTACCCTGGTGGGCGGCCCGCTCCTGGCGGGGCTCGCTCCGGAGGAACGCCGTCCGCTGCTGCTCGCCCTCATCCCCCGCTTTAGCGGGCTAGCGATCGCCAGCGTGGCGGTCCTTTCCCTCACCGGGCTCTACGCTGCCTGGCTCCACTTTCCCACCCTGGAGAGTATCTTCACCACCGCGGCCGGGCAGGCACTGGCCCTCAAGAGCGCACTCTTCCTCGCTGCGCTTGCTCTCGGGGCGCTCAACTTCTTGCTCCCCGCCCGCCTGCGTCGCCTGCCCACCCGTGCTCTCGTGCTGGCGGCGCGTTTCGTGCGTCAGCTCCAGCTCGAAGCGGGGGTGGGGGTGCTCCTGCTGGGCGCTGCTGCGCTGATGGTGATGTTCCCTCCCGCAAGCGTCACGGCCGGCCGCCCCTTCGATGAGCGCCAGCAGCTCGGCGAGCGTACCGTCCAGCTGCGGGTGGCCCCGAACCAGGTGGGCGCCAATCGTTATCTCGTCCGCTTGCTGGACCGTACTGGCCAGCCGCTCCCTGCGGAGCAGGTCGTGCTCCGTTTCCAGATGCTCGACCACGAGATGGGGCGCCAGGAGGTGAGGCTGACGGCCGCGAGCGACGGCAGCTGGGTTGGCGAAGGGGCGAACCTGAGCATGGTGGGCAACTGGGGGTCCGGGTGCTGGCGCGGCTCCCGAGCGGCGAGGAGCTGGACGCGCGCTTCTCCCTCACCCTCGGCACGCCAGCGGGGCAGCAAGCCCGCGGACCGTTCCCGACCCCGGCAGCCTTTGGATTGCGCAACGAGGCTGTCATTCCCCTGGCGATGGTCGTGGGCGGTTTGGCACTGGTGGCCTGGCTGGTTGCGACGGAGCGCTGGCGTGGGATTGGCCGGCTCGGGTTCATGGCCGGGATGGCGGCAGCCCTCCTAGGGGCCTACGTGCTGATCTTCCAGCCCCCCCGGTTGGAGACGGCTAACCTGCCCCAGAACCCGATCCCCGCCACGCCGGAGTCGGTGGCGCGCGGGGCCCAGTACTACCAGGAGAGCTGCGCGGGCTGCCACGGCGTGAGCGGCAAGGGGGATGGCCCCCTGGCACGCGGGCTCTCCCGCCGCCCCGTTGACCTCAGCCAGCACGTCGCCTACCACCCGGATGGCCAGCTGTACCTCTGGATCGCCAATGGGATTCCCGGCACCCCGATGCTGGCCTGGGGCAAGCAGTACACGCCCGACGAGATCTGGGACATCGTCAACTACCTGAAGGCCACCTTCGGCAGCGCTGCCAGCGAGTAGGCGCCACTGGCCCGCTATCATTGGGGGCAGGAGGGAGACGATGGCCAGCGCTGACCCGCGCCTGCAGGAACATCTCGTCCGCATCGGGGAGGCCGCCCAGCGGCTCGACCAGCTCCGCGCGGCGGAAGGTGCTGCGGGCAATCTCTCGGTCGCGCTCCGCGAGTCCCTTGACCCCGGGGGGCAGTTTCCCCAGGAAGAACCACTGGCCTTACCCGAGCCAGCACCCGAGCTGGCCGGTGCCACCGTGCTGGTCACCGGCTCGGGCTGCCGTCTGGCAAGCTGTGGGCGCGACCCCGCCGCGAACCTCGCCCTCCTGGTCGTCGAAGCTGGGGGGGCGACGGCTCGCCTGTTCACTTCTCCCCGGCGCACCTTTCGTACCCCGACGAGCGAGTTCGTCACCCACTGGGCGCTCCACCGGGATGCGTTCGCGGCCGGTGCCGATTATCACGCCGTTGTCCACGCCCAGCCGCTCCAGCTGACCTACCTCAGCCATATCCCCCGCTACCAGGAAGAAGCGTTTTTCAATCGGCGGCTGCTCCGCTGGCAGCCGGAGCTGATCTTCCAGTTCCCTCACGGGATCGGGGTCGTGCCGTTCGACGTGCCGGGCACCGCGCGGCTTGCCCGCGCCACCCTGGCGCGCCTGCGGGGGCGGACGCTCGTCGTCTGGGCCAAGCATGGCGTGGTCGCCCGCTCGATCCAGGCGATCGAGCAGGCCGTCGACCACATCGAGTATGCCGAGGCCGGGGCCAGCTACGAGCGACTGGACCTCGCCTGCGGTGGGCTGGCGGAGGGGCTGACGGTCGATGAGATGCTGGCCATCTGCCGCGAGTATGGCATCGAGCAGACAGTCTTTCCCGACCCCGCTCGCCAGCTGGGTGAGCGCCCGCGCTTGCCCCGGACGATCGCCCTGGAGATTGGTGGCCCGGCGCTCGCTTTTGCCCTCTCCCTCCGTGGGCGGCGGCCGCCCGCGGGGCGCCGCTCACTGGACTGAGGGCGCTCACGAGGCAGGACCATCCGCCCAGCCGATTGGCAGCGTGGCGACGTGCGCGTCGAGGTCGAGCGCCTGAAGAGGCTTGCCCCCGCCTGCATCCGAGCGCTCCAACGGCGGAGGCTCTCCTGGTGGGCGTTCCCTCCCCCACCCCAGCAGGGCACTCCATCCGGCCTTGGGCCGCGACGACGATCACGTCCCCGGGCTGAGCTAGGTCGATTGCCAGCATGGGGGTCGGGCTATTGGGGTCGTCCAGGTGGACGGTCACTGCTGGGCCAAGGAGGCTCCACTCCTGCCGGCTCCCCCGGATCGCGGCGGTCCATCGCGCCGGCTGCGCCACCCCAGTGCCCGACCGAGCCCGCCCGGGCATCCCGGAGCGCGGCGATCTGCGCAACGGGTGGCCGCACGATCTGGCGGACGATGCGGTAGCTCAGGTCTCCTCCTTCGCTCGCCCGCGGGGTGCGCTCTCCGCTGGCGGGGCGAGAAGCACGACCGCGGTGGTATCGCTCAGGGCCGAGCGGGAGAGGGTCAGCTTCGGCTGAGGCTCGCCCGGGCTGGCACCGAGTTCCCGGAGGAAGCGCGCGAGCGCATCAGCTCCCCCACTGGCCGGACGGTATCGCATCGGCACCACTAGGCGCGGCTGGAGCAGGCTGATCGTCTCAACGGCAAGCTTGGCGTCGAGGGCATCCTCGCCGCCGATCGGCAGGAGCAACACATCCAGGTTGCTCAGCGCCTCAGCCTGCTCGGCATTCGGCAGGTGGCCGATAGCACCCAGGTGCCCAATGACAAAGCCTTCCAGCGTCATGACGAACGCAACGTTCTTCCCCAGCCGTGCCCCCTTCTCCCGGTCGCGGTAGGTCTGCACCCCCACAATCGGCACCGAGGCCACCTCATACTCGCCTGGCCGGCTGAGCACCCGCGGCGCCTTCGTATCGCCTCTGGCGCCCGTAACGACTGCCGGCTGGATGAGCGGACTAGCGTGGCTCACTGTCACGATATCGGCCGCCAGGCGCAGCGGGGGGTAGCCCGCTCCCGTGCCGTAGGGGTCGGTCACGACGACCGCCTCGCGGGCCCGCAGGCGAAAACAGGTGTGGCCAAACCAGGTTAGCTCCATCCGGACACTCGTTCCTTCCAGCAGGGTGCGGTGGCATCCGCAGCGGCGCCTAATAGTAGCGGCTCTCGGCTGAGCGTGCTCGTTCGTTTGCGTGGCCCGCGAAGGCTGTGTAGAGTTAACCGAGCGAGTCGCGTGCTCGCTGCTGCGCCTCACGGAAGGACTGCCGATGCCAAATCGAAAAGGCTTGCGCAACGCCTTTATCTATCTCCTCATCCTCGTCATTGCGGTTGCCATCTTCCCGCCGATCTTCATCCGGCCCGAAAGTGGCTCGACGGTCGACATTGGCACCGTCCTCGAACGTGCAAAGAAAGGCGAAGTCGCCACGATCGAAATCCAGGGCGACGCCGTCACCGCGACCCTGACCGACGGCAAGACCAAGCTGCAATCGCGCAAAGAAAGTTCGGTCACGATGCAGCAGCTCCTGGAGAGCGAGGGGGTCAAGATTGGGAACGGTCAGGGCCAGGTGAAACTGCTCGTCCGCGAGCCGAGCCAGTTCGGCGAGTGGGTTGGGCTGCTGGTGAATTTCCTGCCCCTCTTGCTCTTCGGAGGGCTGCTCCTCTTCATGATGCGGCAGGGCCAGAACGCGGGCAATCAGGCCTTCGCCTTCGGCAAGAGCCGAGCCCGCATGTTTGGTGGCAACCGGCCGACTGTCACCTTCGCCGATGTCGCTGGCGTGGATGAGGCGAAGCAGGAACTCCAAGAGGTGGTCGAGTTCCTTAAGTACCCCGAGCGCTTCGCCGCCCTCGGCGCCCGCATCCCCCGCGGCGTCCTCCTCGT
>JAILZB010000206.1 GCA_023512725.1 Chloroflexota bacterium | reverse complement strand
GGTTCCACCCGGAGGATGCGGGCCCTGAGGGCGGGGAAGGTGGACCAGCGGAGCTGGCCGCTGGAGATGGGGAAGCGTTCGCCGGTGAGGAGGTCGACGGCGGCGGAGCCGGAGACGGGGACGGTGACGTTCTGGAGGTCGTTACTTTGGGTGTTGACGACGGCGAGATAGGTGACCCCCGCCTGCTTTTGTGCAGCGTAGATCCCCCGGTACACGAACCCGTTGAGATAGGAGGGTTCTTCAAAAGCTGGGCTGGCACCGGCGATGCGGGAGAAAGAGGACGGCGAGAGGATGACAGGTCGCAGGGTGGTGGTGAGGTGGCGGACGAGGGTTGTCTGCCAGGTCCAGACCTCCATGACCTTGGTCCAGCTGCCCCAGGGGGTCTGGGAGGGGTCGCAACCGCCCTCGGTCTGAGAGGGTCCCCAGAGGACTTCGAAGGCGCGGGCGTTGAGGGCGACCTGGGCGAGGTACCACCGTTCGAGTTCCACGTAGGGGTAAGGGTAGGGGCGGTGGTCCCCGCAGCGGTGGACCCCACCGGGCGAGAACTCACTAAGGGGGGTTGTAGAGACCCCTCGGACGAAGCGGATTCCCTGCTGCCACATCCGCTCTTGCAGGAACAACTCGCCGAGCAGGCGGGTGAAGGGGAGATCGGCGTTGGTGGAACCGTCGATGGAGATTTCCGGGAGGAGGACGCCGCCGATGTGGTAGATAGGCTCACGTAGGGAGCTGGAACCCGCGATGACGTAGATGTCGCCGGTGAGGCGGTTGGGGTCGAGGGACCGAATGTAGTCGTGGACGGGCCGGTACTGAGAGATGGGCATGGCCTCCGGGTTGTACTCGTTGACGACGAGCCAGAAGAGCAACCAGGGTTTAGATTTGTGGAAGTTGACGATGTCGGCGATGATGGCGCGGCCCTGGGGGGAGTTAAGGCCTGGGGCCCAGGCGTCCTTGGAGCGGCCGAAGTCCTGGGTGGCGGGCCCGTAGAAGTAGAGTCGGTACTGGTCCCAGAGGAAGCGTTCTCTAGGGTTAGAGCCATCGGGGTTGCTGAACCAGTTCCCCTGGACGCCGAGGTACCCGGCGGACTGGACCTGACGCCACATCTGGTCGGCGGACAGGCCGACCTTCTGGTGGAAGTCCCAGGCGTAGAACTTGCTGAGCATGGCCGCCACCACGGGCTGCCCGTTCACCTCCAGCCACCCGCCGACCCCGACCCGCGTGGTGGTCGTCACCGGCGCCGACGGGGCGAGCACGCCTCCTCCGCACGCTGTCAGCAGTGGCACGCCCAGCAGGCCCAGCACGCATAGTGCTCGCACTCTGTCCTCCTCGCCCCGATCGCTGCATGTGTCGATGGAGCCGTCGCGAGGCGGCGCCCCCCGCATTTACACGCGCCCCGTATTTTACAGCATTTTGGAGGGACAGCGGTCCCGCGACTCTTGTTGAGCTGGGGACCGAGCTCATGCCGGCCAGGGAGCACGTGTTCGACATCCGGATGGCCAGTTACCATTCACCGGACGAGGTGCCTGAACGGAAGTACGGGACATCCTACTCTGACCAAGCGTAGGCTTTTCCGGCAGTCGACCCGCGAGTATGTTGAAGACGTTCGGCTGACCTGGCAAAGAGACGGGAGGCCGCTGCGGCGGTCTCCCGTTTTGTTTGGCACGGCTGGGAGAGTGGGCGTGAACGGCGAAGTTGGCTTCTACGTCGTCCTGAACGAGGTTTTCGACCGGGCCCGCGCAGGTCGGATCTGTGTTGGGGTGGACCCTGAGGAGGGTCGGTGGTTCTCCGAGTGGAGCGACGTCTTCGGCCTGCGGAAGCCTCTGCGTCGCGGGAAGTACGTGAACTCCGGCTTCGTGGCCTTTTCGGCGGATCACTGGCCGTGGCTGCTGGGCCGGTGGTGGGAAGCGTGCCGGCGTACCTGGTGCGCCCCCTGGTTCTACGACCCGGACGCGCGGGACGGCCCCTCGGTCCAAGGGGACCAGGACGCGCTCAATGCCCTCCTGATGAGCGAGGTCCCCGAGGAGGCGATCTGGTACCTGCCGGCCGGTGCCGCGCCAATCGGCGAGGCAGCCCGTGGGGTTCGGGTGCAGGATCCGGCGGCACTCCGCTGCGAGTGCGGGGGACGGCAGATCCTGCTTCTGCAGGCTGTGGGAGCCGTGAAGCCTTGGGAAGGAGCTTACTGGACGAGATTCCGGGGTGACGCGTACTCGGTTCTGCTGCGGCGTGTGCTGGTCGGGGAGGGGTTCACGCTCCGGGTGGAGGAGGGAGAGCTACCGCTGTGGTTGCGGCGTGGCCTGTTGGCTGAAGCTGTTTGGCGTGCCCTAGTGTGGGGGAACACGAGCCCAGTGCGGCCGTGGGTGGGCAGATCCATTCGGTGGCTTCGCTCCGGGTACGCACAGCGGGGCCTGGGGGCCACGGGGCCCCTCGGGCTCGTGGAGGCCGAAGCCTGGATCTCGACTGCCCTCTGCGGGCTGGGAACCGGGGTCTGCGGATGATCCTAGCCGCGCACCAACCCCACTACCTGCCGTGGCTGCGGTACATGGCCAAGGTGGCCCTGGCGCGCCAGCCGGGACTCGCGGACCGGTACGGGTCGCGGGGTCTGTCCCGGGCGACGTGCCGGACTTCTACGCCGCGGGGGACGTCGTCGTGCTCCCCAGCCGGCAGGCTGCCGGAACGGGACAGGGTGGAAGGGTTCGGCATCGTGTTCCGGGAGGCCGGCGCAGCTGACGTCCCCGTGGTCGGTTGCCGTCACCGGCGGCATTCCGGAGGCGGTGAGGCAGCGCAGGATCTGGATTCTGGCCCCTCCGGATGACGCGGAGGCGCTAGCGCGGGCGTGGGTCGGCTGGTCCAGGACGCAGGTGAAGTGAGAGGGATAGGAGGAGGGCTGCCACCGCCCGCGCAGCAAGCGCGGGCCACCGTACTGGACGACTGGAACTCTGGCAGACCTCCGGTTCGCGAGGGCACTTGCGGCGAAGGGAGACGGCATGGACAGCCCGAGCATCTCTGTAATCGTCCCGACCTACAATGAGCGGGACAACGTCCGACCGCTTGTCGACCGGATGCGGCGGGCACTTGCCGGTCTTGACTTCGAGGTCGTGTTCGTCGACGACAGCGAAGATGAGACGCACGAGGTGATAGCGCGCCTGGCCAAAGAGGATCCGCGCATTCGACTGGTGCGCCGCACCGGTAGGCGGGGGTTGGCTACTGCTGTGGTGGACGGAGTCGCTGTAGCGCGAGGGGGGATCTGCTGCGTCCTGGATGCCGACCTTCAGCACCCGCCCGAGGCGCTCCGGCTGCTCCTACGCGCTTTGGAAGCTACGGCGGCAGATGTCGCCGTGGCAAGCCGGTACGTGCCTGGAGGCTCGTACCGGACCTTCACCTGTGGGCGGCGGCTCGCTTCATGGGTGGCCACGATGCTCGCGCGACTGTTGATCCGCCGGGCGCGCCTGATCGCGGACCCGATGTCCGGCTTCTTCGCATTCCGTCGGGCCATCCTAGACGGCATCGTGTTAAGGCCAGTCGGCTACAAGATCCTGCTAGAAGTTCTGACGAGGGCCAGGATCCGTAAGGTCGCGGAGGTCCCGTACGCGTTCGACGCGCGCGCGGGCGGCCGAAGTAAGCTCACGCTGAGGCAGAACTGGGAATACCTGGCGCATCTGGCGAGGCTGGCGCGGGCGCACCCGGAGGACCTGCGGGCCGTACGTTTTGCGGCCGTGGGGGGGAGCGGCGTCGTCGTCAACACCGGCGTCTTGTGGGGGCTGGTCCGCGGAGGGCTCCACTACGCGGAAGCCGGTCCGATCGCCATTCTCGCGGCGACGACCTGGAACTTTTGCTGGAACGACGCCTTTACCTGGGGTGACAGGCGGTCCAGGACAGCGGTGGAGCTAGGGGGCCGATACGTACGATACTGGGCCATCACCGGGCTCGGGTCAGCGTTGCAGTACGCTGTCCTGTTAGGCTTGACTGCCCTAGGGTGTCCGTACCTGCTGGCGAACCTCTTCGGCATCGGAGCGGCGTCGGTGTGGAACTTCGGGGCCCTTGGTCGCTGGACCTGGACGGATTCCGAGGAGCGCATCCAGCGCGTGTTGTATGGGGCTGCGAGCGCCTCCAACGAGCAGGCGGTGTCTGTATGAGGAAGGGTTCATCAGCCCGGAGGGGCGCCGAGGGGCTGCTGCGGTGCTCCACATGATCACCCGGCCTGCGGGGGCCGCTCAGGAAAACACCCTCCTGACGGTGTGCGGGCTGGGGCTCGTGGATACGAGGTAGAGCTCACTTCGGGCCCGGAGGCGGATTCGGAACGAGCGCTGTTGGTGCCGGACGGAATCATGTTTCACCACCTTCCCACCTCGGTCCGGGATCCACTTGCGGACCGGCGGCGCCCTGGGGCCCGTACCGTCTCATGCGGCGGGGCTAGGACGTGGTTCACGCTTGGACCTCGCAAGAAAGGTGCCGGTAGCGCCGCCGGAGGCAGGGGCTCCAACCTTCCTCCCAACCCAGCGGCATTGGCGATCCGGGCAGGAAGGCACCCTCAGGGTGGCTAGTCGGAAGTGCCAGGAGCGGCGCGATCGCCTCCGGGGCAGGACGCGGGGTGGGACGTGGACCGGGTGACGCGTGGGGGACCAGAAGGCGCGCAGGAGGTCACCGTGGGGATTGCTTGGGCGAGAGACGGAGCGTGCGGGGTCAATTCCGACTCGAAGGCGACAGAGCCAACAGTGGAAAAGCGCGGGAACCCGATACTTTTATGGGCAACGCACTGAGGATTCGATTGCGATGCCCGGATTGTGGCCGGGGTGGGCGGGAGGCGCTGCTGGAGCTCAGCGAAGAGGGTTACCTTCGCTGCCAGGGCGGGCACGCGTTTCATCACGAGGAAGAGATCATCCTACTGAGGGCACGTGACGCGCGGGAACGGCTCGCACAAGAAGGACACGAGCACAGCGGATCGGGCTACGGGCAAGCCCCGACATTCCGGGCCGCGATCCGCACCCGGCGGTGGGGCGTGGTTGGAGACTACTTCTTCTACAGGTTCTCCGATCCCACGGCCGTAGCGGCGTTTGCGGCGCTGTCGGTCCTTGCCAAGTTGTCGGGCCCGGCGCTGGATCTCTGCTGCGGAGCGGGGCACATGAGCTTTCTGATGCGGTCGCTCGGGTACCGGGGTCACCTGATCGGAGTGGACAGCGACCTTCGCCTGCTGCGCCTGGCGCGGCGGTACGTAGTCCCGGATCAAGAATTGATCTGGTGGAACGCGTCCGAGGGCCTCCCGTTCGAGGACGGGGTGTTCGGTGCGGTTGTCTGCGCCGACGCACTTCACTACGTTGCCAACAAGGCTCGCGCGCTCGCGGATGTCTTGCGGGTCTTGCGGCCTGGCGGACTGGTGGTGCTGGCTCACGTGCACAACGCTGGATGCCACCACTATACCCCGGGAGAGCCCGTCGCGGTGGAGGATTGCGCGCGGTTGCTGAGGGGAAGCGATCTGGGATTCCTGAGAGAGCGCGAACTTGTGGGTGCGGCGGTGAATGGGGCCTCGGCACCGCTACGTGCGGCGAAGGAGGTGGAAGGAGACCCGAGCTATTCCGTGATCGTAAGCCGGGCGGGGTTCCCCTTTGAGGAGGTCGGACCGGTCCCGCCCCCCGGGGCCCGCGGTGAGCTGCGGATCAATCCCCTGTACCGCACTTCGAACGTCGGTCTGGGAACGGCCGGGATCTTCGTGTGGCCGAGCCGGCGATACGCAAAGGAGTTCTCGTGCGCGCGGGAGTACCTGCCGCGACTTGTCTGGTTGCCGGCCGACTGGAGAACCGCCCCGACGGAATCGCTCTTGCGGCGTAGGGTGCTCCTGTGGTTGCCCGACCGATACCTCTAGGATGTCCTTTGTGGGCTGCGGGTGCCTGCTGTGTTACAGGGGAGGCTGCTGTGACGGGTGGGAGCACCGACGCTGGCGTTCGTCACTTCACATAGTAGCCGTAACGTCCCGAGATACGGAGTTTCGGGGCATTGATTGGACGTGGCTGTCACAGGGCGGACTCGGCGCTGGACTGGCGATGGATCTTATGGTTCCACCCGGAGGATGCGGGCCCTGAGGGCGGGGAAGGTGGACCAGCGGAGCTGGCCGCTGGAGATGGGGAAGCG
>JAILZB010000205.1 GCA_023512725.1 Chloroflexota bacterium | reverse complement strand
GCCGCCAGCGAGCAGCAGGAGCGGGACGAGCAGGATGGCGGGCAGGGCAGTGCCGAGGAGAAACCCGAGGCCGGTCGCGAGGATCGCCCCGGCGTAGAGTTGCCCATCCATGCCGATGTTGAACAGGCCGACGTGATAGGCCAGGGAAAAGGCCAGCGCCGCGAGCAGCAACGGCGTCATGCGGTTGAGCGTTTGGGCGAGCCCCGCGGTGGTCAGCAACGAGTCACGGAGCGCGGTCGCCAACGCACGCTCCGGGCTCGCGCCGGCAAGCACGGTGACAACGGCGAGGCCGACGAGCACGACCACCAGGGCGCCGAGGTAGGTGGCGAGCACCCAGACCCACGACGATGCCGCCAGGCCGCGGCCGGTCGGCGTGGCCACCGCCGCGCTCGGGGGCTCGGTCGGCTGTTCGGGAGACGCGCCAGTCACCTGGGCTGAGGGCTCGGGCACCGTCACCTTACGCCTCCGTTCCTGCCTGGCGCACGCTCGCCGCATGCTGGCCGAGCATGGCCGCGCCAAGCTGATAGCGATCATAGGGCGGGCCGGTGAAGACGCCCGCGGTGCTGCCGCGATAGAGCACGAGGATGCGCGTGCAGAGGGCCATCAGCTCATCGAGGTCTTCGGAGAGCACCAGCACGCCCCCGCCCTGCTGGGCAACGCTGCGGAGATAGGCATGCACCTGCGCGGTCGCTCGTACGTCGAGGCCGCGCGCCGGGTTGGCCGCGATGAGCACCGGGCGCTGGCGCCGTCGCACGGCCAGCGCGCTGCGGGCAAGCACAACTTTCTGAATGTTGCCGCCGGAAAGATAGCTCACCGGCACATCCGGATGCGGCGCGCGGATCGCAAACTCGCGGATCGCGTCCCTCGCAAGCTGCCGGCCAACCTGCGGGCGAAGGCGCCATGGCGCGAAGACGTCGCGGTGCAAGCCCAACACGAGGTTCTCCCACAGCCGGAGCGCTGGCACAATGCCGTCCCGCAGCCGGTCCTGGGGGACGAGCACGAGCCCAGCGCGCAGCCGCTCCGCCGGCGAGGCCCGGGTGACGTCGCGGCCGTGCACCACCACGCGCCCGCGCTCGATCGGCCGCATCCCGACCACCGCCTCGATCAGTTCGGTCTGGCCGTTGCCAGCGACTCCCGCAACACCGACGATCTCCCCGGCCGCGACCGTGAACTGGAGGCGGGAGAGGGCAACGGCGCTCCCCTCCTGCCGGGTCGTGACCTCGTCAACCTGGAGCACAGTCACGGGCTCGGCACGCGCGCCGTCGGGCAGGCTGGCGGCCGGAGCGGCCGGGACAGCCTCAGGCGCGGCCCCGCCCATCAACTGCTGGATGAGGACGTCATCGCGCGCCTCAGCCCGTGGCACAACGCTGATCACCTGCCCGTTGCGCATCACCGCGAGCCGGTGAGCCAGGCGCAGCGCTTCGCTGAGCTTGTGCGTGATCAGGACGATGGTGATGCCGCGCTGGGCAAGCCCCTCGAGCATGCGGAAGAGCGTGTCGGTCTCTTGGGGCGTCAAGAACGTCGTCGGCTCGTCCAGGATGATGAGCCGTGCGTGCCGGTAGAGCACCGCGCCGATCTCGACCCGCTGCTGCAACGCCACGGGGAGGTCAGCGACGCGCGTCGTGAGCGCAACGTGGATGCCCAGGTCATCGGCAAGGCGCTCGACGTCGTCAGCGGGGGCGAGGAGCGGCACCCAGCGGCGACGGCGCGGCCGCGCGAGGACGATGTTGTCGCGCACGGTCATGTTGTGCATCAGCTCGGGGTGCTGGTGCACCAGCGCGATGCCGTAGCGCAGGGCGTCGCGGGGTGAGCCGAAGCGGACGGGGCGCCCATCGACCAGGATGTCGCCGCGGTCGGGATGGTACAGGCCAGCGATGACGGAGACGAGCGAGGTCTTGCCGGCCCCGTTTTCCCCGAGGATGACGAGGATCTCGCCGGGGTAGATGGCGAGGCTCGCGCCAGCGAGTGCCGTGACGGCGCCGAACCGCTTCCAGATGTCACGCACTTCGACGATCGGCGTGCTCACTGCGCGCTCCTGTCGCGTGAGGCCGGCCCGCTACTTGGGCAACTGTAGCACTTCCGGCACTTGAATCTGCTTGCTGGCCACCTTCTGGAAGATGTCCTGCACTTTCGCGGCCACGTCCGGCGAGACGTTGTGAATCGGCGAGAGCGACATGCCGTTGCCCGGACGCATCTCTTCGTAGCCGCTGCGCTTGCCGGCCAGGATGTTCTTGACCACGTTCGCATAGGGCGTCGAGAAGTCCGTCAGCAGCGACGCCGCCATGTTCTGCGGCGCCTGGTTGTACTTGTCGGTGTAGTACGTGGTGATGAGCACCGGCTTGCCCTTGACCGCCTCGATGACGCCCTGCGCGCCGAGGTTGACGACCATGATGATGAAATCGACGCCGTCGTTGACCTGAGCTTCTGCCGCCTGGCGCGCTTTCACCGGGTCGTTCTGGTCGCCGACGAACGTGTAGACGACCGTCGCCTTCGGGTTGTTCTCCTGCACCGCTTGCTTGATGGCGTTGATCGCGGCGATGAAGTCCGGCAGCTGGACGCCGAGCACGATGCCGATCTTGTTCGACTTGGTGGCCAGTGCCCCGAGCGCCCCGAGCGCGTAAAACCCCTCGAAGAAGCGGCGGCCGATGTTCCAGACGTTGGGCGGCAGGTTCTGGGCTGGCCCGGCCGATTCCATGATGAACGTGACGTTCGGGAACTGGGGCGCCAGGCTCTGCACCGTCGTCACGAACTGGCCGCCGTGGAAGGCGATGATCGTGTAGCCGTCGTTGATGAAGCCGCGGGCAACGCGTTCAGCGTCGGCCGGCGCAACCCGCTCCTGGTACGCGACATCGATGCCGAGCGTGCGGTGGAGGTCTTGCAGCGCTTGATAGCCGACGAAGTTGTAGTCGGCGTCTTCAATCGTCCCGGGCATGATCATCGCGAGCCGGGCGGTGCCGCCCTTGGCCGTCGGCGTGGTGCCCGCACTGGCAGCCGACGGCGAGGCAGCCGCTGCCCCACTCGCCGCTGACGTTGCCCCACTCGTCGCTGATGTGGCAGTCGCGGCAGGCCGCTGGCCACTGGTCGGCGTCGGGGTGGCCGCGCCGCCGCACGCAGAGACCAGAACCGCGAAGAGCGTGAGGAGTATCACCCAGGTACGCGCCTTCATTCCCCTCCTCCATCTCCGAGAGCAGCCAACTCCAAGAGCAGCCGATTTGCTGGGTGAGGCTAGCACTGCCGTGGTGACGGTGTCAAGCCCCCTGCAAGAATCGGCAGGGATAACGCGCGCTCGCAGCCGAGGATGCTAGAGGCGGGCGCCAATCATGCCGGGTGGGGGGCTATCGCCGCGCAGGAGGCGAATGTCGGCATCCACCATCAGCTCGATCATCTCCTCGAAACTGACGGTCGGCTCCCAGCCGAGCATCGCCCGCGCCTTGCTGGCATCGCCGACGAGAAGGTCGACTTCGGCCGGACGGAACAGCGCGGGGTCGACGACGACGTAGTCGCGCCAGTCCAGGCCAACGCAGCCAAAGGCAATTTCGCACAGCCGCCGCACTGAGTGGGTACGCCCGGTGGCGATGACGAAGTCGTCAGGCTGGTCTTGCTGGAGCATCAGCCACATGGCGCGGACGTAGTCGGGCGCGTAGCCCCAGTCGCGCTGGGCATCGAGGTTGCCGAGGCGCAGCTCGTTGGCCAGGCCCAGCTTGATTTTGGCGACGCCGTGCGTCACCTTGCGGGTGACGAACTCGAGCCCGCGCCGGGGCGATTCGTGGTTGAAGAGGATGCCCGAGACCGCGAACAGGCCGTAACTCTCCCGGTAGTTCACTGTGATGTAGTGGCCGTAGACTTTGCTGACGCCATAGGGGGAACGGGGGTAGAAGGGCGTGGTCTCCCGCTGCGGCACCTCGCGCACTTTGCCAAACATTTCTGACGAACTCGCCTGGTAGAACTTGGCATCAGGCTTGACCAGCCGGATGGCTTCGAGCATGCGCGTGACGCCGAGGGCCGTGAACTCGCCGGTCAGCACTGGCTGCTGCCACGACGTCGGCACGAACGACTGTGCCGCAAGGTTGTAGACCTCATCCGGCTGATAGCGCTGCAGAATGTCGATAAGCGACAACTGATCGAGCAGGTCGCCCTGTACCAGCTCAATCTTGTCGAGGAGGTGAGCGATGCGCCCGACCGTCTCCGTGCTGGTGCGCCGCTGCATCCCGACGACGCGGTAGCCCTGTGCCAGCAAGAACTCTGCGAGGTACGAACCGTCCTGCCCGGTGATGCCGGTAATCAACGCCGTTTTCTGTGCCATACCCGCTCCCGCGTCTCCTCGCCCCACGGCATGCAGCGCCCTCCAGCCGCCAAACGGCCCGCCGGAGGGCTGGGCTCAGTGTACTTGAGCCGGGGCGTGGCGGGTAGAGCGGCCGCCAGCGCACACCCGGACCACGCCGTGGCAGAACACGGGGCAGGCCACACCGCAGCACGGCACCGGCGCGGCGCCGAACCCCGCGTACGGACTCAGGCCAGCCAGGAGCCGCACGACCGGGCGCAGCACCCGGCTGGGATGCCGCACGGCGTTGACGAACAGCGGCGGGGCGTGCCACACTCCAGGCAAGATGCGCTGGTGAGGAGTGCGTGATGACGGCAGACGAGACGCGCGAGCCACGCCGCTACTTCACCGTGGAGGAGGCACGCGCCTTAGTGCCCCGGCTCCGTGGATTGCTGATTGCGCTGCAGACGGAGAAGCGGCAACTGGATGCGGCAGCGCAGGAGGCGTTGCAGCTGCAATGGAAAGCGCACGGCAACGGCCATCTCCCGGAGCTGGTGCATCGGGATATCGAACTGTACCAGCTGATCCAATCAATCCGGCAAAAAATCCGGGCGATCCACGAGCTCGGTGTCGAAATCAAAGACCTTGACCTCGGACTCGTCGACTTCCCGAGCCTGCGCGAGGGGCGTACCGTCTACCTGTGCTGGAAAGTCGACGAGCCGACGGTGCAGTACTGGCACGAACTGGACGCGGGCTTCCAGGGCCGCCAGCCCCTCGACGAGCCATGAGCCGAACGGCGCAGCCCACGGCCGCACACCGCCCCGTCACCATGTGCGTAATACCGTCATAACTGCCCAGCCGCCGCGGCCAGCCCCGCCGGTTCGCAGCGACCGCCCCAGCCCCGGGCGCACGCGCCCACGCTCCACTCACCTTGGCCGCTCGCTCACGGACACCCCCGCACGAGCACCGCCGACCAACGCCGGGGATCTCCCGCACGCCATCGCCCACTGGACGCCTCCGCCCAGCCCCCGCTTGAGCGAACACCACACCGCCGCCCCACACCTACCGCACCATCCCCGATCGTTCCATTCAGCATGTTATGTCAAAACATTAGCTTGCATTCCCCTCGAACACCTGCTACACTCCGAACAGGAACGGGAAGACGGTGGGGACACCCGGGGAACAACCTCTCCCTTCCCACGACCACCCCGCAGCCCGCTTCCCGTCCCCTCCGGCACCATCCTCCCCCGCGCCCCGGCCGGAGTCGCCGTGCAGCAGAAGGGGCCGAGCGCGCCCCAGCTCGGCCCCCACCACGAAAGGATCCCGGGAATGCCCCCCGGATACCCTTCAGTATACTCCACCACCGCTCCCCTGGCAGCCTCCGCCCTCCTCGCCGCCCTGACCTGCCCCAACCCCCGCTGCCCCTGCCACCGCACCGCCCAGCGCGGCTCCGGCCGCACCCACTGCCCCGCCCACGACGACCAGCACCCCAGCCTCAGCCTCTCCCTCCAGGGCGACCACCTGCTCGTGCACTGCCACGCCGGCTGCCCCCAGGCCGCCGTCCTCGCCGCCCTGCGCGCCCGCGGCCTCTGGCCCGACGCTCATACCCCACCCACCAGGCCAGGCAGCAGTGCTGCCCGCACAGGCAGCGCGGCTACCCGCACCGGGGGCAATGCCCCGGCTGCGCCGGCTACCCCGGCTGCCAGCGGTGCTGCCAGCGCTCCGGCTGCGCCGGCCGAGCAGGAGGCTGGCGTGGTCACCCGCTACCTGGTGCGTGATGCCACCGGCCAGCTCGTCGCCGTCCACTGCCGCCGCGACACCCCCACCGGCAAGCGCCTCTGGTGGGAAACCCCCGACGGCGCCCCCGGCCTCGCCGGTCGCCCCACCACCGCTC
>JAILZB010000204.1 GCA_023512725.1 Chloroflexota bacterium | reverse complement strand
CAGCACGGCATCGCTCGGGGGTTCGGGCAAGGATCATCTCTCGGACGATGGGGAGCCGCTCCTGCTCCATAAACATATGCTCGGTGCGGCAGAGGCCGATCCCCCTGGCGCCGAACTGGATCGCCCGCTTGGCGTCGCGTGGGTAGTCCGCGTTCGCCCAGACGCCCAGCCGCTTGACGGAGTCGGCCCACTCTAGCAGGGTCCTTAGGTCGTGCTCCTCCTGGAAGTTGGGATCGATCGTGGGGATCAAGCCGGCGAAGACCTCGCCCGTGGTCCCGTCGATAGAGATCTCTTCCCCTTCCCGGATGGTGCGGCTATCGACGGTGAACTGCCGTTTCTCCTCATCGACCTGGATTGCCTCGCAGCCGGCCACGCAGGGGAGACCCAGACCGCGCGCCACCACAGCCGCGTGGGAGGTGGCGCCGCCGCGGGCGGTGAGAATCCCTTTCGCCACGAGCATCCCGTGAACGTCGTCCGGGTTCGTCTCCGGGCGCACGAGGACGACAGGCGTGCCCTTGCTGCCCAGTGCCTCAGCACGGTCGGCCTCGAAGACGGCGATTCCGGCCGCCGCGCCCGGCGAGGCGTTCAGACCAGTCGCCAGGAGCCGGCCCGACTCCTTCGCCTGCTCCTTCGCCCTGGGATCGAAGCGCGGCAGCAGGAGTTGCTCGATCTGGCTTGGCTCCACGCGGGCGAGCGCCTCCTCTCGGGTGATGAGCCCCTCGCGCACCATGTCGACGGCGATCTTCACCGCCGCCGCCGCCGTGCGCTTGCCCGCGCGGCACTGGAGGATGAAGAGGCGCCCCTTCTCGATAGTGAACTCGATGTCCTGAACGTCCCGATAGTGCGCTTCCAGCCGCCTGGCAATCTCCAGAAACTGCTGGTAGATCACCGGGTTCTGCCTTGAGAGCGCGCTGATCGGCACCGGCGTGCGCACCCCGGCCACCACGTCCTCCCCCTGCGCATTCATCAGGTACTCGCCGTAGAGGACCGGTTCCCCGGTCGCCACGTCCCGCGTGAACGCCACACCGGTGCCGGAGTCTTCTCCCATATTGCCGAACACCATCGCCTGGACGTTGACGGCCGTACCAAGGTCGTGCGGGATCTTGTTGTACTCGCGGTAGGCCACCGCACGGGGGTTGTTCCAGGAGCGGAAGACGGCCTCGATGGCGAGCCGGAGCTGCTCGTAGGGGTCGCGCGGGAAGTCGTTCCCCGTCGCCTCGCGGATGAGGGCCAGGAAGCGATTGGCGACCTCCTGGAGCTGGGCGGCGGTCAGTTCGGTATCAAGGCGCACCCCGGCTGCCTGCTTGACCTGCTCCAGGATCTCCTCGAAGCGCTCGGCCGGCACCTCCAGCACCACCTTGCCGAACATCTGGAGGAAGCGGCGCCAGGCGTCGTAGGCAAAGCGCTCATTCTGGGTCTGCTCGATCAGCCCCTGGAGAGTCTCCTCGTTCAGCCCGAGGTTGAGCACGGTGTCCATCATCCCGGGCATTGAGAACTTCGCCCCCGAGCGTACCGAGACCAGCAAGGGGTTGTGCCGGTCGCCGAAGGTGCGGCCGGTGGCCTGCTCAACCGTGCGCAAGGCCGCCAGCACCTGCTCCCACATGCCGGGGGGAAAGCTGCCATTCTGGGTGTAGGCGATGCAAGCCTGGGTGGTAATGGTGAAGCCAGGAGGAACCGGCAGACCGGCGTTGCTCATCTCAGCGAGCCCAGCGCCTTTGCCACCTAGCAGGTCACGCATGGTGGCATTGCCTTCGTGGAACAGGTAGACCCACTTTGTCCTGGTCGCCACGCTGACCATCCCGGAGCCTCCGTCTGAAACTGGGCCTGGCCGCGGCGTCACACCTGACAGGGGGAGAGCGGGCTCGTCGCGGCGGCACCACGCTCCTTGCCGGCATCACGCCGGACCATGCGCGGCAGGCACAGTATACCATAGCCGACCGCCCCGCCGCGGGGAAGCAGAAGCAG
Source organism: Chloroflexota bacterium (assembly GCA_023512725.1). Lineage (GTDB taxonomy): Bacteria > Chloroflexota > Dehalococcoidia > SpSt-223 > SpSt-223 > JANWZD01. The sequence goes on along the minus strand of JAILZB010000204.1, from coordinate 4,241 downwards.
GGCGAGCTGTGCCATAATCGCCCTGTGACCACCCCGGGCCAGCGGCGCCTGCCGCGCCACGCCGCCTGTCGTTCGGGGCGCTGCTAAGGCGGCGCCCCGTCTCCGCTGCTGCCCCGCCTATCCGGCTCGGAGGGAATCCATGGCGCTCTGGCAGAGTATCAAGCGTGATATCCAGGCAGCCCTTGAGCGCGACCCTGCTGCCCGCAGCGCGCTCGAAGTCGTGTTGGCCTACCCCGGCTTCCATGCCCGCCAGATCCACCGGCTAGCGCATGCCCTCTGGCGGCGGCGCATCCCCTTGCTTCCGCGCCTGATCTCGCACCTGGGCCGCGCCTTGACCGGGATCGAGATCCACCCCGGTGCCCAGATTGGGGAAGGGCTGTTTATCGACCATGGGATGGGGGTGGTGATCGGCGAGACCGCAGTGATTGGGGATGATTGCACCCTCTACCAGGGCGTCACCCTGGGTGGGGTCTCCACCCGCCGGACCAAGCGCCACCCCACGCTCGGCAACCGGGTGGTCGTCGGGGCGGGCGCGAAGCTCCTGGGCTCCATCGAAATCGGGGATGATGTCAAAGTCGGGGCTGGCTCGGTCGTCGTCCAGTCGGTGCCTCCCAACGCGACCGTCGTTGGCGTTCCTGGCCGCGTGGTTGCCATTCGCGATGCCGATACCGGAACGATCGAGCGGTTGCCGGATCCCGTCGCGGAAGCGATCACTGCCCTTCAGGAGCGGGTGCGTCAGTTGGAGGAGCGGCTCGCTCGCCTGGAAGGACGCCCGCCCCAGCCGTTGGATGCGCTGACCGGGGTCGAGGACCTGCTCGCCTCCTACGCTGAAGCCTCCAACCGCGAGTTCCGATGATCCGCCTGACGAACACCCTCTCGGGCGAGAAAGAACCGTTCCAGCCTGCGGGCGACCCCGTCCTGATGTACGTCTGCGGGGTGACCCCGTACGCGCGCTCGCACCTTGGCCACGCCATGAGCTACATCCACTTCGACGTGATCCGCCGCTATCTGAGCTACCGTGGCTACCGGGTGCGCTACGTCCAGAACTTCACCGATATCGACGACAAGATCATTGCCCGCGCTCAGGCGGAGGGTATCAGCCCGAGTGAGTTGGTTGAGCAGGAGATTGCGGCCTACTTCCAGGATATGGACGCGCTGGGCATCCTGCGGGCCGATGTCTACCCGCGGGCGACGGGGGAGATCCCGGGGATCATCGCGGCCGTCCAGATCCTGCTCGATCGCGGCTTCGCCTACGTCGCCAACGGTGATGTCTACTACCGGGTCCGCCAGTTCCCAAGCTACGGCGCGCTCTCTCACCGCACCCTGGAGGGGATGCGGGCGGGCGCTCGGGTGGAGGTCGGTGAGCAGAAGGAAGACCCGCTCGACTTTGCCGTCTGGAAAGCGGCTAAGCCAGGGGAACCCGCCTGGGAGAGCCCGTGGGGGCCTGGTCGCCCGGGCTGGCACATCGAGTGCTCGGTGATGAGCCGGCGCTACCTGGCCGACCAGATCGACATCCACGGTGGCGGCGCCGACCTGATCTTTCCGCACCACGAGAACGAGCGCGCCCAGTCCGAAGCGATTACCGGCCGCTCGCCGTTCGTCCGCTACTGGCTGCACAACGGCCTGCTTCAGCTGAGCGGCGAGAAGATGAGCAAATCGGTTGGCAACCTCGTGACGGTACGGGAGGTACTGGAGCGCTACAGCCCGGATGCCGTGCGGCTCTTCGTCCTCGGGTCGAACTACCGCCGTCCTTTGACCTACCACGACGAGAGCCTGCCAACGGCCGAACGCGAGGCGGAACGCCTGCGGGCGGCGGTCGCCCTCCCAGACCCCGGCGGTCCGGATGATTTCGACCCCGCCCCCTGGCGCGAGCGCTTCTGCGCTGCCATGGATGACGATATCAACGTGGCAGCCGGCAAGGCCCTGCTGTTCGAGCTGGCGCGGGAAGCGAACCGGCGCCGGGATGCTGGCCAATCGATCGCGGGTGTCCGCCGGCTGCTGCTGGAATTGGGCGGTGGGGTCTTCGGCTTGCAGTTCACCCCACCTCCTCACCGCGACGCGATGGACGCCGCGCCGTTCATCGAACTCTTGATCGCGGTGCGCCAGGAGCTGCGCACTGCCCGCCAGTTCGCGCTCGCCGACCGGATCCGCGCTGGCCTGGCGGAGTTCGGGATCGTCCTGGAAGATACGCCACAGGGCACCAGTTGGCGGCCGCGCACCTAGGCAGGAGCACGCGTCGCTCGCTGCCCTTGCTGCAGGAGGAGTAACCCGTGCACGCTGGACTGTATCTCAACCCGCAGACCCCTGGCCCGACGCACGACCACGCCATCATCGCGGCGGTGATTGCGCAGACGCGGCTGGCTGAGCGGGTCGGCTTTCGGGCCGTCTGGGCGACCGAGCATGCCTTCACCGGCTATAACGCCTATTCCGACCCGATCGTGCTCACCAGTCACCTGGCTGCGCTCGCACCCTCGCTCCACATCGGGTTTTCGGTGGCGGTCGGCCCGCTTCATCATCCTATCCGCTTTGCTACCCAGGTCGCGCTGCTCGACAACCTCACCCGCGGTAAGCTGATCTGCGGGGTGGGCAGTGGCATCGGACCGGATGAATATGCTGGCTACGGCCTGGATGCTAGCGAGCGCCACCGCCTCTTCGATGCCTGGGCGAGCATCGTGCTCGGCGCCTGGCAGCACCGGGGGCCGGAGCCGTATGTCTACGAAACTCCCTGGTGGCGCGGCCGGGTCGATGGGCGGATCATCCCCGCCACGGTCCAGCAGCCGCACCCGCTCTTTGCTCGCGCGACCCTAACACCGGAGTTCTGTCGGGCTTGGGGCCGGATGGCCCAGCCGCTGCTCCTCTCGCTGACTGCCGGCACGGGGGAACTCCTCTGGAACCACTACCTGGACGGTCTGGCGGAGAGTGAGGCCTCGGAGGAGCAGAAGCAGCGGGCGCTGGAGTGGAGCTGCTTCACCCAGCACACCTACCTCAGCGATCAGCCGGACCCAGTAAGCGCGGTCTGGGAGTATTCGAAGTACTACCTCCACAAGGGGGTGCGTGCCAACAACGGCTACGACATCGCCCCCCCCGAGGAATGGGAGCGCCGCAAGAGCAACTACCGGCGGAATACCCTGCTCGCGGGGACACCCCAACAGGTGCTGGAGAAGCTCGCCCCCTGGGCGGAACGAGGCCTGGGTCACGTCATGATCTGGGCCTACTTCGGGGCGATGCCGCCCGCCCTCGCCGAGGAGACGATCCAGCGCTTTGGGGAAGAGGTGATCCCGCACCTGGAGCGGATCCGCCCGCGGCAGCCAAGCAAGGCACCGGTCCCTCGCGACGTGCCAACGGGCCGCCCTTCGATCCTGGCCCCCTGAGCCAACAGCCAAAGCGGCGCCCGCGCTCCATCGGGGAAGAGCAGCTTACAGCGTTGTCGGCCCCCGTCCTTCGACGATCGCCTCGATGCGCTGCGGCGCGAGCACGGGCGACGCGAGCGCGCGGAACTTGCGCTCGAGCTCCGCATCCGAGAGCGGGCGCCTCGTGTGGCCCTCGAAATAGCGCGCCTCGGCCGCGAGCCTCCCGCCCCCGTGCAGCGCGAGCTCGATGCGGCACGGCCACTGCGCGGGCTGGGCCGCGGTGTAGTCCGGATTTTCCCGCACGTCCGTGCGCGCGATCAGCGCGCGAAGCCGCGGATCGGCGAGCCGCTCGGGCGAGAAGGTGCGCTCGGTGACCTCGCCGTCGAGGAGCGCCGCGGCGACGCAATACGGGATGCTGTGGTCGGCGGTCTCGCGGGTCGCGGGGTTCCAGAGCGCGTCGCTGCGGTCGGCATAGCGCTCGGCCACCCAGTAGGTCTCGATCGCGATCGCCTCGATCTCCTCGGGGGCGGCGCGCCCGTGGAGCTCCGCGGCGACCGAGATCGGCGTCTGCGCGTGGATCACCGCCGGATACCGCTTGATGTGCGCTTCGAGGATGCGGTACGGGCCGCCGCGCCCGCCGAACGGCGCCCAGCGAAAGCGCCCGAGCGCGTTCCACAGCCCCCACTTGCCCTCGATCGCCTGCTCCGGGCCGGTCATGCCCTCGCGGGCGAGCAGCGCCGCGAAGAGACCGTTGCGGGAGGCGTTCGCCGCCGCGCAGCCCTTCCACATCGAGAGCTCCCCGGTGCGCGTCTGGCCGAGGGCGAGATTGGGCGTCACCGCGAGCGCGATCGCGTGCGCGAGCTGCTCGCGCCCGAGCCCGAGGAGCGCGCC
>JAILZB010000203.1 GCA_023512725.1 Chloroflexota bacterium | reverse complement strand
GTTTTTACCAACTCCAGACAGGCCTCGAGCAGTAATTTTTCCATGAACGGGTCTCCTACCTGGACGGCCGGCCGCCGTTCCTCAGATTTTTCACTGAGTTCCTCAGAGGCAAAAGTACATCCATGGATGCCGTCCCGTCCGGTCTTGGCACCCACCACCATAACCGGATTGCCCACACCGCAGGCCGTACCCCTGGTGATGTCCGCGTGGTTGATCAGTCCCACACACATCACGTTGACCAGAGGATTCCCCTCGTAGCAGGGATGGAAGTAAACCTCCCCTCCCACCGTGGGAATCCCTATGCAGTTACCGTAACCGGCGATACCGGCCACGACCCCTTCAAAAAGATATCTTACCCGCGGGTTGCTCAGGTCCCCGAAACGCAGCGAATCCAGAATAGCTATGGGGCGGGCGCCCATGGTAAAAATGTCCCGCACAATGCCGCCTACCCCGGTCGCTGCTCCCTGGTACGGCTCGACCGCCGAGGGATGGTTGTGCGACTCCACCTTGAACACCACCGCCCATCCCTCGCCGATGTCCACCGCGCCCGCGTTCTCTTCCCCCGCCTCGACCAGCACCCGCGTGCGCGGAGAGCGACGGGGCAAGCGGCGGAGCAGGGGCTTGGAGTGCTTGTAGCCGCAGTGCTCACTCCAGAGGGCGCCGAAGATCCCTAACTCCAGGCGGTTGGGCTCTCGCCCCAGGCGGGCGACGATCTCCTGATACTCCGCTTCGCTGAGGGCGACTTCAGCGAGCACCGTGGCAGGGTAGGGCATGGGTTATCCTTGCTGCGCTCCTTGCGCTGGAAATTGTACCGTGCGTGCCGGCCCCCCCAGCTCGGCTCCCGCCCGGACGAGCGCGGCCGGCGGGCACGCCTCGCTGGCGACTAGCGAGCGATCGTGAGGGCGCTCTGGATCAGCGAGGTGAAAAGCCACCGGCCATCCTCACCGCCGAGCAGCGGCTCGCAGCAGCGCTCGGGGTGCGGCATCATCCCGAAGACGTTCCCCCGCTCGTTCATCACCCCGGCGATGGAGTTGAGCGAGCCGTTCGGGTTCGCCTCGGGAGCAAGGGTGCCATCGGGGCGGCAGTAGCGGAACAGCACCTGCTGGTTCGCCTCGATCCGGGCGAGCGTCTCGGGATCGGCAAAGTAGTTCCCTTCGCCGTGCGAGATCGGGATCCGCAGCACCTGCCCCGGCCGGGTGGCAGCGGTGAGCGCGGTGTCCGCACGCTCGACCCGGAGGTGCACCCACTCGCAGTGGAACTCCAGGTCCTGATTGCGGATCAGCACCCCGGGGAGGAGCCCGGCCTCGCAGAGGATCTGGAAGCCGTTGCAGATCCCAAGCACCAACCCGCCCTGCTCGGCAAACTCCTGCACCGCCGTGACCACTGGGGAGAAGCGCGCGATCGCCCCTGCCCGCAGATAGTCGCCGTAGGAGAAGCCGCCCGGGAGGATGACACAGTCGAGCCCACTCAGGTCGCGCTCCTGGTGCCAGACGAAGCGCACCGGCTGTCCGAGCACGGTCGCAAGCGCGTGGTAGCAGTCGTGGTCGCTCCAGGTGCCTGGGAAGACGATCACCCCAAAGCGCATCACGCTCTCTCCTTCGTCTGGCCAGCGATCAGCACCCAGCCGTCGCCCAGTTCGAGCTCGGCGAGCACGACCGGCAGCGCTTCCGGCGCGAGGCGAGCATTCATCTGGTGAAGCACCTGCTGGCGCAGGAAGGCGGGGGCAGGCGCTCCGTTCACCAGCAGTTCCTGGAGCTCGAAGGCGAGCCGCCCCTGCTCCAGGCGCGGCCGCCCGCTCGCCTCCACCGCGAGCGGCAGCCCCAGCAGGGTCACCTGAAGGGCAAGCGCCAGGCGCTCCGGTTCCAGGCGCAGGCGCTGGACTTCTAGAAGCAACGCGTCCTGCTGCTGCGCCTGGTGGGCGAGCAGCATCGCGGCTTCCTCCTCGCTCAGGCGGAGGCGGAACGGCAGGCCGGGGGCACGGGCTGCCCGCAGCCCCTCAAGCGAGTCGATCATCGCTGCTCCTTCGTAGCTCGACCATCACCGGTTCACCAGGGCGCACGCCGAGCAACGCCGCGGCATTACCATTCGGCAGGGCAATTTCCAGGTAGCCACTACTGCTCGTCAAGAGGATCAGCCCCTGTCCTTCGGCATAGGTCCGGTGGAGGCCAGCGATCCGCCGACCGGCGATCGTGACCGCGTAGTCCTCGCCCGGCTGGGGGCGAACACTCGTGATGATGTTGCCAAAATGATCGATTGCCAGCACCCGCTCGCCGCCAGCAGCCGGCAGGTCGAGGATGGCGGCGATCGGCTCGCCTAGCTCGCCCAGCGGTGTGCCTGCCACCACCAACCCAACCGTAGGAGCGAAGAGGTCGCGGCCGTGGAAGGTCGCGCTCAGCCGCTCGGCGATCCGCTCGGCGGCGAGTACCAGGGCCTGCTGGTCAGCGGCCAGCCAGACCAGACCATCGGCAACCTGCCCGCCTTCCGCACGGAGCACCAACGCGAAGAGCCCGTTATCTGGCCCCACCCAGGTATAGCCACCAGCGCGGAGTAGCAGCGGTCGCCGGCTCGTGCCCACGCCCGGGTCGACAACGCCGAGGAAGACCGTTCCCGGCGGAAAAGAGCGGTAGACACAGGCGAGTTCGTAGGCCCCGCGGACGACATCCTGCGGCGGGATGAGATGGGTAATATCGACGAGGGTCGCTGCCGGCGCGCGGCGCAAGATCTCGCCCTTCATCGCGGCGACGTAGTGGTCTTCCAGGCCGAAGTCCGTCAGCAGGGCAACGACGCTCACGCCCCCTCCGCGACGGTAAGCTGCGCTCCCAGGCGCGCGGCCAAGGCTTGCCGCAACGCCGCGAAGCGGGCCTGATAGCCCGGTTGGGTGAGCCCCGTGACTGTCATGAGGAGGGCATCTTCGGGCGGGTCGACGTAGTACCGTTTCCGCCGGCCGACGATGGCAAAGCCGTACTTCCGGTAGAGTGCCTGGGCGACCGTGTTCGACATCCGCACTTCGAGGGTCATCTGGTCGACACCCCGAGCAGCGGCGGTCGCGATCGCGTGGGTGAGCAGCAGCTCGCCATACCCTCGCCCACGCTCCTCTTTGCGCACCGCGATGGTCATCAGGTGCGCCTCGTCGACCAGGAACGAGACCCCGGCGTAGCCCAGGATACGCCGCGTGCCGTTCTCCTCCCGCAGCACAAAGTAGTGTGCCAGGCGGTTCTGGAGTTCACGTTCGTAGAGCCTGGCCGACCAGGGTGCCGTGAATGCTTCTCGTTCGATAGCACAGATCTCGGGAAGATCGGATGCCCGGAGGGGCTCAAGGACGAGCGGCATGGTAATGGCAGGCGCGCCTCACATTCCATTGTAGCATGGGTGATGGTCGCGACCGGGGGGTCTTCTCGGATCGAGAGGGGGTGGCGTATGATATCTGCTGATACGTTCCCGGCCGAGCAGCGTGGCAGGCCCCGGGAGGGCCGGCTGGGGTCGGGCTCGCAGCGTGGCGAGGAGGCGCCCATGGCGAGCATGATCGTCTGCAAAGATTGCCGACGGATCGATCCCCGCAAGCAGTTTTACTCCTACGAATTCGCCGACCGTTCTGGCGTCTTCGACCGGGCTTGGAGCTGCCCCACGTGTGGGGGAAGCGAGTTTGTCTTTGTCTCGGCGCCCGCGAGTGACCCCGCACTCCCCCTCGCCGCCCTCCGACGTGTCGAAGCGGTCTTGCGAGTGGTCGAGGTGAACGGTGGCCCGCGCCTGGAGGTCACTGCCCTGGACCGCGAGGCGTTGCTCGACTTCGATGCCGCCCTCTGTGCCCTGATCGAACAGACGCGCGCGCGGATCGAGCAGGTGCACCCCGAGGTGCTGGCGAGCACCTCGAGCGACCAGCTCGCGCGGCCTGGCGCTCCTTCCCCCTACTGAGCAGCCACCTGCTCAGGTGGTGGCACTTGGGAGCAGTCGGCCCGATCCGGGAGCAAGGAAGAAGCTCCGGGAGAAGCAACCCATGAAGCTCTCCGAGATGAGCCTGCAAGACATCCGGGCGATCTTTGACCACCCCGAGAACTATCCGCTGCGCGTGACCATCGATGGCCAGACCGTCGAGCTCTCCCCCGAAGCGGTTGCCGAGCTGCGGCGCCGCCAGGTCGACTTTGACGTAGACGAGGCGCAGGTCGTGCGCATCCTGCGCACCTTCGGCACCTGCTAGCGCTTCCGCCGAAGCACGCCCTGGGTGCCTCGAGCGTGGCCGTTAAAGCAAGCTGCCTGAGCCAGCGCAGGCACTGGCCCAGGCGCTCCAGAACCGGCGAGGTCGGTGCTAGCGCACTCCCGACCACTGGGGCTGGGTGCCCACAGAGCGACCACCGGCCCCGTTCGTTTCCAGGGGGTCCTCAGCCGGCCAGCCGAACAGCCGGGCCGCATTCTCGCGCAGGATCTTGCGCAGTTGCCGCTCCGAGAGGTCGCCCCGCTTGCGGAACTCATCCTCGACCCGCTCGTGGCGTGAGGTGTCGTGGTGCGGCATATCGCTCGAGCAGACCAGGCAGTCCTCACTCAGCTTGCGCATGACGTAGGGCAGGTCTTCGTCCGGCTCGGCAGTCACGTAGATCCGCTGCTCCTCGAACGGCCGCCGGTAGTCCCGCGGCCCCCACTGACTGGTCGGCCCGGTGCGCAGCAAGCGGGTCATCTCCGGCACCATCCACTCGCTGCCGAGCTCGCAGAACACCCACTTCAGCTTAGGGAACTCGAAGATCAGGCCGCCTTCCATGATCCGGTTGAAGGCGAATTGGACCAGCAGCGGCCCGATCAGGGGGCGACCATCGGTGGTGGGTGGAAGATCGAAGTCGTACTTCGGGCGCGGCTGGCCCCACTGGAGCATGCGCATGATGGTCGGGGAGCCCCGGCCGGTGTGGACCTGGATCGCAAGCCCTGCCTGCTCAGCCGCCTCGAAGATCGGCAGGTGGGAGGGATGGTCCACCCGCGTGTCCCACTCCATGCCGCGCATGAAGATCGAGACGCAGCTGCCCATCGCCTTGACGCGCCGGATCTCCTGGACCGCCTGCTGGGGGCGCCGGAAGGGCACCACCGCGGCGTAAAACAGCCGGCCACCCGACTGGTTACACTGGGTGGCGACGAACGTGTTGTACGAGCGCATCAGGGCCGCTTCGAGGTCGGGGTCTTCGGCCACCGGCCCCATAAACAGCGAGGGGATCAGCACCTGGCGTTCGATACCGGCCTCATCCATCGCCCGCAGCCGGGCGGGGACATCAGTCAACTCCTGCGCCCCGACCGGGATCCCTTTCTTGCGCGCCATGATCATGCCCGTCGGGGTGCCGCCAAAGTCCCGCGCGCGCGTGTCGATCAGCCAGAGCCCGTTCCATTCCCCCCAGATGGTATCTTCCGGCACAATGACCGGGATCGGTCGCCGTGGCCAGTACTCGCGTTCAAGGTACTGCCAGGTCTGGACCCCTTCCTCCATGTGGCCATCAACATCCAGAATACGCATTGCTCCCCCTTTTCGATATGCAGCATGCAGCATGCTGTACGCCGACCGTACGCATCTGCAAGCATAAGCGACTGGACTGAAGAGATCAAGCCACCGCCCCAACGGGAGCGAGCACCCGTTCCCACTGGCAGGCGCGGAGCAGCGGTGGCGAAAGAGGCTTTCGCAGCAGTTCCGCCCGGAGCGGGGGCGGCAGCCGTGGCGCGCTCTAGGGGAGCGGATGGTCCGGCCAGCCCTCGCGCCGCCAGGCCGCCTCCCAGAAGAGCAACTCGAAACGACTGGAGATGAGGAACGCTTCCTGCATCCGCTGGCGCGTAGGTGCGGAGGCCTCCGCTGCCAGGCGGTCGACCAGCTCCCAGGCCTCGGCCAAGACTGTGCGTGCGTCGACAACGTCGAAGTGCGAGATGTCCGAGCCTAGCATAGGTTTCAGCTGTAACCCGAGCCGCTCCGAGAAGGCCACCGCCGTCATGGGGTCGTCTGCCTCACAGCCAAAGTAGAAGTTGCGTGCGAAGAGCTGGCAAAGCTCCGCGCGCTGCTGGATCCCGAGGTGCACGAAATCGTCGCTTTCCAGGTCGCGGTCGGCCAGTTCCTGCTGCGAGATGTCGCATTCGATGCCGTCCAGGTTCTGTGCCAGGATGTCTTCGACCTTGCCCGCGAAGTGGGGGTTGTCGGCGGTGTACTGCGCGAAGAGGCGGCGCAGCACAGCAAAGTCGAGGTTGGTCGGTTTGAGCCACTCGTGCAGGAAGGTTCGGTTG
>JAILZB010000202.1 GCA_023512725.1 Chloroflexota bacterium | reverse complement strand
GGGAATGGATCCTGACCTACCGTGAAGCTGGCGAAACAAGCCTACAGGAGCATATACGAAAAAGAGGACGAGCACTGGTGGTTCCTGGGCCGCCGCAAGGTGCTGGGCGCCCTGCTGGACGGCCTGGAACCGGGCGGGGAATGGCGCATCCTGGATGTCGGCTGCGGGGTTGGGCCTTCCACGATCGCACTGGCGCAGCTCTTCCCCGAGGCCGAAGTGATCGGCATCGACCTGGGAGCGCACTTCATTCGCTTCGCGCGCGGCTGGGCCGAGCGGCTGGGGGTCAAGAATGCGCGGTTCTACGTCCAGCACGCTGCTCAGACGGTTTTCCCGGACGAGTCGTTCGATGTCGTCAACGAGAGCTACGTCCTCCACGAGATGCCCCAGCCGGAGAGCCAGAAGATTCTCGTGGAGATGAAGCGGCTGCTCCGGCGCGGCGGGCGCTTCTCGTGCGTCGACGTCATCTACGATGAGACCGAAGAGGAGCGCCAGCATCGGGTCAAGCGCTCCCGAGGGCCGGAGCCGTTCCTCGGTGAGTACATGAAGCTCAACCTGGAGCAGCACCTGCGCGGCCTCGGCTTTGTCAACATCAACCGGATGAATGACCCTTCCTGGGACTGCATGGTTATCACCGGGATGAAGCTCTAACGCCTGGCGGCCTGCCGCGCCCCCCAGCAGCGCGCTAGAATGAACGGTGGAGGCTAGCGCCCCGCGAGGCCTGGCGCTGGCCGCAGCGTTGGGCGCGGAGGAGCCGCCATGCGGTACCGTCGGATCCTGCAGACCTACAGCCAGATCTTCTTTGCCGAGGGTGCTCTCAGCCTGCTTGGCGACCCCTGGTGCGAGCGGCGGGCAGTCCTTGCCCATCCTCTCTGGCGGCCGCCCGCTGACCTGACCGAGACGCCAGAGGACTACCGCCTGTGGGTCGAGATCGCCGGGGTAAAGAGCGAAGACTTTGACATCATCCTCTACGACGATGCTGTCGTGATCGAAGGGGAGCGGCAGCTCCCGAGTGATGGGCGCTTCCATCAGGCCGAGATCCGGCGGGGGAGGTTCCGCCTTGCCGTGCGGCTCCCAGGACCGGTCGACCCCGACCAGGTGGAAGGAGTGCTCGAACGGGGGCTGCTCACGCTCCGCCTCCCGAAGGTGAAGTCAGCGTGAACCCGCCATTCGACCCCGCCCGCCAACCTGTGCCGGAGGTGCTCCCGCTCCTGCCCTTGCGCGGAGCCGTGATCTACCCCCTTGCCGTCGCCCCGCTGGTCGTTGGGCAGGAGCGCTCGGTCAAGCTGGTCGATAGCGTGATGGCGGGCCAACGCCTGCTGGTGCTGGTCGGGTTCCCGCCGGATGCCGAGGACCCCACCTCGCTAGAGCAGCTCCCCTCCTTTGGCACCCTCGCGGTGATCCATCAGCTCCTGCGAGCACCGGATGGCACCATCCGCCTGGTTGTCCAGGGGCTGGAACGTGTCCGCTTGCTCACCCTGACCGCGACCGAGCCGTTCCTGGTGGTCCGCTTCGAGCCAGCGCCGGACCACGTCTCCTCTCCCATCGAGGCGGAGGCGCTGCGTCGCGCTGTGGTCGACCTGTTCCGCCAGCTGATGGACGTCACGCCCAATCCGCCGCCCGAGCTGCTGGCCACCGTCGAAGGGCTCAGTGAGCCACGCCAGGTCGCCTATTTCGTGGCCACCACCTTCCCCCTCGATTTCGCCAATCGGCAGGCGATTCTCGACCTCCAGCCGGTGGAGGCAAAGCTGCGGCGACTGCTCGATCTCCTTCAGCGCGAGATCCAGGTCCGCCAGGTCAATCGGGAAATCCAGGCCGCCACCCAGACCCGGATGGACAAGGCCCAGCGGGAGTACTTCCTCCGTGAACAGCTCCGCTCCATCCAGCAGGAGTTGGGCGAGGGCGAAGAGGCCAACGAGATCGCGACCCTGCGCCAGCAGATCGACGCCGCCGGGATGCCCGAAGAGGCTCGGCGCGAGGCCGAGCGCGAGTTGAGCCGCCTCCAGACCATCCCGCCCGCTTCGCCCGAATACGCCATGACCCGGACCTATCTGGAGTGGCTGGTCGCGTTGCCCTGGAACCGCCTCTCGGGCAAGCCGATCGACATCGAGCAGGCGCGTCGCGTCCTCGACGAGGACCACTATGACCTCGACCAGATCAAATCGCGCATCCTGGAGTACCTCGCCGTCCGCAAGCTGCGGGAGGAGCGCGGAGTGGCCACCAGCGCGGAGGAGCGGCCGACCAGCGACCCGATCCTCTGCTTCATCGGGCCGCCAGGAGTGGGGAAGCCCTCGTTGGCCCGCTCGATCGCGCGCGCGCTCGACCGGAAGCTCGTGCAGGTCTCGCTGGGCGGGGTGCGTGATGAAGCCGAGATTCGTGGTCACCGCCGGACGTACATCGGCGCGCTGCCCGGGCGGATCATCCAGGCGCTCCGACGCGTCGGCGTGCGCGACCCCGTCTTCGTCCTCGATGAGATCGACAAAGTCGGCGCCGACTGGCGGGGTGATCCCGCTGCTGCCTTACTGGAGGTGCTCGACCCGGCCCAGAACCACGCCTTCGTCGATACCTACCTCGGGGTGCCGTTCGACCTCTCGCAGGTGATGTTCATCGCCACCGGCAACACCCTGGAGACCATTCCGCCCCCCCTCCGCGACCGGATGGAGATCATCACCCTCTCCGGCTATACCGACGAGGAGAAGCGCCAGATCGCCGAGCGCTATCTCATCCCCCGCCAGCTGGCCAACCACGGCCTCCGGCCGGAAGAGCTGCGCTTCGAGCCGGAAGCGATCCGCCGCATCATCCGCGAGTACACGCGCGAGGCCGGGGTGCGTAACCTCGACCGTGAAATCGCCACCATCTGCCGCAAGGTTGCGCGCGAGATCGCCGAAGGGCGGACCGATCCCGTCGTCATCACCCCTGAGCTGGTGGAGCGCTATCTCGGCCGGGCACGCTTCCAGGAGGAGGTCGCCGAGCGGACTGACCGACCCGGGGTTGCCACCGGTCTCGCCTGGACCCCCACCGGGGGCGATGTGCTCTTCGTTGAAGCAACGCTCATGCCGAGCGCTGAACACGAACCCCAGCTGATCCTGACTGGCATGCTGGGCGACGTGATGCGTGAAAGCGCCCTGGCAGCGCTCTCGTACGTCCGCGCCAATAGCGCGGCCCTTGGCATCGATCCGGCAGCCTTGACGGGCAAGACCGTGCACATCCACGTGCCCGCGGGCGCGATCCCGAAAGATGGCCCGTCCGCTGGCCTCACCATGGTGGTAGCGCTCGTCTCGCTCCTGCTTGGCCGCCCAGTGCGACCAGACGTCGCGATGACCGGAGAGATCACCCTCCGGGGGAAGGTGCTCCCGGTTGGTGGGATCAAAGAAAAGGTGCTTGCCGCCCACCGGCTCGGCCTGCGCACGGTCATCCTCCCCCGGCGGAACCAGCGCGACCTTGACGACCTCCCACCGGACGTGCGCCAGGAGCTGCGCTTCGTTCTGGTGGAGAACATCGACGAGGCCATTCAGGTTGCGCTCGAACCAGCGAGCGTGCCCGTCGCCGGGCGGTGAAACCGGGGCGTCCCCAGGCGCGTGTCCTCATCGGGGAGGACGATGCACCACCGGCCACCGCTCAGCCTGCGCCTGCTGGACGTGGCACCGTTCCTCATGGCAGGCGGCGTGCTCGTCCTGCTCGCGGGGCTGGCGCTCGATAGCTGGCTCCACGCGCGCACCCCCGCACTCGCCGCGGAGGAGCAGCTCTTCACCCTCACGAACCCGGGCCATCTCCTGCTTGGCAGTGGGATCGGCCTCGCTGCCCTGGGGGCCGTGCTCTTCCTGGCCTGCCGGGCCGCCCAGAGCCAGCACCCTGAGGGTGTCGTGGCTGCTGCGGCGCTTGCCGGTGGCATCGTCGTGCTGGGTGGGGCCAGTGGGCTGCTAGCACTCCGGGCGAGCGCTGGGCACCACCTGGCTGCGTTGGCGACCCCAGCCGAGCGCCAGGCAGCGGAAGACCTCCTCACTCGGACCCGCGTGGAGGCGGCGCGCTTCGCCGATTTCTCGGTGGCAGTGGCGGAGGGATATCGCCAGGTCACACCCTACCCCTTTGGCGGAGGGACGGTTGGGCCAGCCCACTTCGTGTCGCCACGCTATCTCGACGATGGAGCGCTGCTGGACCCGGAACATCCCGAAAGCCTGGTCTACTTCCGGCTCCCGAACGGCCAGATGGTGCTCCTCGGGGTGATGTTCCTTGCTCCGCGGGGGCAAGGCCCAACGCCCGCCGGTCCACTCACCTCCTGGCACACCCACGACCACCTCTGCCTCGGCACCGGGCGGGTGGTACCGAAGATCGCTGGCCACTGTCCTCCCGGGACGCGTGCAATCGCGGGCGAGATGATGCACCTCTGGCTGTTCGATCACCCGGACGGCCCCTTTGCCGACCACCTCACGGCGCGGGCGCTGCTCGCGGCGCTCCGCCAGCTCCAGGAGCGTCGCCTGGCCCTCCCCTGAGGGTGGCGCGGTGGGAAGCCCCCCAGCGCAATCCGCCTCAGCGGCCGCTGACCCCGTCGGGAGGCGGGAGCTGGCCGAGGGCGCGGCGCAGGCCGTGCTCCCAGCGGTCAGCCAGCTCAGCAAGCGGCAGGTCAAGCACGGGCGCCAGCTGGAAGCGAGCGCCGCCCACTTCCCCGAGTAGGGTGATGGGCGCACCGTACTGCTCCGCTAGCGCGGACACCGCGGCGAGGTGATCGGGCGGGCAGGAGACGACGATCCGCGCGGGGGCCTCGCCGAAGAGCAGCCCTTCTGGCCGCGGGGGCAGGGAGAAGCGGGCGCGAAACCCCTGGCCGCCCAGGATGCAGCTCTCGGCGAGGGCGACCGCCAGCCCACCCTCGCTACAATCGTGAGCTGAGTGGAGCAGCCGCGCCCGGGCAGCGGCGAGCACAGTCTGCTGGACGGCAACTTCCTGACCGAGGTCGATCCGCGGCCGACCAGCGACCAGCCCATGGCGAGCGGCCAGCCATTCCGAACCGGCCAGGGTGGCGAGGTCCGCCGTGAACTCGCCGATCAGGAGCACCACATCACCCGCGGCGACAAACCCAGCTTCAAGCCGCTGCTCGACCTCCTCCAGCAGGCCGAGCATGCCGACGATCGGCGTGGGGTAGATCGCGCCCTGCTCGCTCTCGTTGTAGAGCGAGACATTCCCTGAGATGACCGGCACTCCCAGCACTTCACAGGCAGCGGCCATCCCGGCGATCACCTGAGCGAGCTGGTAGTACACCTCGTGGCGCTCGGGGTTGCCAAAGTTGAGGCAGTTGGTGAGGGCAAGCGGCTCAGCACCCGCGCAGACCACATTCCGGGCGGCCTCAGCCACGGCCATCGCTCCGCCAGTGAAGGGGTCGAGGAAACAGAAGCGGCCGTTTCCATCGATGCTGAGCGCGATCGCCCGGCGCGAGCCTTTGATCCGGAGCACCGCCGCATCGCCGCGTCCCGGTGGGACCACGGTGTTGTTCAGCACCTGATGGTCGTACTGGCGAAAGACTGGCCGCCGGCTGGCGATGTTCGGTGAGCCGAGCAGGTCAAGCAGGTCGCGGGCCGGGTCGCTCGGCGGGAGCGTCGTCGGGTCGAAGCGCTGGACCTGCTCCAGGTAGGGTGGGGGGGTGGCAAGGAAGTGGTCGTAGCGGTACTGGGGCGGGTCGACGAGCGCCGCGATCGGCAGGTCAGCCACGACTGTCTCGCCCTCACGAACGACCAGACGGCCGCTGGCCGTGACCTGGCCGATGACCGCCGCATGGAGCCCCCAGCGCCCGAACACGGCTTGCACCGCGGCTTCCTGGCCCGCGCGCACCACCACCAGCATCCGTTCCTGGGATTCCGAGAGCATCACCTCATAGGGGGTCATCCCCTCCTCGCGGCGGGGGACGCGCAAGACGTCGATCTCGACCCCCGCCCCGCCCTTGGCCGCCGCTTCGACGGTCGCGCTGGTCAGGCCGGCAGCGCCGAGGTCCTGCATGGCGACCACGGCCGGCAGCCGGACCACTTCCAGGCAGGCTTCCAGCAGCAGTTTCTCGAGGAACGGGTTCCCGACCTGGACCGCTGGCCGACGCTCCTCCGCTGTGCTCAGCTCGACCGAGGCGAAGGTGGCACCGTGGATCCCATCGCGCCCAGTACCCGCGCCAACCAGCAACAGCAGGTTCCCCTCCCCGCTCGCCCGCGCCCGCACCAGCTCCTCGTGGCGCAGCAGGCCGACGCACATAGCGTTGACGAGCGGGTTCCCGGCGTAGGGAGGTGCCACCTGGATC
>JAILZB010000201.1 GCA_023512725.1 Chloroflexota bacterium | reverse complement strand
CCCCGTACCAGCACAGTGGAAGGGAGGATGGTCCAGGTCAGCCCGCCGTTGGTCGATTCGGCGTAGCCGATCGAGGTGCCACCGTCGGCATCCACGGCGGTGAACCAGGCCTTGTAGACCGAGCCGTCCTTCAGCCAGGTGGGGTCGCCCACCGAGCTTTGCATGTAGGGGAAGACCCCGGCGGCGATCACCGGGTCATCCGGTCGAATGGATCCCGAGGCACGGTCGGAGGGAGGAAAGTCGACACTGGTCAGGGTGGTCGCTAGCCCGATCTGGGAGCGCTGGCCATCGTTCCCTTCATAGAGAACACGGAAGCAGCGGCAGTCACTCGCTGTATCGTCGATGACCGAGGGCGCGATCACCTGGCGGTCGAACTGGCCGCGCCGCGGGTCCATCACTGGATTCTCGCAGCCAGCGCAGCCACCGCCGATGAAGTACTTCCCCCAGACTTGCCCATCGCCCGAGATCGCCATGTTCATGTTGGCGTTGTCGTTGCCGGTATCCGGGCACTGGCCGGTGTAATACATGAAGAAGTTGTAGGGCCCCATGCCGGGGAAGCTCTTGTTGGGGGTGTAGAGGACGGTCGGGCCGTAGGCGGTGGCGCAATCGCCCTGGCTGCCGGACTGGGTGGGGTTCCCTGGCGCCAGGGCAGGGCCGCCGTTCGTTGGCAGGCGGGTAAAGATGCCGGGCTGAGTGTTGTAGAGCGGGGGGCCGAGCACCTGGTCCGCGGGTGCTGGCTGCGGCAACGCGACGAGTCCCCCCACGGCGACCAGAGCAGCCAGCACAACGAGGAGTGAGGTTCGTGGCATTCAGCCCTCCGATTGACTGGACTCAGTCGGAACGATGCCGGCCTGGGTGAGCACCCCCTCACCAGCGCAGGCACTCAACCGAGCGGCGCGGATTATATCGGATTGCTCCGCCGCGCGCGGCCCCTTCCCGCTCTGAAAACGGATGATCGCGAGTGCGGTTTCGGACGCCGTTATACTTGCCGCACGAGGATGGCCCAGGCGTGAGGATCGGTATCGATGCCCGCCCGCTGGCCGACCGCTTTCCAGGCATCGGTCGGTACCTCGCGGGACTCATCCCCGCGCTGATGGCAGCAGACCCAGCGCTCCAGCTCACGCTCTTCATCGACCCCGCAGCGCGTGGCGGCCGCCTGGACCCGGTATCACTCGCGGGTGAGCGAGGAGAGCTGGTCCCCCTGGCGGACCCGATCTTTTCCCCCCATGGGCAGTGGCACGCTGCCCGCGTCATCGACCGCTACCGGTTGGACCTGCTCCATGCGCCCTACTTCCTGCTCCCCCTCGGCTTGCGTACCCCCTTCGTCGTGACCATCCACGACCTGATCCCCCTCAGTCACCCCGAGGTGCTGCCGGGCCGCCTCGCCCGCTTGCTCTATCCGTTCGCCCTCGCCCTGGCAGTCCGCACGGCCCGGCTGGTGCTCGCCGATTCCCAGTGGGTGGCCACTGACCTCGCGCAACGTGGCCTTGTCGCACCGGAGAGGGTGGTGGTCGTCCCCGCAGCTGCCGATGCGCTTCCCCCACCGAGTGGCCTACCGCTCCCACCAGAGTGGCCGCGCCCCCCCTATCTTCTGAGCGTGGCAGCGGATAAGCCACTCAAGAACCTGCCCTTCCTCGTGCGCGCCTATGCCGCCAGCGGGGTCACCCTCCCCCTGGTGCTCGCCGGGCCGCCAGACCCGCGTCACCTCGCCACCGTCGCTACCATCCGCGCGCTCGGGCTGGAGGGGCGGGTCGTGCGGCTGGGGGCGGTGCCCGAAGCCCACCTGGGCGACCTCTACCGGGGGGCGCTCGCCTTTCTCTTTCCCTCTCTCGCCGAGGGCTTCGGCCTCCCGCCGCTGGAAGCGATGCAGGCGGGCGTGCCAGTGGTGGCCTCGACGGCGACGTCCCTCCCCGAGGTGCTCGGCGACGCCGCCCTGCTGGTGCCGCCGAATGACGAGGCTGGCTGGGCCCGTGCGCTTCGGCGCGTGGTCGAGGATGGCGCGCTCCGGGCAACCCTCGCGGCCGCTGGACGGGAGCGCGCGCGCCGGTTCTCCTGGCAGCGGAGCGCCGAGGCAGTCCTCGCGGCCTACCGACGGGCGCTCGGGCAGTCCACACCAAGCACGGTCCGATGACCATTCGGGTGCTCCACGTCTACAAAGACTATTGGCCGGTGGTGGGGGGGATCGAAAACCTCGTGCGTCGGCTGGCGATCGGGCTGCAGGCCGACCCTGAGTTTGCGCCCCGCGTGCTCGTCACGAACCCGGGCTGGCAGACCGTACGGGAGGAGATCGATGGTGTGCCGGTGGTCAAGGCGGGGCGACTGGCTACCGTCGCTTCGACCCCGCTTTCGCTGGCCCTCGTCCGTGAACTCGCGCGTCAGCCCGCCGAGATCGTCCACCTCCATGCGCCCTACCCGCTGGCAGAACTCGCCTACCTCCTGACCCGTCACCCCGGTCGGCTGGTGCTGACCTACCACAGCGATATCGTCCGGCAGCGGCGGCTGCTCCCGCTCTACCGCCCGTTCCTCTGGCAGTTGCTCAGGCGGGCAGAGGTCATCACGGTCTCAAGCCCGCATTATGCTGCTGGCTCCCCCATTCTCCGCGCGCTGGGTGAGAAGCTGCGGCTGGTGCCCTTTGGGGTGGACCCTGCACGCTTTGCCCTCACGCCCGAGCGGGCCGCTCGGGTCGCGCGCCTGAAGGCTGAGCTGAGCGGGCCACTCGTCCTCTTCGTCGGGGTGCTGCGCTACTACAAGGGGCTGGAGGTGCTCATCCCCGTAATGGGCGAAGTCCCGGCGACCCTGGTCATCCTGGGTGAGGGGCGCGAAGGCGCGCGCCTACGGGCGCTGGCGGCTGCCCAGCCCCACGCCGACCGGATCGTCTTTCGCGGGCGGGTGGAACACGACGAGCTGGTTGCTTTCTATCACGCCGCCGATGTGTTCGTGCTGCCCTCCACCTCGCGGGCGGAGGCATTCGGGGTGGTGCTGCTGGAAGCGATGGCGTGCGGGCTGCCGGTGGTCACCACCGAACTGGGGACTGGCACCTCGTTCGTCAATCTCCACCAGCAGACGGGCTTAGTCGTTCCCCCCGGGGATCGGGCTGCCCTCGCGGCGGCGCTCCGCTCGCTCCTGGCAGACCCTACGACCCGCCAGCGCTATGGGGCCGCCGCCCGTCGGCGCGTGGAACAGGAATTCAGCGAAGCACAGATGCTCGCCGCGACGAAGGCCCTCTACCGCGAGGTGCTGGCGCGACCGGCACGGTGCTAAGCAGCCTTGCTACAATCCGAAGTATGAGCGCTTCCGCGGCGGCACCGCACTCCCAGGGGGGGAGCGGCCGGGCGCTGGTGACGGGGGGCGCCGGGTTTATTGGCTCACATCTCGTCGATCACCTGCTCACCGAGGGCTGGGAGGTGGTCGTTTTGGATGACTTCTCCAGCGGGCGCCTGGCCAACCTGCCGGACCATCCGAGCCTACGGGTCATGGTGGGGGACGTTCGGGATGGGGCGGCGGTCCGCCAGGCGAGTGCGGGCTGTAGCGTCATCTTTCATCTGGCGGCGGTCGTCGGGGTCCGGCGGGTGGTGGCCGACCCTCTGCGGACCATCGGGGTGGCGGTCCACGGGACGGAGCAGGTGCTGGATGCAGCGCTGGCCCGACGTGCGCGGGTGGTTCTGGCTTCGACCTCCGAGGTCTATGGGCTCAGCGATGCGCTCCCCTTCCAGCCAGATGGCCTTCTCGTCCTCGGGCCACCGACGGTCCGGCGCTGGGCCTACGCGCTTGCCAAAGCGCTCGATGAGCAACTGCTCTTTGCCTATCGCGAGCGTGGGCTCGAAGGCGTGGTGCTGCGCTACTTCAACACCTACGGGCCCCGGCAGGAGAGCGCTGGCTATGCCGGGGTGGTGGCAGTGTTCTGCGCTGCCGCCGCGGCGGGCAGGCCGCTCCTCGTCCACGGGGATGGCCGCCAGACGCGCTGCTTCTGTTATGTCGAAGATACCGTCCGGGCGACCTACCGCGCAGCCGTGGAGCCAGCCGCCGAGGGCAACGTGTTCAACCTTGGGACGACGGAAGAGGTGACGATCCGGGAGCTTGCGCAGGAAGTGGTCGCGCTGGCAGAGCGCCCGCTCGAGGTGCGGTTCGTGCCTTTCGCTGAGGTATTCGGCCCGGACTTTCAGGACCCGCCGCGACGTCTGCCCGATACCCGCCGAGCGGAGGAGGTGCTCGCCTTTCGCCCTCAGACGCCCCTCCGGGAAGGGCTGGCGCGGACGCTCGCCTGGGCGCGGGCTCAGCATGTGCTGGCGGGAGGAAGCTAAACCGTGCCCACGCGGCTTGCTGCCCACCTAGACCGCCTCCTGGAAGCTTCCTGGCTGATGGTGGCGATCGTCATCCCCCTGTTCTTTGACGTCTTCAGCGCTCGCGTCTTCGAACCGGATAAGCTGACCGCCTTCCGGGGGATCATGCTCTTTGCCCTGGCAGTCTGGCTGCTGCGCGAGCTGGAATTTCCCGGTGCTCCAGCCACCCTGCCGCGCCGCTGGTGGGAAGGATTCCGGGCTAATCCGCTCGGGGTCCCGGTTGCCGTGCTCGCCCTCTCGTACCTAATCTCGACCATCTTCTCCGTCCAGCCGTTGGTCAGCCTCTTCGGCTCGTACCAGCGACTGCAGGGAACGCTCAATAACCTGCTCTACTTCGCCCTCTTCTTCCTGGTCGCCACGGGGCTACGCACCTGGGGCCGGCTGAACCGCCTGGTGACGACGTTTATCCTCGTGAGCGTGCCAGTCAGCCTGTACGGCTGGGTCCAGCATTTCGGGCTCGACCCCCTGCCCTGGGGTGGTGATGTCCAGAGTCGTGTCGCCGGTTCGGCTGGGAACCCGATCTTTCTCGGGGCGTACCTCATCCTGGTCATCCCCTTCATCCTGGCGCGGTTGATCACCGCCATCCGACACTGGCAGGAAGGAACGGGTGGTTCAGCCCGAGCGACTCAGATCGTCGGCTACAGCCTGGCATTGGTCATGAACCTGCTTTGCCTCTACTGGACGGGGAGCCGTGGCCCCTGGATGGGTTTCGCGGCGTCGCTGGTGGCCATGGTCTTCTTCCTCGGCCTGGCGACCAACCGGCGGGCATTGCTCGTGGCGCCCGTGGCGGCAGCAGCAGGCTTTGTTGCCCTGATGGCCTTCTTCGAGACTCCTCCCGGCGTGGCGATCGCTGAGGCGAACCCCTTTGCCCAACGCCTGGCGAGCATTAAAGACCTGAATGAAGGAACCAACCGTGTCCGTCTGCTGATCTGGTTCGGGGATGGCATCGGGAAGGGTGCCGCCGGCCTGGTGACCGACAACATCTTCCGAACCATCGTCGGTTACGGCCCCGAGACGATGTACGTCGCCTACAACCGCTTCTATCCTCCCGCGCTTGCCCAGATCGAGTCGCGCACCGCCACGCCCGACCGCTCCCACAACGACCTGATCGATTTTCTGGTCACCAACGGGGCGATCGGGCTGTTCGCCTACCTGCTCATCGTGGTGACCTTCTTCTCGATCGCTTGGCGGCTGGTGCGGCAGCAGCCGCGCGGCTATCCCCTGGCGGTTACGCTTGCCGTTATCGGCGCGGTGAGCGCTCATCTGGTGGAAGCGCTGCTGGGCATTCCCATCGCCGCGACCCGCACCCACTTCTGGATGATCATGGGGATGGCGGTTGCGCTGCCCGCCCTGCTGGCACCGGCTCCGGCGGCGGCGCCTGCCCCTGCCCGCAACGCCCAGCCGGCCAGCCGCCGCCGCCGCTCGAACGGGCGGCAGGCCGCGCCCGCGCGCGAAGCGAGGAAGCCATCGCTCGTGCCGGCCCTGCTCTGGCTTGGGCTGACAGTGGGAACAGTCTGGCTACTGCTCTTCCAGCCGCGCACGCTCCAGTTCTTCTCCCAGGAGCAGTTCCCTACCCTGCTGGTGCTCGGGGCGTTCTTCTGGGTCTGGGTCGGGATTGCTGCGCTGGCGCTCGCGCTGCCCCTCCCGCCGGCGGGCGCCCTGCCCCGGAACAACCGCGCCTTCTGGCTGGTGACTCCGCTCGGGGCGCTGGTTGTGGTAGGGCTCGCGGTCTTCTTCGCGAACCCAATCATCGCGGATATCCGCTTCAAGCAAGCACAAACGCTCGACCAGGCCAACCGGTACGACTTGAGCGTTCCCCTCTATCTCAAGACGATCCAGGCGGCGCCGAACGAGGACTACTACCACCTCTTCCTCGGGCGCGCCTACCTGGAGGCGGCGAAGCGGGCCCAGGATGGCCCGGCAACCCCGAACATCCGCTCGCTGGCGGACCTATTCACGCTGCCGAACG
>JAILZB010000200.1 GCA_023512725.1 Chloroflexota bacterium | reverse complement strand
GGAGGAACAGCTCGCCCCCCCGGATGACCCCACCCGCCTTCTCGGCGATCACGATCCCCGTTCCGGTCGATGTTTCCGGCGCAGGGCTCATCAGCGGATAGCCCGGGGTGAAGCGAGCAAAGAGCTCAGGGTTACCCGCGTAGCCACCGGTAGTCAACACCACGTTGGACGCCAGTTCTTGGTAGGCCGTCCCGTCGGGGCCGACGAGGGTTACGCCGCTGACGGAGCCATCACCCTCCTGGAGGAGGTCGACCAGGCGTGTGGCGTAGCGGACTTCGCCCTTGCCAGCTTCTTGCACTGCCGCGACGAGAGGAGCAAGCACCTTGAGGACTGATCGGCCACCTTCGACCCCCCAATAGGTCCGAGGGACGGAGTACGCCTCGTGGAAGTAGACCAGCGCGGGACAGGCCGGATGAAAGTCGAACCCCTGCTCTTGCAGCCAATCGATGGTGCGGGGCGATTCGGTAACAGCGAGGCGGACGAGCTCGGCATTGGCCGTTCCCTTGCTGATCCGCATGACGTCCTGAAAGTGAAGGTCAGGGGAGTCGGCGATCCCGCGCTCGGCCTGGAGCCGGGTGCCACCCGCGCTCATCTGGGCCCAGGAGACGTGGAGGGTCCCGCCGAGGCGGCTCGATTGCTCGGCCAGCAGCACCCGCGCACCCCGTTGGGCAGCGAAGATGGTGGTGGGGAGGCCAGCCGTGCCGGCTCCCACCACAATCACATCCCAGCGCCCGCGCATCGCTAGCTCAGCTGGTCCACAAAGCGATTGGTGTAGCAGTCGGTCGCCTTGAGGTTCTGGTGCTTGATAATGCCGGCCCGGGCCATCACCCGCACGCCATCCTCCCAGGCTTGAGGATCGGCCCGCAGCAGCTTGCCGCCGGGGTCGGGTGTTGCCAGCTTGACCTGCGCTTCGATCTTGGCCAGGGCGAGCTTCCGGTCCTCAACCTCCACGGGGTTCCACTTGCCCATGATCCGGATCGCCTCGTCGTGGTTATTCTTGTCCTGCAGCCACTCGTAGGCCCGCTTGACGGCGCGGAGGAACCCCAGCACCGCCTGACCATCCTTCTCGGCCGTCTCCCGCAAGACGATATACGCATCGCCGGGGACGCGGGCGAACTCATCGGTGTTCAAGTAGTGAAGGTTGATCCCCATCACCCGAAATGCTGTCTCGGACCCGCTGAAGGTGATAAACCCATCGACCTCACCCCGGCGGAGGAACTCGTAGGAACCGGCGTCGGCACCGGTGACCTTGTTATTCACGTTATTGGGGTCGAGGCCGGTCATGATGGACATGGCATCGAGCAGCAGTTCGGTCGTCCCACCCCGGGAGATGACGCCGATCGACTTCCCCTGCCAGTCGCGCGGGTGCTTGAGGGGGCGCTCGGGCAGTGAGGCTACGCTGTACTGGCTTCGCTGGTCGACCTAGCCAACAGAGAGGAGGGGAACGTTCTGGTCGGCAATTTGGGGGACGGTGATGATCGAGGCGGCTTTGCCGTAGAGCGCCTGCTTTGCTGCCACCTGGGAGACCGAGGCGGCAGTGCCCGTGCCGCCCACGGGCTTGATGAGGAGCCCCTGTTCCTCGAACCAGCCCTTCTCCATCGCCACGTAGACGTCGATGTGGGCGATGATGTGCTGGAAGGGGGTGAGGTAGATCTCGTTCCGGAGGGAGGTGGGCCGATTGACACTGGGCGCAGCGGGCTGCGGTGTCCCACAGCCAACTAGGAACGATGACCCACTCAGCGTGGTGACGACGAAGAGCCCGCTCTGCTTCAAGAAGGTGCGCCGGTCCATAGCCTATCCCTCCTGCTGAGAGAGTTGGGGCCGCGAGAGGAGAACGCAGCGGCTAGTCGCTCACCCCCGACGATTCGTGCCATGGGATTACGAAGCGCCGGCTTGCTGCCACGACGGCGTAGAGCAGGAAGCCGAGCACTGTCAGGATGAAGACGGTCGCGAAGAGTGCATCGGTCCGAAGGGCGGCCAGGGTGATGACAGCCAGCGCGCCCAGGCCGCGGTCTCCACCCAGGTACTCACCGACCACTGCCCCCGTGATGGCGAACACGATCGCGAGCTCGATCCCCGTCAAGACGTAGGGAAGGGAGGAAGGGATCTCAAGCAACCAGAGCCGCTGCCACCGGGAGGCCTGGACTACCGTCATCAGGTCCTGGTGGCCGCGGTCGATCGAGCGGATCCCGAGGATGGTGTTCTGCATCAGGGGAAAGAAGGAAAGTAAGGCGGCCATGAAGATCTTGGAATTGGGGCCGAAGCCAAACCAAAGGATGAAGAGGGGAACCACCGCGACCTTCGGGATCACCTGGGTTGCCACGATAAAGGGAGAAAGGATACGTTCCAGGGCCCGAAGTTTGCCGAGGACGACGCCAAAGGTGATGCCAGCGAGACAGCCCAGGGCAAAGCCGACGAGCGTTTCGTACAGCGTGATGGAGAGGTGCTCGTAGAAGAAGGGGGAGCTCAGCAGGCGAACCGTCGCGGCGGCAACCTGTTCCGGTGGGGGCAGGATCAGCACGCTCACGTCCGTCAGGACGACGTACGCCTTCCAGGCCGCGAGGAGGGCGGCAAGGATCAGGGGAGTGGTGATCCAGAGTAACCAGCGGGCGAGGAACGACTGACCGGAGCTCGGCTGTCCTCCCGTCTCGTGCTCAAGGGCTCCCACTACCTCGACGCGATAGGCCATCGTACTTTCCTCACGGTCTCTCCGGAGCCGCCGAACAAGGACCAGCACGAGATACGGTCCTCATAATGGAACGCCGTTCCTATTTGGAGAAATTCTATATGCGATGTTCGGGCATGTCAAGCATTTCGCACCCTCTCCTGGGAGCAGCGGGGGAAGTCATCTCGCTCGCGAGGGTAGGCCAGCGGAGGTGCCAGCCAGTGGCGGCTTCGTAGGCGGCACCCAGCTGGTAGAGCAGCGCCTCCGCGAAGGGACGTCCCGCAAGCTGGACTCCCAGCGGCAAACCGGAGCGGCTGAACCCGGCCGGCAGGGCAAGCGCCGGGAGCCCCACCAAGTTGAACAGGCGTGTGAAGTGAGAAAGCGTTCCCGCCTGGCCGCTGAAGAGCGCTGCCAATGGTGGCGGGGGCTGGGGGAGCGTCGGGAGGAGCAGAGCGTCCACCTGGGTGAGCACTTCCTGGTAGGCCTGGCGGAGGGCGCAGCGCGCCTGCTGGGCCTGGAGATAGTCGGTGATCGCGATGCGAGCGCCGGTCAGCAGCCGCTCACGCAGGTGGTGGCCGTACTGCTCTGGTTGTTGGGCAAGCGTCGTGCGATGGTACTCAGCGGCCTCCGCCAGCATGATGGTGAAAAAGCTGTGCTCCGCCTGCTCGAGGTGAGGGAAGGTAACCGTCTGGACGGTAGCGCCAAGCTGGCGGAAGGTCTGCTGTGCCTGTTCAAGCGCTAGCAGCACCTCAGGATCGACCTC
Organism: Chloroflexota bacterium; assembly: GCA_023512725.1. Classification (GTDB taxonomy): domain Bacteria; phylum Chloroflexota; class Dehalococcoidia; order SpSt-223; family SpSt-223; genus JANWZD01. The sequence goes on along the minus strand of JAILZB010000200.1, from coordinate 2,889 downwards.
CCCCAGCTGGTGCAGGGCGTTCACGGGCACCCCGATCCGCAATCCCAGGAGGTTTGTCCTCCACGCTGGAGGGGAGGCGGGAACGGGGATCGGCACGCTCATCGGGTCCTTCCGATCGTAGCCAGCGATCACGTCGAGCACCAACGCGTTATCGCGGACGGTGCGGGTCATCGGCCCCACGGTGTCGAGCGACCAGCTGAGGGGAATAACCCCGTAGCGGCTGACCCGCCCTGGGGTAGGTTTCATCCCGACAATTCCGCACCCGGCGGCGGGGATGCGGATGGAGCCACCCGTATCGCTGCCGAGCGCTGCGAGGGCGAGCCCCGCCGCCACCGCCGTCCCGCAGCCACTACTCGAGCCGCCAGGGGTGCGGCTTAGGTCCCAGGGGTTGCGAGCAGGGGGAAAGGGGGTGGTGGGGTCGGGGGGGCCGAGCGCGAACTCATACAAGGCGAGCTTCCCCAGGAGCACCGCGCCGGCTGCCTGCAGCCGCGCGACAGCGGTCGCGTCGTCGTCCGGTACGAAGGTGGCCAGCAGGCGGGAGTGGGCGGTCGTTGGGACTCCTTTCGTCCAGAAGATGTCCTTGACGGCGTAGGGAATGCCGTGGAGGGGACCACGGTAGTGGCCACGGCTGATCTCCTGCTCAGCAAGCCGGGCTGTTGCCAGTGCCTGCTCGGCGGTGACGAAGAGGTAGGCGCCGAGGGTGGGGTTGAGGCGTTCGATCCGCTGCAGGAGCGCGGCGGTCAGCTCGACGGGGGAAAGCTGGCGGGTGCGGACCAGGTGGGCGGCCGTGGAAAGGGAAAGGTCAGGCGGGGCGAGTTCAGCAGCCATCCGGCCTCTTTCTCCCCGGTGGAGGTGGGTGGGCATCGCTCGCACGCGATGCCCACGCTCGCCCCCTGGAGGGCGGGCGCTCACTCACACGCGACGAGCCGAGTGCGCGCTGCTCCCTGCGGCCTCACGCCTGCGCTGAGGCGCGAACGTGGGCGAGGGCCAGCTCGGCCAGTTCGCGGTCCTGGTCAGGAGTGCCGCCGCTGATCCCCACGGCGCCGAGGATCTGCCCCTCCCGCTCGATAGGGACCCCCCCGGGGACGTGGACCATCGGAGCACCACTCAGTTCGGCCAGGGTATGGTACAGCTGCGGGGCGGCAGCGGCTCGTTCCTGGGTAGCCGCGGTGGGACGTCCCAGCAGGGCGGCGGCGTGCGCTTTGCCCGTGGCGATGCGGCCGGTGAGGAAATTCACGCCATCCATGCGTGCAAGGGCGATAGGATGCCCGGCATTGTCCACCACGACGACGGCGATGCCCAGCCCCCGCGCCTGGGCCAGGCGGATGGCGGTCGCTACGAGCGCGCTGGCAAGGGTGTAGGTGAGCACGCTCCCTCCTGGGGGTTAGCGAGCGAGGTACCCGCCGTCGACGGGAAGGCTGATGCCCGTCACGTAGGCGGAGTCGTCGCAGGCGAGGAAGATGGCTGCGCCGGCCAGGTCGTTGGGATAGCCGATCCGTCCCATCGGCACGCGCACCAGATTACGTTCCAGGCGGGCGGGGTCGGCCTCAAAGATGTGGCGGTTGAGGTCGGTCAGAATGATGCCCGGCGCGATGGCGTTCACCCGGATGCCGTATGGGGCGAGGTCAACCGCCATCGCCCGCGTCAGCATGTGGAGGCCGCCTTTGGAGGTTGCGTAGGCGGCGTTATTCGGGGGGGCCTGGAACCCGGCCATTGAGGTGATGTTGATGATTGTGCCGCCGCCCTGTTGCGCCATGATCTTGGCGACGGCCAGCGAGCAGAAGAAGGCGCCGTCTAGGTTGACACGGAGCACCTGGTGCCAGAGATCGTGGGTAAGGTCCAGGAAGGGCGAAGTCGGCATGATCCCGGCATTATTCACCAGGATATCGATGCGGCCGAAGCGCTCGACGACCTGCCTGACCATCGCCTCGACGGCAGCGGGCTCGCCAACATCGACCTGGACCGCGTCGGTCTCCACGCCGTAGCAGGCAGCAAGTTCCTGGGCCGTCTGCCGGACCCCCTCGCCGTTGATATCGGCGAGGGCGAGGCAAGCGCCTTCGCGCGCGAACCCCTCGGCAATGCCACGGCCATTCCCGCGCCATCCTCCCGTGACCAGAGCAACTTTCCCCTTGAGCCGCATGCGACCTCGCCAGGTAACATTATAGGAACATCGTTCCTGATGATGGAATATAGTCTATCCCCGGGAGGGCGTCAAGCGAGGCAGCCACGCGGGCGTGGGCCTGAGCGGAAAGCCTGGACCAGAGCATCGACACTCCGTTCCTGGGCCGCGTGGGGTCGAAGACCCCGCACTGCCCCGGCGAGCGACCTCCAGCGAAGGAGCCACCCCGAGGGTGGGGGGGCAGAAAGAACGAGGGAAAAATGAGATTCGGCTTAGCCCTGGATTTTGGCAGCGATCGCTACTCCCAGGACCAGCTGCTAGAGCGCTTCCTTCCGCTGATCGCGCTGGCCGAGCACTACGGCTTCGATGCTGTCTTCGCGGGTGAGAACTATCCCACTGGTCCGGGCCGGTTCCACACCCCCTCGCCCCTGCTGATCCTGGCGGCCCTCGGCTACGGCCTGTACCGTGCCGTCGTCTACCTGGCCCAACTGCCCCTGGCCCAGTGGCCTCAGATCGCCCTGGCCGTCGGCGGCATACCGGTTGTCCGCGGCCTCATCTCCCGCTTGCCGTAGGACGGAGAACGTAGGCAAACCGAACCGCCGCTTGGCGCCGATGGCCGCGGCTGAGGGCCGATGACGTCCGTCAAGGATCCAGGCCAAGGCTCAGCTGCGTCGCGGGCGCGCAGCGGCGGTTCGCCTTTCCGCCCTCGCCTTCCCAGCGGTGGAGCGACACCCCCCGACCTTATAGACTATTCCCTCGCGCCGTCCGGC
>JAILZB010000199.1 GCA_023512725.1 Chloroflexota bacterium | reverse complement strand
GGCAAGGGACCCGCTGCCTGCAAGGTCACGAGCACTTGCCCTTGGGTCGGCGAGAGCCCACGCGGGGCAGCGGCGCGCCAGGCCCGGCTTTTGAGGGCCAGCCCGACCTTGGCGAGGGCGGTGGCCAGCCGGGCCGCGATCGGTCCAGCGGCGGCTTCGTGGACGTCAGCGTCCATGCGCTCTGGAATCATTTAGGAGTGCTTATTAAATAGCGGCTCCGGCTGGGCTTGTCAAGCCCTGCCCGAGGTAGCGCGCTCCGAGGCCCTGAACCCGACAACTGCGTGCCACTGCGGCGCACGGACAGTCGCGCTCGCCTTGACGCTGCGCCCAGCCGGACGGCGTCGCTACCAGAACTGGATGTAACGTCGCACTCCTCCTGCGCACGCGGAATTGCTCTTCTGTGGAGAACCCGTGGCACGGGCTGCCGGGGGAGCTGCCACGCAGCTAGGAACAGTCGCCCTCGAGAGACTTCCATGAGGAGGAGGACCGATGAATACTGTCGCTCATCTTCTTACCCTCTGTCATGAACTCGGCCTGTCGGCTACGGTCCAGGATGGCACCATCTGCCTGCGCTTCGAGGAGCCGGTGGTGATTCTGGTCCGCCCCAGCCTCAGCGCGTGGTGGTCCTCCGCCCCCTTGGCCGGGGTGCGGCGCATCGCCTGCTGGAGGCGGTCCAGCTGGCCAACCGGCTCAACTGCGGCGGGTATGGCTTGGGGACGTTCTGGGTGCGCGAGCAGGATGGCCTCGTGGCCGACGAGGTCACCGTGCCAGCCCCTACGGCCATCACGCGTGAGCAGCTGGGGAGCATCATCCTGGAGGCTGGGCGGCAGAACCTGCTCTGCTCCCGCTTCGCACCCCTGCCCCATCCCCGGCAGCCCGTGCAGCAGTTCGCCTGATGATCCGGAGCGTGGCGGCGTGCGTATAGGGTGATGGCATTCAGAGGCAGGATCAAGCTGCCGATAGTGCTAACGACGAGGGTCCGTGACCCAAGCCGACTGGAGCAGAGGCGGATGACCCTGACCCCCGCGCGAGCCCGCCTGAGCGCTGCGGAACTGCTTGCCTTGATCCGTGCCCCTGCCGTGCTGCTCGGAGCGAATGGCGAGCTGATTGACGTCAACGAGCGGCTCTGCCAGCTGGTTGGGGCCAGCCGGGAGGACGTGCAGCGGGTCCCCGAGCGCTGGCTGAAGCTCCCGAGCCAGAGCGATGGCGCGGGCGTGATGCTCCCCCTGCGGACTGCTGATGGGCAAGACCGCTGGTTCGCTTGGCGCCCTTCTCACTTCGACCTGGCCGCCCTCAACCTTTCGGGGGTGCTCTGGTCGGGCGAGGATGTGACCGAAGAGTACCTGGCCCGCCAGCAGCGCGAGCGCGAAGGGGAGCAGTTCCGGCTGGCCTTCGAAGCGGCGGGGGTGGGGATGGCCTGGGTGGATGTTCGCGGCCGCTTTCTCCACGTGAACCCTGCGCTCTGTGAGCTGACCGGCTACAGCGCCGACGAGCTGCTCCAGATGACGGCGATCGCGCTCTCCCACCCGGAGGACCGCCGGCTCGAGCTGCCCCAGATCCGCTCGCTGCTCAACCACGAGATCGGCCGCTTCACGGTGGAGAAGCGTTACATCCACAAGGATGGGCACACCTACTGGGTGCAGATCACCGTCACTCGTCTGGCCGAGGGGGAAAGCGGCACCCTACTTCTGACCCAGACCGAGAGCATCCAGGACCGCAAGAACACGGAGTTCGCCCTGCGCGAGAGCGAAGACCGGCTCCGGCGGCTGCTCGATAACGCGGCCGATGTGATCTACCGCTGGCGGCTCGAGCCAGAGCCGGCCTACGAGTACGTCAGCCCATCGGCGCTCGCAGTCCTTGGCTATGCCCCCGAGGAGTGGTACCAGGACCCGGAGCTTGGCCTACGGCTCTGCCACCCGGACGACCTTTCGACCCTGGCGAACTGGCGACAGCAGGCGCTGGCCCCTCGCACCCCGCTGGTTGTGCGCATGGTGCGGAAGGACGGGCAGGTGGTCTGGACCGAGCACCGGCTGGCCCCGTTCTTCGATGAGCGGGGGAACCTGGCGGGCTTTGATGCTATCGTGCGCGATATCACCGAGAGCAAGCAGGCCGAGGAGGAGCGCCGCCAGGCCGCCCTCGCCCTGGAGCTGGCCAACCTTCAGCTGTCGGAGAAGGTCGTCGAGCTGGAATCGCGCAACCAGGAGGTGGCAGCGCTGCGCGAGATGGCGGAACTCCTGCAGCTGTGCATCTCGGCCGAGGAAGCGCACCTGGTCGTCTCGCGTTTTGGGCCACGCCTGTTCTCCGGCACCAGCGGCGCGGTCAGCATCCTCAAGGTTTCGCGCACCACCGTCGACCGAGTGGCAGGCTGGGGGCTGCGCTCACCAGGAGAGGCCGTCTTTGGCCCGAACGACTGCTGGAGCCTGCGTCGCGGCCGCCCGCACCTGATTACCGACCCCACCACTGGAATCATCTGTCCCCATCTCCAAACGGGCGAACTGATCCCCTCGCTCTGCGTGCCGCTCGTTTCGCAGGGTGAAGCCTTCGGCGTGCTTACTCTCGTCCCCAAAGACGATCGCCCCCTTCCCGAAGCGCACGTCCGCCTGGCGGCCTCCGTGGCCGAACAGGTGGCGCTCGCCCTGGCGAATCTGGCGCTGCGCGAGCTGCTGCGCAGCCAATCGATCCGCGACCCGCTCACCGACCTCTACAACCGGCGCTTCCTGGAAGAGACCCTCGAGCGCGAGCTGGTGCGGGCCGCCCGCAGTGGTCATCCGCTCTCGCTCCTGATACTTGACGTCGACCATTTCAAGCGCTTCAACGACGACTTCGGCCATGATGCGGGCGATGCGTTGCTGCGCGAGCTTGCTACCCTGCTGCGGACAAATGTTCGTGGGGGCGATGTCGCCTGTCGCTTCGGTGGCGAGGAGTTCGTGGTCCTCCTGCCGGAGACGAGCGAGGAGACCGCGGCGCAGCGGGCCGAAGAGATCGGCCGGCTGGTGCGCGAACTCTCCTTCAGCCACCGCGGCAAGGCCCTGCGGGCGGTGACCGTCTCGATCGGGGTGGCCAGCACGGCGAGTGCCGGTACCAGTGCTCAGGCCCTTCTCACCGCGGCAGACAGCGCCCTCTACCAGGCCAAACGGCTCGGTCGCGACCGGGTGGTAACCGCCTCGGCCCGGACGTCCGCCAGCTGAGCCACGCCCTAGTAGGCGCGGGCAAAGATCGCCACCTGGCGGGTGCGCTGGCCAGTCAGGAAGCAGCGGCCTTCGCCCTCCGGCACCTCCAGGGGAAAACAGCGGAGGGTCGCTTTCGTCTCTTCCTTGAGGCGCGCTTCATCCGCATCTGAGCCGGCCCAGTGGGTCCGGATGAAGCCGCCCTTCTCTTCCAGAACCGTCTTGAACTCATCGTAGGAGCGCACGCCGTAGGTCGTGTTTGCCTCGCGAAAGGCGAGCGCTTGCTGGAGGAGCGCCTGCTGGACCGCCGGGAGCAGGTCCTGGACGGCAGCCGCCACGCCAGCGATGGGGACCCCTGCCTGCTTGCCCTCACGACCAGGCACGTCGCGCCGAGCGAGAACGACCGTCTGCTGCTCGACGTCGCGCGGCCCGATTTCAATCCGCAGCGGCACGCCGCGCACCTCCCAATCGTTGAACTTGAAACCCGGGGTGAGGTCGTCGCGGCGGTCGAGATGGACCCGTACCTCGGCTGTTGCAAGGGCCCGCTCGACCTGCTCGGCAACCGACAGCACGCGCGCGCGCTCGTCGTCCTTCCGCCAGATCGGCACGATCACCACCTGGATGGGCGCGAGCGCGGGTGGGAGGCGGAGCCCCTGGTCGTCGCCGTGCACCATGATGACTGCCCCGACCATGCGGGTGCTGACGCCCCAGCTGGTGGTGTGGCAATACTGGAGCACGTTGTCGCGGTCAAGGTAGCGGATCTCGAACGCCCGCGCGAAGTTCTCCCCCAGGTAGTGGCTGGTGCCGGCCTGGAGCGCCCAGCCGTTGCCCATCATCGCCTCGATGGTATAGCTCGCGACGGCGCCAGCAAACTTCTCGTTCTGGCTCTTGCGCCCTTTGATCACGGGGATGGCGGCCTCGTTCCGGGCGAAATCCTCGTAGACGTCGAGCATCCGCAGGGTTTCGGCGATCGCCTCCTCCGCAGTCGCGTGGGCAGTATGGCCTTCCTGCCAGAGGAATTCCAGGGTGCGCAGGAAGGGGCGGGTCCGAAGTTCCCAGCGGACTACGTTGGCCCACTGGTTGATCAGGACGGGCAAATCGCGGTAGGAGCGGATCCAGCGCGAGTAGGCGTGCCCGATAATCGTCTCCGAGGTAGGGCGAACGACCAGCGGCTCCTCGAGCTGCTCGCCACCACCGATGGTCACAATGGCCAGTTCGGGTGAGAACCCTTCAACGTGCTCGGCCTCCTTCTGGAGGAAGGAGAGAGGGATAAAAAGGGGGAAGTAGGCATTCTGGTGGCCGGTGGCTCGGAAGCGGCGGTCGAGCCCGTCACGGATCGCTTCCCAGATGGCGTAGCCATAGGGCCGGATGATCATGCAACCACGGACGGGTGCGTTCTCGGCCAGCTCGGCCTCGCGGATGACATCCAGGTACCAGCGCGAGTAATCGGCACTGCGGGGCGTGATCTTCTCCGCCACGGTGGGCTCCGTCGGTCGGCTCGGCAGAGGCCGGCGCCAGAAGTATGGCACGGCACTCGCCCGGCTGTGAAGCCGACTTAGCTCGCGCGGGCAATGGCCGGGCCATCACCCCGCAGCAGTGCTACCAGCTCGGTCGCTTCCATCGGCCGGGCAAAGTAGTACCCCTGGCCACGGTCGCAGCCAAGGGCGCGGAGGGTGCTGAGCTGTTCGATCGTCTCCACGCCTTCGGCGGTGACCTCCAGCGCCAGGCCACGCGCCAGCATGACGATCGAGCGAACGATCGCCCGGCTGTCAGCATCCACCACCAGGCGCTCGACGAAGGAACGGTCGACCTTGAGGGTGTCGATCGGGAAGCGCTGGAGGTAGGCGAGGGAGGAATAGCCGGTGCCGAAGTCATCCATCGCGAGCCGCACGCCCAGCGCCTTGAGCGCCTGCAAGGTCGCCACCGCCCCTTCGGCATCGTGCATCATGACACTTTCGGTAATCTCCAGCTTCAGGCAGCGGGGGTCGAGGTCGAAGGCGTCCAGCGCCTGGGCCACCTCCGCCACGAGGGCGGGTGCCTGCAGCTGGCGCGCCGAGAGATTGACGCTTACCACCGGTGGCTGCTCACCATCATCCAGCCAGCGACGGATCTGGGCACAGGTCTCGTGCAGCACCCAGCGGCCGAGCGGGACGATCAGGCCGCTCTCCTCGGCCACCGCGACGAACTGGCTGGGTGGCACGGCACCCCGCTGGGGGTGGTTCCAGCGGACCAGTGCCTCGATCTCCTCCACCGTGCCGGTGCGGAGGGAGACGATCGGCTGGAAAACGAGGTCGAGCTGGTGATGCGTGATCGCGTGGCGGAGGTCGCGTTCAAGCTGGAGGCGGTCCAGGGCGCGGGCGTTCATGCTGGCGTCGAACACCTCAAAGCGCGCCCGGCCATTCGCCTTTGCCTGGTAGAGGGCGAGGTCGGCCGCCCGCAGGAGCACATCGGCTTCCCGATCGGTGGGGTCAGCCAGGGCGATCCCGATGCTGGGCGAGAGGTAGACTTCCTGCTCCGCCTGGCGGAACGGCGGCCGAAAGCAGTCGAGGATCCGCTGGGCCATGCGGAGAGCATCGCTCGGGCCGCTCACCGCTTCGAGCAGCAGGGTGAATTCATCACCGCCCAGCCGTGCCACGAGGGCTTCCCGCCCGGCGCACTGGCGTAGCCGTTCTGCCACCGCCACGAGCAGGCGGTCGCCGAACTGGTGGCCAAGGCTGTCGTTGATCACCTTGAAGTTGTCCAGGTCAAGGAAGAGCACGGCGAGCGGCGGGCTGGTCGGGCTGCGACTGGCCAGCAGGCCGGTCAGGCGCTCCATGAAAAGGGCCCGGTTCGGAACCTCGCAGAGGGGGTCGAAATAGGCCTGGCGATAGAGCCGCTCTTCTAGCGCCTTGCGCTCGGTGACATCCCGCGCGGTGGTCAGGATCCCTCCGATGGCAGGAGTGGCGATCAGGTTGGTGCACACCAGTTCCAGGGCAACCCAGCGGCCGCTCGCGTGGCGGGCCCGCAGCTCCGTCTCGACCGTCTCTCCAGGCTGGCGAAGCACCTGTCGCATGGCGCGCCGGGCGAGCGAGCGGTCTTCCGGATGGATGAGCTCCAGCGCCAGGGTGTCGATCAGGAGGTCGGCGGGATAGCCGAGCACCCGCTCGATTGAGGAGCTGATGTAGCGGATTTGGCCGCTGGGAGCGAGGATGGCGATGCTTTCCGCCGCGTGCTGGAAGAGCAGGCGTGAGCGCTCCTCGCTCTCGCGGAGGAGCCGGCGCTCGGCCTCGAGGGCGCCCGCCAGGCGACTGC
>JAILZB010000020.1 GCA_023512725.1 Chloroflexota bacterium | reverse complement strand
GTTCCGGGGAGAGATAGGCAGCGCTGCCCATGATCTGACCCGGCTGGGTGAGGTAGTGGCGGTCGGCAAAGAAGGCCAGGCCGAACGAGAAAAAGCCGGTCGCAAGGTTCTGGCCCCCAGGACGTGGCCCCGCTTCCACCTCCGGGACGCGAGCGATAACATCCTCATCGGGAACGAAGCATTCCGCAAAGACGACATCATGGCTTTCGCTCGCCCGGAGCCCGACCGTGTCCCAGCTCTCGACCACCTGCACTCCCGCGCTCCCGAGCCGCACGAGACAGGTCAGGCTCTCGCGCGTTCCGTCCGCCCCTTGGGCGAGCGCCGGCACCACTGCCCAGGCAGCGATCCGGCAGCCGCTCGCGAAGCCTTTCCGGCCGACTAGCCGCCACCCGGATGCTGCGGGGTCGCGGCTGGCCACGGTCGGGGCGCGCCCTTCGAACTCGGGTGCGCCAGCAAACAGCCCGACGAATCGGTCGTGGGCCACCTCTTCCCGCAGGAACTGCTGGCAGCGGGGACTCCCGAGCCACGCGAACGCACCGACCACGGCCAGATGCTGGGTGAGCACCAGCGCGGTCGAGGCATCGCCTGCCCCGAGCAGCCGGAGGACCCGTGCCGCGGTGGCAAGGTCCGCTCCGAGGCCGCCCAGCGCTGCTGGCAAGGTCAGGCGGAAGAACCCCGCGCGCCGCACGGCCTCGAGGTTGGCAGCAGGGAACTGCCCGCTCCGGTCGTAGTCGGCTGCCCGGTGCGCACATTCGCGCGCCAGCTGAGTAGCCTGGGCAAGAATGGCTGGCTCATCGGTGCTCATCGTGGTCCCCCTGCGCACGCGGTACGTGCCCTGCCGCGATCGTAGCGGAGGGAGGCTTGTCCCGTGAGGGGGAGGCTGCCTAGAATGAGCGCCAGCTCTAGCGCGTGGAGGCCATATGAGCAGCCGGTTCGAAGCGCTCGCCGCCAACGAGGGGGTATGGGAAGGGGTCTGGACCTACTACCGCGCTCCAGTACCTGGGCGCACCACCCTGGAAGCGGTAAACCAGCGTCGCAGCACCCTGATCTTCGAGCGCCTCGCCGGCGATTGCCTGCGCCAGACGAACCGCTACCACGGCCAGGGCGAGTTTGTCTGGGAGTACTACGACCGCCCCGGTGGGCTCGAGTGGTTTGAAGTCAAGGGCGAGGAGCGGAAACCTGGCGACCCGAACTTCATCGCGGCGGTGCGCGCCTTTCCCGGTAGTCTTTCCTTCACCAGCGGGTACCTCCGCCTGCTGGAGGGGGTCCCGTTCGTCTCGGAGCAAGGGGTTGGCGAAGGCGACTGCAAGCGGCGGGGTATGGTCATGTATGACCAGGCTGGCCAGCCAGCGACCCTCATCGCCATCCGCGAGCGCCGGGGCGCGCCGGTGACCGCCGAGGAGGACGCACCGCTGACCCTCGCCGACCTGATGGGCAGCTGGCAGGGTGAGGGGATCGCCATCTCCGCCAACGACCAGACCGTGAGCGGGCTGGCGTGCCGCTTTCACATCAGCGAGGCAGGGGATGCCCTCGAGGTGGTTTCCCAGTTCGGGGAGACCGTCACGCGCCGCACCGCGCGGGCGGAGGGGGCGGCCTGGGCGCTCAGCGGCGGGCAGCGGCTGGTCGTCCTCCCTGGTCGCCTGGCGCTCCTCTACCCGGACCAGTTACCGCCTCCGGGAGAGGACCGCTCCTTCTCGGTTGAACTGTACTGGCTGGCTGAGCCCACGCGTCTCCGCCGACTGGTGCGCGAATACGACCCCCAGGGGGCATGGCGGCGCTCGGTCCTCACCGATGAGCACCGCCAGTAAAGGAAGGACGTGACGGACCTCGGAGCAATCTTCTTCCCCCGCGGCATTGGCACCCCCCACCAGCTCCTGTCGCTTGCTGCCGAGCTGGAGCAGGCCGGCATGGACCACCTCTTCATGGTGGAAGGCGGAAACGACGCCCTCACGGTGCTCAGTGCGCTGGCGCTCCGCACCAAACGCGCCACGATCGGCTCAGGCATCGCCAACATCTACATCCGCCACCCCTATGCCCTGGCGCTGGCGGCTGCCGTGGTGGAATCGCTCTCCGGCGGGCGGCTGGTACTCGGCTTGGGCACGGCCCACCAGGTGACGAACGTCCAGGGGCTCGGTCTTTCGATGGAGAAGCCCCTCACGCGCATGCGCGAGTATGTCGCCGTGGTGCGCGCCCTCTTGACCCCTGGAGCCAGCCGCGTCGACATCCGCACTGAACGCTACCAGGCGACCGGGGTGGTGAACGCCTGGCCACCCCAGCGCCCGGTACCGATCATCTTGGCCGCGCTTGGCTTTGGCAGCGTCCGCCTCGCTGCCCAGGTGGCCGATGGTGTCATCCTGTCGCTTGCCACCCGGGAGCAGATCACGCGCATCCGCCAGACCCTCAACGAAGAGGCCGCTCGGGTGGGGCGCGACGGCCGCCAGCTACGGATCTACGCGATCGTGAACACGGTCGTCCGTGCTCGCCGCGAGGAGGCGCTCCCGCTCCTGCGGGCAGCGGTGGCAGGCTACCTCCGGATGCCGTTCTACCAGCGGCAGCTCGCCGAGAACGGAGTGACGATTACCGACGGCACCATCAGTGACACCGACCTCGAGCGGCTCGGGATCGCCGGAACCCTGGAGCAGGCGCGGGAAGGGATCGCAGCGTTCCGGGAGGCAGGCGCGGATGTTCTCCTGCTGAGCCCGGGCGCCGGCGAACCGGACCAGCCGGCTGCCTACCGTGCGTTTGCCCGCCTGCTCACCTAACTGCCGCTACCAGGAGGAGCAAATGGCCCCGATCGTCATCGGCACCACCGCTGGCGGCCGCGCAAGCGGCGCTGCGCTGGCGGATGCTCGTGCGAAAGAAGCGGCCGGTTACTCGGCCATCTGGTTCACGGGCGGCTCCGGGCCTGACCCGGTGGGACTGGCGGTCGCGGCGGCAGCGCAGCTGGCTCGCGCCCGGATCGGCACTGCCATTGCCAGCCTCTGGTCAATGTCGCCCGTGACGATGGCGCTCCAGGGGCAGGTCGCCGCCCAACTCAGCGGGGGCCGCTTCCGCCTCGGCATTGGAGTCGCCTCGCCCCAGGGCGCCGCCCGCTACGGCGCGACCTACGCCCGGCCACTGGCCCATCTCCGCGAGTACGTTACGATCATCCGCACGCTGCTCACGCAGGGCGAAGTGGACTTCACGGGGCACCACTACCGGGTGACCGCGCGCCTGGCAGAGCCGACGCCGATGCCCGTGATGGTAGCCGCCCTCGGTGAGGGGGCCTTCGCCCTCGCGGGCGAAGTCGCGGATGGCGCGATCAGCTGGGTCACGCCCGCAGCGTACCTCCGCGACGTCGCCCGGCCTGCCCTCGAGCGTGGGGCCGCCCGCGCCGGCCGACCAGCTCCGCCGATCATTGCGCACGTGCCTGTCGCGGTGACACCCGACCGCCAGCGCGTGCGTGAGGCGTTCCGCCAGCAGTTCAGCTTCTATGTGCGGGCACCCCACTACCAGGCGATGTTTGTGGCCGCTGGCTTTCCCGAAGCGCGTGCGGCGAGCTGGAGCGACGCCATGATCGATGCCCTCGTGCTCTCTGGAAGCGAGGGAGAGGTCGAGCACCAGCTGGAGGAAGTAGCCGCCATTGCCCAGGGGGAGCTGCTCGTTTCGCCCCTGGCCGGGGTAGAAACGGAACGCACCATCAGTCTTCTCACGCGGCTGGCCGCAGCCTAGGCCCACTCTTAGCTACCGCGGAGTTCGTCGGTCAGCTGCTGAACCACTCGCTCCCGTTCCGCCCGGGAGATCGCACTGATCTCGCCGAAGCTGTTGCGGGCCGCATTGAGGTCGCGGTAGAAGCTCTCGTCGTAGGTGCGCGTCTTGATCACGATCGGCATCGGCACCGCGTAGCCGAAGACGAGGGCCTGCTGCTTGGTTTCCAGCCGGGCGAGCACATGGCGGAGTTCCCCACGGTTCGGGGCGCCCGCCAGCACGGCTTCGATATCTTTCTCGTTATCGAGTAAGCAGCAGATGCGGGTGCCGATCTGGGAGAGCACCTCTTCATCGATCTGGCTGGGACGCTGGTCGACGATAAGGAGGGTCACGTTGTACTTGCGCATTTCGCGGGCGATGGTGCCGAAGATCGTCTGATGAGCGACCCGAGGATCGAGAAACTTGTGGGCCTCCTCGATGGTGATGACGAGCGGGGCGGGCTTCTGCTGGCTAGAGTCTCCCAGCGCACGCTCGACAGCAGTCACGTAATGGTCGTGGATGCGGCGCGTCAGGACGTTCGCCACCAGGATGTACGCTTCGAGCACTCGGTAACTGCCGAACTCTATCACCACACTGATGCCTTCACTGAGCCACTTGACGATCTGCTCGGCCACCTTGGTTGCTGGCTCCTCGACAAGGAACTCGAAGCGGGTGAGCCTGCGCAGCTTGCGTGTCAGCGCCTCCAGCGAGCCCTGATGGAGCCCAAGCCGCTGGGCCAGCTCGCGCCGTTCTGGCTCGCTCTTGGCCCCGAGCAAGGCGGTGAGCCAGCGCTCACCGTAGGTCTGGGATAGTAGGTAGACGCTGTCGATCATCGGCTGGCTAAGCTGGAGGGTCTCCGCCAGGAGGGCGATATCTTCCGGTTCGATCTCGTCGTACCCGATCGTCAGCGCACCATCCCAGGACACCCGGCGGCGACGCGAGTTCGCCTCGTCAAGCGTGACGATCTTCACGCGGGGGCCGAACAGCTTCTTCAGCCCCCGTGGCGGTGGGCCACCCTCGCTGGTCCCTTCCCAGCCGTACTCGTTATGCATATCGAAGACCAGATTGGCCGCACGGGCGCGGTCGACGAGTCCAACGAGGAGTAAGCGCGTGAGGAAGGTCTTCCCCGTGCCACTCTTCCCGAAGACCCCAACGCTCCGCTCCACCACGCGGGCGAGGTCCAGACAGACCTTCGTCTCCATCTCGACTGGTGTTCCGATGGCAAAGTAGTTCTCGCCCTCGCTGCCGAAGACCTGGGCGACGTCCTCCTCGCTGGCTTCGAGCACGGTAGCGAAATGGCGCGGGACGGTTTTGACGGGCTGGGGGCCAGTCATCGGGTCCAGGCGGTCGAGCGCAAGAGCGGGCACGACGGTGAGACAGCCGTACAGCCCCGAGCCAGTCCAGACCTGGCGCCGGAACTCATCATCCAGGGCGGGCAGGGCTGCTAGGCCGCGCTCATTGAGGGCCCCCAGCTGGATATCCGAGATCAGGCCGAAGAACCGCTTCTCTTCGCCTTCGATGATGACGTACCGCCCCACTGCCACCTGCTCGACCGAGACCAGTGGGTCGAGCCGGACCTGGAGCCCCTCCTTCAGGGACCCTCCAAGAACCACGCCGAGGCGGCTGCGCGCTAGAGGCTGTTGGTCGGTCATGGCCAAATCCTCCCCAGCACCATGTCAACCCGCTTAGGGTCGCCTTCAAACAGGCGTACCAGCTCCTGGCCGGCCCGCACGGCGAGCGCGCGGTAACGCTCGGGCGGCAGGATCACCTTCGCCTGGCGCACACTGGCTGCCATCAGCTCCTCGACGGGAACCTGCGTCGGAGCGCGCGCCAGGAGCCAGAGATAGTCCACCTGCTGGAAAAAACGCTCGACCAGGTCGGGGCTCGCTGGGTAGACAAAGGCGTGGATCTGGGGCGGCCGCGCGGGGAGATACTGGTGAACCGGACTCTGATTGCCCTCCCAGAAGCCAACGACCTGGGCTGTGAAATCGGTCCGCAGGAGCTTCGCCAGCTGGGGGTGATTGCGGAACACCTCCTCTTCGCTCGCGGCCTCCCGGCCGCGGGGGATGGCGGGGCGGCCAGGGTCCGGGCTTGTCGTGGTGGCAGCCGAAACGAGGCCCAGCACCTGGTGCTGGCCGTTCGAGGCGTAGACGAGCGCTCCGAGGTCGGGTGGGCAGTGGAGTTCGTCGCACGAGGCGACGAACGATGTGGTCGTGGCCTGCAACACCTCACCGATCCGCTTACCGTTCATGGACCCCCTCCAGGGCCTGGGCCAGGTCAGCCGTCACGTCTGCCACCGCCTCGATCCCGACCGAGAGCCGCACCAGCGCCTCACTGATGCCAGCCGCCTGCCGCTCCTGGACCGTTAGGGTACGGTGCGAGGCGATCGCCGGGTAGGAGAGTTCGCTGAACAAGTCCCCTAATGTCGTCGCGGGAAGACAGAGCTGCAGCCGGTCGAGGAACCGCTCAACCTCCGCTCGGCCCGCCCGCGCCAGCTCGAAGCTCACGACCGCACCGAAGCGCTCGCCGCCAAACAGGCGGCGGGCCAGCGCGTAGTCAGGATGGTCCGGGAGACCGGGGTAGTGCACCCGTGCGATGGTCGGCTGCTCAGCCAGCCAGCGTGCCAGGAGGGCGGCATTCTGACACTGGCGCTCCAGCCGCAGCGCGAGCGTGCGCAGCCCGCGCAACGCGAGCCAGGCTTCGAACGGCCCCAGCACCCCGCCCACGACCTGAGCCAGGCGCCGGACGGGCGCCAGCCGCTCGCCCCGACCGCAGACGACCCCAGCGACGACATCCCCGTGCCCCACGAGGAACTTGGTCGCACTGTGGACAACGAGGTCTGCCCCGTACTCGAGCGGTCGTACCAACAGCGGCGTCGCCAGGGTCGCATCGACGACCAAGGCCGCGCCGTGCCGATGCGCGATCGCCGCCAGCGCTGGCAGGTCGGCCACCCGCACCAGCGGGTTGGCGATCGCTTCGACCACGAGGGCGCGTACCTGCTCCCGGCGCTGGAGCGCGGCGGCCACCTGCTCCGGCTCACTTGCTGTCACCGTCAGCGGGCGGACCCCAGCACTGGCCGATAGTTCCAGCAGCAGCGTCCGCGTCATCCCGTAGCAATCGCGCGCGATGGCGACATGGTCGCCCGGCCGCAGGTCGAGGCTGAGCAGGGCTGCGTGCATTGCTGCCTGCCCACTCGCAAACGCCACCGCTTCTCCCCCCTCGAGGTCGCCCACCGCCTCTTCGAACAGCGCGACCGTCGGGTTAGCATTGCGCGCGTAGACGAAGGCGTTCCCCTCGCTGAGCGCCGCCTCAAGCGCCTGCTGGGTGGGAAGCAACCAGGTGACCGAAGGATGGAGCGGCGGAACCGAGGCGACTTGGAGCAGGGGCGGGCGAGCGACCCCTGCCCGGGCCGCGCGCGTCTCAAACGCCAGATCAGACACCGGCCACCCGCTTGCTCGCGGCCTTGGCGGTATCCTGCACCGGCAGCCCGGCGGCCACCAGCTGATCCAGGATGAGGCGCTGGAACATCTGGCGGTCTTCGTGGGAGATGACTGCCTGTTCGTGGGCTTCCATCAACGCCACCGGAAAGCCTTCGCCCCGGCGCGCCTGGTCAGCGATCAGGGCGAGGGCGAGACCACACCGCTCCGGGTCAGTCGCCACCCAGTCGGGCAGTTCCACCCGCGCCACTTCCCGCCCGACGTGAAGGTAGCAGCTCCAGGGGCTGGGAAGACCGAGTGCTGCCAGGAGCGAGGAAGCCGGCTGGCGCAGTCGGAAGAGGGCCGAGCGTTCTCCGGGCTGAAGATAGCGCCCGAACAGCTCGGCGTCCGTCGTCGCTACCGTCGCGCAGGGCCACTGCTCGGGGTCACGCGAGGGGCAGTGGTGACGGCAGCGTGGTGGTGCGTAGGGGCATTCCAGTAAGCGGAGCAGGTTGGCGGTGACATCCGAGCGTGGGCTGGAAATGTAGCCCGCCAGCGCGGCCGACCGCTGCTGGCACGCCTGCTGCACCCGCCCTAGAGCACTGAGATAGCGCTCGAGGAGCGAGGGCCCACCGCTCGCTGGCACGGCCCGGAGAAAGCCGGCGGCACGCGGGTCGACCATCCCCCACCAGACGACCAGCGGGTTGTCGACCAGCGCCAGGGTCGGCAGGTCAGGCGGCAGCTGCTCGACCAGAGTGGCAACCCGCTCGAACTCTTCGACCGCGCGCTCGACCGCCAGCAACGTGGTATCGATCCGCTGGACGGTCTGCTCGGTCGGTTCGAGATAGGTCAGCCGCCGCACTTCCAGGCGCGCTTCCGCCTTCAGCTCGCAGCTTGGCTGGCTGCCGTAGCGGATGACCGCCCAGCCCACGTTAATCACGTAACAGGGCAGCGCGCCATGCCGGTCGATCTCGATCAGCGAGCCGTCGACCCCTACCACCGCGAAGTCCACTGGGGGCAGGGGCACGGGTGCCCGCTCCGCCACTGGACCATGGAAGTCCGGCACCTGCCAACGGAAGGCGCGGCCGGCCGCCGCCAGCCGCTGGCGGAGTTCACCGTCGCAGTGGTGCGCCAACAGCTCCGCCGCCCGCCGGGTGGCACGCTCGTGAGCAGCGGCCGAGCGCTGCAGCTCCGGCAGGGCAGCGTGGAGCTGCTTGACGATCTGGGAGAGGTCAAGTGCCATTGGTCGCAGTATAACGGCAATCGAACGTTAGTTCAAGCGCTTGCTTCGCTGCTGCGCCGTAACACGCGCCCATCGCCGAGTCGGCGGGTGATCCGCTGCTCATCGAGGTACTCGAGGAGGCCAAGGGCGAACTTCCGGCTGGTCTGGAAGAGGTCGCGCACCTCCGCGACCGTGATCGTCCCACGCTCCTGCAGCCGGGCCACCACGCGCTCCACCATCTGCCGGTAGGCACTGGCAGCAAAGTAGACCCCCTCTGCCACGCGCACCACCACCCCGCTCTCGACGAGATAGGCGAGCAGCTCGGGGTCCTCGGGCGGGGGGACACTGGGCGCAAACAGCTCCTGCTCGAGGGCCGCCAGGTAGGCAGCTGCTACCGCCTCCCGCTGGGGGTCTAGGCGGGGGGTAAAGTCGGGGAGGTGGACGCTTGCACCACGTTCAGCCACCACCCCGGCGGCAATGAGTTCCGCCAGCACGTCGGACCAGACCCGGCTCGGGAGGCCAAGGCGGCTGCGAAGCTCCTCGCGGCTCATCCCCCAGCGGAGCGGCGCGGTAGCGTGATAGCGCCTCAAGGCGGCCTGGGCCTGCTCCTGGAGGCGGGTCCAGCCCGTGGCCGTGATCAGGGTGGCCCCGGCCTCCAGCGGGCGCCCGCCCAGCACCCGCACGCTGCCACTCGCGACCGCCGCCGCGAGCGCTGCGCGCGCTTCGGCAGCTGGGAGCGGTGCCATCCGCAGGAATGCGCTCAGCTCCTGCGGTTCGTGGGGTGCCAGCGCCTGGGCGATGAGCGCTTCCTGGGAACCGCGTGCGAGCACCCCCAGGCGGCCTAGGACCCGTGGGTCCTGCCGGCGGTGCCGTCTGGCCCCCACTTCGACCACCTCTCCCCCACCGATCGTCTCATTGGCCGAACGGAGAACGAAGAGGTCGCCTTTGACCACCACCAGGGGGCTACTCGTCCGTAGCTGGGCCCAGCCGCTTTCCCCAGGGGGGAGGACCTCCCCTTCCAGAAGGCGCAGCCGGGCTGGTGTCTCGCTGGTGTGGACGTGGACCATTACCTCGCTGTTATGGCGGAGGGGTCGCTCCAGGCTGGCGAGCGCACGGAGGCGGACGTCGATCGCCGTCGTCGCGACCAGGGTGCCGGGTCGCGCCACCACGTCACCACGCTGCAGCTCGCTCGTCGCCAGGTTGGCCAGGTTGATCGCCACCCGGCTCCCTGGGAGGGCACGCTGGACCCGGGTGCGGTGGGTCTGTAGGCCACGCACCCGCGAGCGCCGACCAGCGGGGAACACCTCTACCTCCTCGCCCACCTTGAGGCTCCCATCGATCAGGGTGCCCGTGACCACCGTGCCAAATCCCGCGACGGTGAAGACCCGGTCGATCGGCAAGCGCGGCCGGCCACGGTCGGCGCGGCTCTGGGCGCGCGCAAGCTGCGCCTCGAGGGTGGCGACCAGGCGGTCGAGCCCGACACCTGTGACGGCCGAGACGGGCACGATCGGTGAGCCAGCCAGCGTCGTCGGCGCCAGCACCTCTTCGATCTCCGCCACCACCAGGGCCAACCATTCTTCATCTACCAAGTCAATCTTGGTCACCGCGACGACGCCACAGGAGACCCGCAGCAAGTCGAGAATGGCCAGGTGCTCACGCGTCTGCGGCATCACGCCTTCGTCCGCGGCAACGACCAGCAGGGCAGCGTCGATCCCACCTACCCCGGCCAGCATGTTCTTGATGAAGCGCTCATGGCCAGGCACATCGACGATGCTAGCGACCTGGCCGCCCGGTAGGGTGAGCCAGGCGAACCCAAGGTCGATCGTCATCCCCCGCTCTTTTTCTTCGCGCAGCCGGTCGGGGTCGATCCCGGTCAGCGCGTGGACCAGGGTCGACTTCCCGTGGTCAACGTGGCCCGCGGTGCCGAGGACGTACATCCACCACTCCTGGCTGCGAGTATACGACGGTTGACAGGGCACGGCCGGGTTGGGGAGAATCCCCCCGACCCCAGGCACGGGCTGGACTGCCCCCCAGGATGCGGACCTCCAGGAGAGTAGGATGGACCTGGCGCTGAACGAGGCGCAGAGCTTGCTTGCCCGCACTGCACGCGACTTCCTCGCCCAGGAATGCCCGCTGAAGCTTGTCCGGGCGATGGAAGAGGACCCGACCGGCTTTCCGGCGGCCCTCTGGAAGCAGCTTGCTGAGCTAGGCTGGCTAGGCCTCGCGCTGCCGGAAGAGGTCGGTGGGAGCGGCGGTGATCTGGTCGACCTCTGCGTCCTGCTCGAAGAGATGGGGCGCGCCCTGCTGCCGGGTCCGTTCCTCCCGGCGATCGTCCCGGTGGCGACGACCATCGCCCGGCTCGGGCGGCCGGAGCAGCGGCAGGAGTTGTTGCCCGCCATCATTCGGGGCGAGCGGATCGTGACCTGGGCCGGCCAGGAACCCGCTGCGCGCTACGACCCCCTCACGGTGGCAACTTCTCTGCAGGAAGAGCACGGTACGCTCGTGCTCCGGGGGACCAAGCTGTTTGTCGCCTACGCCTCCGTTGCCAATGCCTTCTTGGTGGTCGCACGCGATGGAGCAGGGTTTAGCCTAGTGCTGGTGGAAAACCGCTTGCCCGGGGTCGAGACAACCGAGCTCGTGGTGGTGGACCGCAGTAAGCAAGCGGAGGTCAGCTTCCACGACGTGCGCGTTCTTCCGGCTGCCATCCTTGGGGAGCGCGGCCAGGCCCAGGCAGCGATCGAGCGAGCTCTGGCGGAATGGACGGTGGCCACCTGCGCCTGGATGGTCGGCGCGATGGAGCGCGCCTTCGAGCTGGCCGTCGACTATTCCAAGACGCGGGTCCAGTTCGGTCGGCCGATCGGCAGCTTCCAGGCGCTCCAGCACAAGGCGGCAAATATGCTGGTCGATGTCGAAGGGGCGCGGCTGGTCACCTTCCAGGCGGCCTCCGCCCTGAGGAGTGGCCAGTCGGCTGAACGTGAGGTGGCGATCGCGAAGGGGTGGACGAGCGATGCCAGCCGGCGGGTGACCACCGAAGCGCACCAGATGCACGGCGCCATCGGCTTCACCTGGGAATACGACCTGCAGCTGTACACCCGCCGGCTGCGCGTGCTGGAAAGCACCCTGGGCGATGCCGACTACCACCGCAAGCGGGTAGCCGCGGCCCTTGGGCTCTAAGGGGCACCATGGCTGAGAGCGCCGAAGCGGCGCGCGCGCGGCTGACAGCGACGCGACGGCTCGTCGTCAAGCTGGGGACCAACGTGCTCACGGGGGGGCGTGACCGGTTGGACCTGGCAACGATGGCCAGCCTGGTCGATCAGATTGCCCACCAGGCGCTTGCCGGCCGCGAAGTCATTGTGGTCACCTCCGGTGCGGTCGCTGCCGGCCGCCATCTCCTCACCCGGACCCGACCGCTGCACGCCGCCTCGTTACCCTTGCGCCAGATCCTCGCCTCCATCGGGCAGAGCCGCCTGATGGCCTCCTACGAACACTTCTTTGGCTGGCACGACCTGATCGTCGCCCAGGCCCTGCTCACGCGAGCGGACCTTGCCGACCGCCGGCGCTACCTGAACGCCCGCACGACGTTGATCTCCCTGGTGGAACACCGCGTTATCCCGATCGTCAACGAAAATGACGTGGTCGCCACCGAGGAGGGAGGCGAGCTGACCTTCGGGGATAACGACATGCTCTCCGCCCAGGTGGCTAACCTCGTCGACGCGGACCTGCTCTTGATCCTGACCGATACCGCGGGGCTGCATACCGCCGACCCTCGCCGCGACCCCCAGGCGACCCTCATTTCCTTCGTGCCGGTGATCGACGAGGCCGTTGAAGCGATGGCGGGGGGTGCCGGCTCGGCACTCAGCCGTGGCGGGATGGCCAGCAAAGTGCGGGCCGCGCGGCTAGCAACGGCGGGGGGAACGGCAGTGGTGGTTGCGGCTGGTCGGCTGGAGAACGTGGTCGCGCGCGTGCTAGCTGGCGAGCCGATCGGCACCTTCTTTGCCCCCTCCCAGACGCGTCTCGAGAGCCGCAAGCGCTGGCTGCTCTCGGGCATGGGGAGCAAGGGCACCTTGGTCGTCGATGCTGGGGCGGCGGGAGCCCTCCGCGAGCGGGGCAAAAGCTTGCTGCCGGCCGGGGTGCTGGAGGTGGAAGGGCGGTTCGAGCGGGGCGACACCGTCTCGATCGTCACCCCCGAACGGACCCTCCTCGGCTATGGCATCACCAGCTACAGTTCTGCCGAGATCGTCCAGATCCGCGGGCTCAAGAGTAGCCAGATCGCCGACCGGCTCGGCTACGACTACGGCGCCGAGATCATCCATCGGAACAACCTCGTGCTCGTGGAGCCGCGCTCCAGCGCGCTCGACGAGGCCATCTGAGAGAGGAGCGCGTATGAGCGACTACGTCTTCGAGCGCCACTGCCGTACCCCCCACTCCGAGGCCTACCTCATCCGCGAGGGAGAGCAGGAGATTGGCCGGGTCGACCTACACTACGGGCAGAACGTGGTCTACGCCGCCCTCGTCGTCTTCGACGACCGCGACCAGGAGGCGATCAGCGAGCTGATCGAGCGGATCGACGAGGACCTGGTGCTCACGGCCGACGTCGTCCGAGAGGACTTTGTCGTCACCGTTTTTGCTGGCCGGCAGGTCGGGATCTTCAGCGACGACTCCTTCGACGAGGAGGAGGAAGACACCCTCGGTGAGCAGCGGAACGGTCACTGAACAGCGTGGCCACCCTCCCAGGGAAGCCCCCCGTTCGTCACCGCTTGCAAGCGGCTCGGCCCCACTCCCACCAGGCTGACGGGCGCTCCCAGCAGCTCGCCCACCCGCTCGACGTAGCGGCGCGCGTTCGGCGGGAGCTCCTCGAACGTGCGGGCAGCGCTCGTTGGCGTCAGCCAGCCGGGCAACGTCTCGTAGACCGGCTGACAGCGGGCGAGCGCCTCGAGGTCTGCCGGCAGGGTCTCGATCCGGCGGCCGTCCAGCTCGTAGGCGACTGCGATCTTGACCTCGGGGAAGGTGTCCAGGATATCCAGCCGCGTGAGCGCGATGCTCGTGACCCCGTTCACCTCGCAGCCGTAGCGGCCGAGGACGGCGTCGAGCCAACCGCAGCGGCGCGGCCGGCCGGTGCGGGTTCCGTACTCGTGGCCAAGCTCGCGCAGCCGTTCACCCACCGCTCCCACCAGCTCGGTGGGCAGCGGGCCGCTCCCAACGCGGGTCGTGTAAGCCTTGACCACCCCCACGACGTGGGTGAGCGCGCTCGGAGGGAGGCCGACGCCCAGGCAGGCCCCCGCGGCCGTGGGGTGAGAAGAGGTGACATAGGGGTAGGTGCCCAGGTCGAGGTCAAGTAGGGTCGCCTGGGCTCCTTCCAACAGGACGGTCTTGCCCGCGCGCGCCGCCTGGCGGATCAGCGCTCCAGTATCGGTCACATAGGGGGCCAGGCGCTCGCCATAGGCGCGGTACTGCTCGTAGAGGGGATCGAAGTCCAGCGGTGGTAGCCCATACACCCGCGTGATCAGCTCATTCTTGCGCGCCAGCACGTTGGCGAGCCGCTCGCGCAGCACCGCAGGCTGGATCAGCTCAGCCATCCGAATGCCATCGCGCGAGGTCTTATCCCCATAGGCGGGGCCGATGCCGTTGAGGGTGGTCCCAATGGCAAAGGGGCCGCGCCGCAGCTCTTCCTGCTGCTCGATGATGAGGTGATAGGGAAGGACCACGTGGGCACGGTCGCTAATCCGCAGGTTTGTTACCGCCACGCCCCGGGCGGTCAGCTCGGCGATCTCGTCCAGCAGGACCTGCGGGGTCACCACGACCCCATTGCCGATGAGGCAGAGGCAGTCGGGGTTGAAGATCCCGGCGGGGATGAGCTTCAGCCTGAACTCGCCCAGGTCGTTGATCACGGTGTGGCCGGTGTTGGCTCCTCCAGCGTAGCGCGCCACCACCTGGCACTCGCGGGCGAGCAGGTCAACCACCCGCCCTTTGCCTTCGTCACCCCAGTAGACACCCACCACGACGATGACCGGCATCGCCTGTGCTCCTTTCCGAACCAGAACCAAGGAAGTGTAGCAGGCATTTCCGCGCGAGCGGCAGTGACGACCACCCGCCCCGTTGCTATACTCCGCGCACCCGCCCCCCGAGCAGGGCCAGGCGGCAACGGTGAGAGAGCGTGCGGGTCGCGATCGTCCACGACTGGCTGAACCAGACCGGCGGAGCGGAGAGCGTCCTGGATGTGTTGCATGACCTCTACCCCGAGGCACCGGTCTACACCTCGATGTACGACCCCACGCTCATGCACCCCAAATATCGCCAGTGGGATATCCGCACCTCGTTCATGCAGTGGTTACCGGGCGTCACCCGTCACCACCAGCTCTACCTCCCGCTCTATCCCCTTGCCTTCGAGCGCTTCGACCTTTCCGGCTACGAGCTGGTGATCAGTAACAGCAGCGGCTTCTGCCACGGGGTGATTACCCGCCCGGAGACGGTGCACCTCAACTACTGCCTCACCCCGCCCCGCTACTGCTGGATGCTGCCGCAGTACCTCGAACGCGAACGGGTCGGGCGCCTGGGGCGGGCCATGCTGCCGTTTCTGGTCTCGGCGTTGCGGCTCTGGGATGCTGTCGCGAGCAGCCGGGTCGATGCGTTCATCGCCATCTCCCGGGCGATCGCCGCCCGGATCCGCAAGTTCTACCGCCGCGAGGCCGAGGTCATCTATCCTCCGGTCGAGACGCGCCGCTTTCAGCCCACCCGTGAAGTCGGCGAGTTCTATCTGGTCGTTTCGCGCTTAATCCCCTATAAGCGGGTCGACCTTGCCATTCGCGCCTTTAACCTCCTGCGGAAGCCGCTCTGGATCGTGGGCAGCGGACGCGACCGCGCCGCCCTGGAACGGATTGCCGGGCCAACGATCCGCTTCCTCGGTCGGCTGCCGGACGAGCAGGTGAACCGTCTGTTCGCCGAGTGCCGGGCGCTGGTCTTTCCTGGGGAGGAGGACTTTGGCATTACGCCAGTCGAAGCGCAGGCCGCTGGGCGGCCGGTGGTTGCCTACGCGGCTGGGGGCGCCCTCGAGACGGTGCTCGATGGTCAGACGGGCGTCTTCTTTCATCAGCCAACCGCCGAGGCGCTGGCGGACGCGGTGCTCCGGCTGGAGCAGCTGCCCTTCGAGCCGGAGCACGCCATCCGCTGGGCGCAGACGTTCGACACGACCGTCTTTCGGGAACGCTTCACCCAGGCAGTCGCCCGGGCGCGGGCAACTGCGGAACCCGCCCGGGTAGGATGAGCATCCGGCGGCCGCGCGCCACTCCTCGGCCGGGGGTACGCCGGGGGGCAGTGCCCCTGCGCGGGGCCAGCGTGCGCGCCCGGCTTCGCGAATGGCTTGCCGACCGCACCGTGCGTCGGCGCTGGCGTCGGCTCAGCGTGAGCGAGTGGCTCGTTGTGGTCGGGGCGGTGGTTGTGGCCGGGGCGTTTTTGTTGCTCCTGGGACGGCAGGCACTCTGGCTCGCGGTCCTGATCGGGCTGGCGCTTGCACTCTATCTTTACCGCGAGCTGGGGGACTGAGCGTGGGCGACGGTGGTGCTAGCCCGCTGCCAGCAGGTCTCCTATAATGAAAGAAGCGAGCGGCGGTTCGCAAGGTCAAGCCGCCGCTCGTGGAGTTTCACGTGACGATAGAAGAGGCCCCCCTCACCCGACGGAATGCGCTCGACGTTCGGTCGGCCTTCCGCGAGATCATCGAAACCATTCTCCTGACCCTGATCATCTTCCTGGTGGTGCGTGGGCTCGTCCAGCCCTACCGGGTCGAGGGCACTAGTATGGAGCCCAACCTCCACTCCGGGCAGTTCCTGCTCGTGAACAAGGCGATCTACTTCCACCTCGACCCCACCACCCTGAACCGCCTGCTGCCGTTCCTCCAGTGGCCAGCCGACCAGCCGTTCTACCTCTTCCAGCGCCCTGAGCGGGGGGATGTCGTCGTCTTCCGGTACCCCAAGGAGCCAAGCCGCGATTTCGTCAAGCGGGTGATCGCGGTGCCAGGTGAGACGGTCGAAGTGCGCAATGGGGTCGTCTTCGTCAACGGGCAACGGCTGGACGAGCCGTACTTGCGCGACCGCGCCAGCTACAACTTCGGGCCCGAGAAGGTGCCAGCCAACAATTTCTTCGTCCTGGGCGACAACCGCGATAACTCGAGCGATAGCCACGTCTGGGGGATGGTGCCCAGCGACATGATCATCGGCAAAGCCTGGATCTCCTACTGGCCGGTGAGCTCCTGGGGCCTGGCGCCGAACTACCGGGTGACCGCCGGAAGCTAGCTCCCACTCCGGCGCCCGAGCGTCTCACGGGCGATCACCATCCGCTGGACTTCGCTTGTCCCCTCGTAGATCTGGGTAATGCGGGCATCGCGGTAGTAGCGCTCGACGGGGAAGTCCTTCAAGTAGCCATAGCCACCGTGGATCTGGAGCGCCTTGGAGGTGACCCATTCGCACATCTCGCTCGCGAACAGCTTCGCCATCGACGTCTCGGCGGTGTGACGAATGCCACGGTCGTGGAGGTCAGCCGCCCAGTAGGTGAGCAGCCGGGCCGCCTCGATCCGGGTGCGCATATCGGCGATCAGGAACTGGATGGCCTGGTGCTCGGCGATCGGGCGGCCGAACTGGTGGCGTTGGCGGGCGTAGCTCACGGCTGCTTCCAGGGCAGCCTGAGCGATCCCAACCGCCTGGGCCGCGATGCCGATCCGGCTCCAGTCCAGCACCTGCATCGCGATCTTGAACCCCTCGCCCTCGTCACCGAGTCGGTTGGTCAGCGGCACTTCCAGGTTCTCCAGAGCGATGGCGGCGGTTGAGGAGCCACGGATCCCGAGCTTGTTCTCGACCTTGAGCACGTGGTAGCCGGGCTGACGGGTCTCGGCGATGAAGGCGGTGATGCCACGGGATCGGAGCGAGGGGTCGAGCGTGGCGAACAGGATCATGGTATCCGCCTGGTCGCCATTGGAGATGAACTGCTTGGTCCCGCTGATAAAGTAGTAATCGCCGTTCCGGCGCGCGCGGGTCTTGAGAGACGCGGCATCGGAGCCAGCCTCGGGCTCGGTCAGGCCGTAGCAACCCAGCTTCTCGGCCCGGGAGAGGGCGGGAACGTAGCGGCGTTTCTGATCCTCGTTGCCGAAGGTCCAGATTACGTGGGTGCAGAGGGAAAGGGTGACAGCGTAGACGGTGCTCGTCGCAGCGCAGCCGCGCGCCAGCTCCTCGATTGCGATCGCGACCATGATGTTGTCACCGCCGCTCCCGCCGTACTCGGGGGGGATGCCCAGCCCGGTCAGGCCGAGGTCACCAAGTTTGCGGAGGGTCTCGTGCGGGAAGGTCGTGGTGGCATCCAGGGTGGCAGCGTGGGGAGCAACCTCGCGGTCAACGAACTCGCGGACAGAACGCTGAAAGAGCGCCTGTTCTTCGCTCAGACGGAAATCCACGGCATCCTCCGGGTCAGGCGGGCAGGAGGCCGGAGGAACGCTCAGGGGGCTTCGCTGAGGGTCAGCTTCAGCCGGGTGCGCTGGCCGTCCTGCTGCCGGACGTACTCGACCGTGACCTGCTCGCCGACCGCCCGCTGGGCGAGGAGCGCCTCCAGGTCGGCCAAAGTCAGGATCGGTACGCCATCTACGCTGGTAATGATATCGCCCTCCTGCAATCCTGTGGTGGCAGCAGGCGACTCGGGCACCAGCGTCGTGATCAGCAGCCCGGCAGGCTGGTCGGCGGTGCGACCGGTGGCCACGCCGCTGACGCCGAGGGTCGGGCGAATGACCCGACCGTAGGTGACGAGCGAATCGACGATCGGCAGCGCCTGATTGACGGGGATGCTGAAGCTCGTCTCGCTCCGACCGACCCGCCGCGCGACAATGGCGGCATTGATCCCGACGACGGCACCATTGCTATCCAGGAGAGGACCACCGCTATCCCCCGGGTAAAGAGGGATGTTCGACCGGATCAGCCCCGCTAGCTCCACATCTCCCGCGAGGATCCGACTATCCAGCGAGAGGACGGTGCCCCCCCGAACGGCGGGCGTTTCGGGCAGCCCCACGGCATAGCCGATCGCGATCACGTCCTGCCCAACGGCCAGTTGATTGGAGTCCCCAAACCGAACCGGCTGGAGTTCCGGGAGGGCCACGCCGAGCACCGCGATATCGGAGCGGCTATCGCGCCCGACCAGCCACGCTTCAGCCTGACGCCCATCTGCGAAGGTGACGAGAAAGAATTCGCCATCGGCAACCACGTGGTTGTTGGTGAGGATGTGACCGGCCGCGTCAGCGACCATCCCAGAGCCCTGCCCAACCAGGAGCGGCTCCGCCAGGCCCGGAAGCTGCAGGTAGGCAAAGACCCGTACTACTGCTGGTCGCGCCGCTTCCGCCACTGCCGCGCTATCGAGCCGCTCCTGGGGCACGACGGCCAGGCCGGTTGCCATCGGCCGGGGGGGGAGGGCCCAGCGCGCCTCCGTACCAAACGGCTGGCTCAGCACGAGCGAGCCCATCAGCAGAACGGTGGCGGCGCGATGGCGAAGCACCTTTACGTTCTCCTACAGCGAGCAGCAACCGTGTGCTGCAACTGTACTGCGTTCTGGCCTGCCTGACAAGGGGGCGCTCAGCAAAGAAAAACCGCTAGCAGACCGTTATCCCCGCCAAACGGTCTGCTAGCGGCAGCCGAAGGGAAGCGTGGCGCAACCGCACAAAAAAGCCGAGCGAGTCTTCGCTCGGCTCTCATCACCGTGCTTTGCGCCGTTCGTCAGCGCAGGAATAGCGTAGCGCAGAGCGCCCAGCTTGTCAAGGGGGAGCTACCGGGCGAGTCTCCCGAGTTCCGGCTTGCTCGGGACCGGTAGAATTGCCCTTGCCGTGCTTCTCCGCGTCCTCCTCGAAGTGCTGCGCGACCCCCAGCGCGGGCTGGCGGCGCTCCCCGTCCTGCCGGATATCCTTCTGCTCTCGCTGCTCGGGCTGCTGGTGGGGCTAACCATCCACGAGACCGCGCACGCGCTGGTCGCGCACTGGCTGGGAGACCCGACCGCACGCCTCGCGGGGCGGATCTCGCTCAACCCCCTGCGTCACCTCGACCCGTTCGGGACGATAATGTTGCTCGTGGTCGGAATTGGCTGGGGCAAGCCGGTGCCGATCAATCCGTTCAAGCTCCGCTTCGGCCCCCTCCGGGGACCAGCGGTAGTGGCCCTGGCCGGACCGCTCGCCAACATCGGGCTTGCCGGAGTGCTTGCGCTTCCCATTCGCCTGGGCGTGCTGAAATGGCACTCTCCGGCCTTCTACCCCTTGCCCTTTGCCCAGGACGACCCGGCCTACCTGGCGGCCGATGTTCTGGGATACTTCATTTTCTTCAACATCATGCTGGCTGCCTTCAACGTGGTGCCGATCGCTCCGCTCGATGGTGCGCGGCTACTGGGGTTCCTACTGCCTCGGCGCGCTCTACCGCTGCTCCAGCGCTACGAGGTGGTCGGGCCGCTTCTCCTCGGACCGGTCGTCCTTTTCCTGCTCGCGGTGGACTTCGTCAGTGGGAGCACGCGGCTGGCCAACCTGATTGCACCGCTGGCCAACCTGCTCGCTCTGGTGATTATTGGGCGGCCGCTGCTGCCCCCCACGTAGGCTGAGGATCGTGCGAGGGGGAGAAGCTGAAGCCGCCCGTATAGCGGTCGATCAGGCTGAGCAAGGCCATCGGCCGGAACGGCTTGGTCAGAAAGGCGGTTGCGCCAGCGAGGCGAGCAGCCTCCTGCGTCTCAGGGTCGGTATTGCCGGTCAGCAAGATGACCGGGGTTGCCGCGAGCTCGGGGTCGCTCCGGAGGGCACGACAAACCTCCAGCCCACTCACCCCCGGCATCGTGACGTCGAGCACGATCACCGCCGGCCGGTGACGCCGCACGAGGGCGAGACCCTGCCAGCCATCGGCAGCGGTGAGCAGCTGGAGGCCACGGAAGGTTGCTGCCAGCAGCCGACGGAGAAACGGGTCATCATCGATAACGAGTACAGTTGGCATGGTGCTCCCTCCCCTTCTTCTCCCTATCGGCTGCTCGCGCCGCCTTCCGCAGTTTTCTCAAGCTCGAGTGTAGCTCGACTTTCATCGGTTGGCAAGCGTATCCGCATGCTCATGCAGCGTGAGGCGAGGAAAGCGAAAGCCCCCTCTTGCCCATCGCCGGACGAGGAGATGTCAGTTGCCCTGGCAGCTGGCCGCTGGGTATACTTAGGCGTCCCCTGGGGATGTAGCTCAGCTGGGAGAGCGCGGCGTTCGCATCGCCGAAGTCAGGGGTTCGAGTCCCCTCATCTCCACCGCGCCGAAGTGGCGGAATGGCAGACGCGCTACGTTCAGGGCGTAGTGTCCTTACGGGCGTGAGGGTTCAAATCCCTCCTTCGGCACCCGCCCCGCTCTCCTCCTGCCAGCGGGGCGTTTTTCTGCTCCGCAGTCCACGCAACCCTGCCCACCGCTCTTCCCCTCAGAGTCCTCACCCCTGGCTATCGCCGAGCCGATGGCAGCAGCGCCGCAGAAGCGCCACCACCGCGGCAGGGGTGCTCGCTCCCGCCACGCCTCCCACTCCTGCCCGGCCGTGCTCTCCGCACCAGAGCGCCACCAGGCGGTCTGGTATCATCAGGCGAGACTCGTCCTGAGGAAAAGATGGATCTCCGGCTGATCGAGGCGTTTGTCGCGGTGGCGCACCACGGCAGCGTGACCAAGGCAGCCGAGGCGCTCTACCTCACCCAGCCTTCGGTCACCGCGCGCCTGCACACCCTGGAACAGGAACTCGGACAGAAGCTCTTCATCCGCAGCCGGCGGGGCGTCGTCCTCACCGAAGCCGGAAGCCGTTTTCTACGCCACGCGGAACGGGTGCTGCGCGAGCTCGAGGAGGGCCGGCAGGAACTGGCTGACCTCCGAGCGGGTCGCCGGGGGCAGTTGATCCTGGGCGCTGCTCCAGCCATCAGCACCTACTTCTTGCCGCCCATGGTGGCCCGGTTCGCCCACGCCAACCCCGATGTCGAACTCGCGATCCGGACCGGACACTCGGAGGATATCCTCCGGCTGGTGTTGGAAGATGCCGTCCACCTCGGGTTGGTCCGGCGAGTGGTGCACCCCGCCATCGACTCCTACCCCGTGGCCTACGAAGAACTGGTGCTTGTCGCGCCGCCGCACCACCGCTTTGCTTCCCGTGGCGAGATCTCAATCGCCGAGCTCGCCGATGAAGGGCTCGTCCTGTTCGACCGGACTTCGCGCTGGCACGAACTGACCTGGGCGCTCTTTGCTGCCCACGGCGTCACGCCGAACGTCAAGCTCGAGATCGATAACGTCGAGACGGCCAAGCGGCTCGTCGAAGCCGGGCTGGGCGTGGCGCTCCTCCCCCGCATTGCAGTCGAGCGAGAGGTCAACGCCGGCACGGTCGTTCCGGTGGTCGTCGCCGACGCCCCACCGGTGCGCCGCGAGGTGCTCGCGATCCGCCGGCGGGAAGCGGCGCTCACCTGGCCGGTGCAGGCCTTCTTGATGGTCCTCCCTAACCGTGGGCAAGAACTCCGTCCCCAGCCAGCGGCACGTTAGCGGTTCGCGGGCACGGGAACGCCGTGCTGGGCAAGCAGTTCCAGGAACTGCTGCTCGTTGAGGGTGCGAATGCCGTACTCCGCGATCTTCGCCAGCTTGGTGGCCCCCGCCTCGCGGCCCACCACGACTGCGGTCGTCTTGCGCGAGACCGCACCCGTCACCGTTGCCCCAAGGGCGCGGAGTGCCGCCTCCGCTTCCTCCCGCTTCATGGAATCGAGCGTTCCCGTGATGACCCAGCTCTGACTGCGAAGGGCATCCCCCACCACCCGCCGCTTCATCTCGCCACCGGTGACCCCGAGCGCGGCAAGCTCATCGAGCAAGCGAGCATTTTGGGGGTCGTCGAAGAAGGCCCGGATCGCCTGGGCAACTTTCGGCCCGATCCCTGGCACCTGCTGCAACGCTTCGACCGTCGCCCGGCGGAGTTCGGCAAGCGACCCGAAGGCCTCAGCAAGGTCCCGTGCCGTCGCCTCCCCCACATCGCCGATCCCCAGCGCAACCAGCAGGCGTGGGAGCGGCTGGCGCTTGCTTGCTTCAATCGCCTCCACCAGCTTTTTAGCCGAGACGTCCGCAAAGCGCTCCAGCTGCACCAGTTGGTCCACCGTCAGGCGGTAGAGGTCCGCGGCGTCGTGCACCAGGCCGGCATCACGCAGCTGCTCGATCCGCTCGGGGCCAAGCCCTTCGATATCCATCCCGGCCCGGGAGGCGAACCAGATCACGCGCTGGAGCGCCTGTTCCGGGCAGCCCCAGGTGTTCGGACAGTACACCCCCACCTGCCCCGGCCGCCGCTCGACCGGGGTGCCGCACGAGGGGCAGCGCTCAGGCATCCGGAACGGTCGCTCTTCCCCCGTCCGCTGGGAGGTGAGGGTGGCGATCACCTGGGGGATGACATCACCCCGTCGCTCAACGACTACTCGGTCGCCGATCAGCACGCCCAGGCGGGCGATCTCCTCTTCGTTGAAGAGCGAGGCCGAACTGACCGTGACTCCGCCGATTGGCACGGGCTCCAGCACTGCCCGGGGAGCGAGCTGGCCTCGGCGCGTCACCTGGACCACAATATCCTTCAGGCGCGTCTGCCCCTGGGTGGCGGGGAACTTGATCGCGATCGCCCAGCGCGGTTCACGGTCGCGGGCACCGAGCTGATCCTGGAAGGCGAAGCGGTCGACTTTGACCACCACCCCATCGGTCTCGAAGGGAAGCGCCTCCCGCTGCTCCCGCAGGCGCTCGGCCACTTCCCAGATCTGGGCGAGATTGGTGCAGCGCTGGGCACCCGGCGCCACCTGGAAGCCGAGCTCTCCCAACTTCTGGAGCAGGTCGTATTGGGTCGCGATGCCGAGCAGTTCCGGTTGGACGACGCTATAGGCGAAGAAGGCGAGGCCGCGGCTGGCCGTCAGGCTCGGGTCCTTCTGGCGGAGCGAGCCGGCAGCGGCGTTGCGAGGGTTGGCAAACGTTCGCTGGCCGGCCGCGAGTTGGGCCTGGTTGAGGGCGGCAAACCGCGCCCGCGGGAGATAGACCTCCCCCCGCACATCCAGCCGCCCTGGCACTCCCTGACGCAGCCGCAGCGGGATCGCCCGGATCGTCCGCAAGTTCGCGGTCACATCCTCTCCGGTCACCCCATCGCCACGGGTCGCTCCGGCGACCAGGATGCCATCTTGGTACTGGAGCGAGACGGCCACGCCATCGATCTTGGGCTCGACGCACCAGACGACCTCCTGGCCCAGCAGGTTGGTGACCATGCGCGCCCAGCCGGCCAGCTCCTCCGGCGTGAAGACGTTGCCGAGTGAGAGCATCGGGACCAGGTGGGTGACGGGTGCGAATTGGCGGGAGGGCTGCCCGCTGACCCGCTGGGTCGGCGAGTCGGGAGTGACCAGCTCCGGGTGCTCAGCCTCGAGCTGGCGCAACTCGCGCATCAGGGCATCGTACTCGGCATCCGAGATGACTGGGTCATCCAGCACGTAGTAGGCGTAGTCGGCCTCGGCGATCCGCTGGCGCAGGAGCTGAACGCGTTCGGCTGGGGTGGTGTGCGACTCGATCATGGCTTCGCTCTCCTGTTCTGGTTCTAGCAGACCAGTGGCCGCTGACGCACGTACTTAGCCGCGCGCCCATTTGACGGCACGTGGCCCCGATTGCAGAATGAAGGGGGTACACCAGAGGAGCAGAGCGATGGACTTCCGTTTTACTCCTGAGCAGGAGGCCTGGCGGCAGGAGGTTCGCCAGTGGCTGCGGCAGGAACTCGGCCCCGACTACGACGGCGGGGATATGGAGACCCCCGAGGGGCGCGCTGAGATCAACCGCTTCATCAAGAAGCTGGGCGCCAAGGGCTGGCTCACCATGGGATGGCCCAGGGAGTATGGCGGCGGCGGGAAGACGGTCATCGAGCAGATGATCTTCAACGAGGAGTACGCCTACCACCGCGCTCCCTACGCCGGGCCGGGCGTCCACTTTATCGGCCCCTCGCTCATCCTGCACGGCACCCCCGAGCAGAAGGCGTACCATCTGCCCCGGATCGCTAACCACGACGTCTGGTGGTGTCAGGGGTTCTCAGAGCCGCAGGCCGGTTCCGACCTCGCCTCGCTCCAGACCCGCGCGGTCGAGGATGGTGATGAGTTCGTGGTGAACGGCACCAAGATCTGGACCTCCTTCGGCCACTTCGCCGACTGGTGCTGGTTGGCGGTGCGGACCAACCCCGAGGCGCCCCGCCACCGCGGGATCTCCCTGCTGATGGTGGACATGAAATCGCCTGGGATCACGGTCCGCCCGATCATCGATATGACCGGCCGCCACCACCTCAATCAGACCTTCTTCGACGACGTGCGGGTCCCCCGCTCGAACCTGGTCGGCCAGAAGGACATGGGCTGGTACGTGATGACGACCACCCTGGACTTTGAGCGCTCGCTCGTCGCAGGCTCGGCCCAGGCCCGGCGGGTCCTCGAGGAGCTCGTCCAGTACGCCCGGGAGACACCAGGGCCGGATGGCACACCCCTTGCTCAGGACCCAGTCATCCAGGCGAAGCTCGCCCAGCTGGCCATCGAGATCGAGGTTGCCAAGCTGTTCGCCTACGCCACGGTCTCGGTCCAGATGCACGGCGGCGTGCCGAACAAAGAGGGGAGCCTCTCGAAGCTCTACAGTACCGAGCTGACCCAGCGGCTGTACGACGTCGGGCTCCAGGTGCTCGGACCCTATGCTCCGCTGCGGAACGGGAGCAAGTGGGCCGCCTTGCGCGGGAAGTTGATCGATGCCCGGCTGCTGGCGACTAGCTCGACCATCGCGGGCGGCACCTCGGAGATCCAACGCAATATCATTGCCACTCGTGGCCTGGGAATGCCACGCTAGCAGGAGAGCACCGTGATCGACACTTCCATCGTCAACACGATGGACCTGTTCATGTACTTCATGATCGGCTTCAGCCTGCTCGCCCTCGCGGGCGTGCTCTGGTCGTTCAAGTGGGGGGACCGTAACTAGGCAACCAGCACGGGGTGAGCCTCCCTCACGGCCCCTGACCAGCCGGCGTAGGACGGAGCAAGATTTTGCCGCGACGGCCGGGCCGGAGCAGGGCCTGGCAGGCTGTTCTCACTTCCGCGAGGGGAAACGCCTGCTCGACCCGGGGCTGGAGGTCGCTGCTGGCGAACCAGCCTAAGAGGGTGACATAGGCGGCCTCGCGCTCCTCAGCCGAAACGCGCCCGAGCCAGCGGTTCAGCCAGAAGCCAGCGAGCCGCTTCTCGCCAAACAGCAGCTCTGGCCCCGCGAACCCCGCTGCCGCCGGGTCGAGCGTGCCGTAGAGGACGAGCACCCCTCCCGGTGCAAGCATCCGCAGCAGGGCTGCCACCCCTGGTCCGCCCACAGCATCGAGCACCAGGGGGTAACGCTCGCGTTCCTCCCTGAGGTCCGCACTGGCTGCCTCCGCCACCATCACGCGCTGGTACCCCTGGGTGAGGAGCCAAGGAGCGAGCTCCGGCCGTCGCACCAGACCGACGAGCTCCCTGCCAAGCAGACGAGCGAGCTGACCGAGGGCGAGGCCAACGCTCGAGCCAGCCGCCGTAGCGAGCGCTGGCCCGGGCGCTTCCCCCCAGTCGGTGGTCAGGAGCGCCCAGGCCGTCAGATAGCTGACCCAAAGCCCACCCGCCTGCTCGTCGGTGAGGGCAGGTGGCGTTGGCAGCAGGAGGTCCGCCGGCACGACCACTGCCTCCCGCCAGGTGCCCTGGCCCGCCGCTGCGCCCAGGGGGAGGATCACGCGCTCACCCAGGTGAGCTTCCGTCACTCCCGGCCCGACTGCCTCTACCCAGCCGGCCCCTTCGAGGCCAGGGGTCGCGGGAAGGCGGGGGCGCAGCGGGTAGCTTCCCGCGATCAGGGCGAGGTCAGCGTGGTTCACCGCCGCCGCCGTCAGGCGGACCCGAACCTGACCGGGCCCGGGGATTGGCAGCGGCGCTCCCGCCAGCTCCAGCACCTCCGGACCACCAAAGCGGGTAAACCGAACGAGTTGCATCGCCCTCCTGAGGCACGCACCGATTTCGGCGGGGGCGCCGACCCGTGGTACAATTTCGGATGCTTCCGGAGGTACTGAATGTCCAGAAACCACCGGGCGGCGCCCTTCGCGACCGTTCCTGAAGCGATCGAGGCCTTCCGTCAGGGTCGGATGGTGATTATCGTCGACGATGAGGACCGCGAAAACGAAGGGGACCTGGCGCTTCCGGCGAGAGCGGTCAGCGCCGAGGCGATCGCCTTCCTCGCCCGCCACGGCCGCGGGCTAATCTGCGTCCCCGTCCTTGGTGAGCAGCTCGAACGCCTCCAGCTCCCCCTGGTACGCCGGGCCGGGGCGTCGCTGAGCAACTCGCTTGACCTGCCCAACTTCGCCTTGCCGGTCGATGCAGCGCACGGCATTGGCTCGGGCATTTCCGCTGCCGACCGCGCGACGACAATCCGCGTGCTGACGAGCCCGACGGCACGTCCGGAAGACCTTACCTGCCCGGGCCACGTCTTCCCCTTGCGCTACACCGAAGGTGGGGTGCTGCGCCGCCGCGGGCAGACGGAAGCCTCAATCGACTTAGCGGTCCTCGCCGGGCTCCCCCCCGCCACGGTCATCTGCGAAGTCGTCAACGACGATGGCACGGTCGCGCGGCTCCCCGAGCTGGCCGCCCTGAGCGCCGCCTACGACCTGCCGCTCATCAGCGTCGAGCAGATCGTTCAGTACCGCCTGAGCGGGATCTGGCCCCTGGAGGCTCCCACCCCACTCGTCATCGCTCGCTAAGCTACCATACCGGGTGCACCCGGAGGAAGATGGAGCCCCTCACTGTCGCCTTCGCGGCCGCCGAGGCAGCAGCGGCGATCCTGCTGGCTCAGCGCGGCCAGATCGCCCACTACGCGACCAAGCAAAACCGGACCGACCTGGTGAGCGAAGCTGACCTAGCAGCCGAGCGCGAAATCGTCCGCATCGTTCACGGCCACTTCCCCAGCCACCTGGTCGTGGCCGAGGAAGGCAGCGTCGCTGGTAGCGACCCCGACCACCGCTGGTACATCGACCCACTCGATGGGACCACCAACTACGTACACGGCCACCCGTTCTTCGCCGTTTCTCTCGCCTACGCGCGGCGCGGCGAGCTTGCGGCTGCTGTCGTGGTGGCCCCTGCTCTCGGCGAACAGTACGCTGCTGAGCATGGCGCGGGCGCCCGGCTGAACGGGCGCCCGATCCGCGTC
>JAILZB010000002.1 GCA_023512725.1 Chloroflexota bacterium | reverse complement strand
ACGGTGTGGGGTCCAGGGACCTTCGCTGTCCGTATCGAGTAAAGAAGATTGGTGGCGGGTAGTTGACCATGTGACGACTCGCCTGCCGAGCTCATGAGCATGAATGGGGCTCCCCGCGTGGTATAGGCATTCACTGAGCAAACGCCTGCAAGCGCGCGGGGTCGAGCAGCGTCTCAGCCAGCAGGGCGTGAACCTCGTGGTGTGGCTCGGCTGCCGATAGATCCTGGCGGTACTCCATGAGGCGCTGC
Source organism: Chloroflexota bacterium (assembly GCA_023512725.1). Lineage (GTDB taxonomy): Bacteria > Chloroflexota > Dehalococcoidia > SpSt-223 > SpSt-223 > JANWZD01. The sequence goes on along the minus strand of JAILZB010000002.1, from coordinate 59,108 downwards.
TGAAGCGCTTGCACGTTGCCGATGTGTCGGCGCTGCGCCTCGCGCTGCAGGCGCCGATATTCGGCTTTGAACTCCCGCGTCCAGCGCTGGCCCAGGTTGAGCAAGCTGTCCAGGGTTTGAACTTTCACCAAATCGGTAGGTGTTGCGCTCTCGACGCGCACGGCCAAGACGGCATCGTCGTAGCGCAGCCGGATGGCCCCATTGGCATGACGCAGGTAGGGGTGGAACCAATCGGAGAACGCGCCGCTGGTGTGGACATCCTTTTGGCCCTTGTTGTGCGTGGAGTTGCATTCCCCGCAGATCGGCAGCAGATTGTCGGCGCACACGGCCAGCAGCGGGAACGCTTTCTTGGCCAGCCAGTGGTCCACGGCGGGCAGCACCAGCGGCCCGCCGCAGAGCACGCAGACATCGCGGGCATCCGGGTGGGGGTCGAGGCGGTGCGCGGCGCGAAACTCGCGTACGAATTGGTCGTAGCTCACGCGCAGCGCAGCATCGGCCGTGGCGGCGCCGTTGGCGGCGTAAGGCAGGCCGTTGCGCAAGCCCTCCTCGTAGAACGCCACCATCAAAGCCTTGAAGCTAGCCCAGCGTTCGTCCCGAGCCCCCCAGCCGTTGGGGGGAGTCACTGGCAAGGCGGCGGGCGGTGTCGGGCCGAAGTGTTGAGCCAGCGCGCTCACCGCTTGAACCCACTGCGTAAGCCCGGTCTTGTCGACCGGCGGCAGACCGGCAATGCGCTTCGCCTTGTCCAACAGCGCCTTGGTGCCGGTGCTGCCGGCCAGCAACTGCCACAACCAATCGCCTTCGATGGCGCTGCCCATCTTCACTTGCAGATTCACCTGCGTGATGGAAGTACCGCAGACCTGCGGGTCGCACAGCCACAGCGCGAAGCGACGCATCAACTGCTGGCAGGCAGCGAGGGCCGGTGAGCACGGCACGCGGTGGATGGGCTTAAGCATCGCTGCCCTCCGCACTGCCCTTCACTTCCTGTGCCTTGAGGATCAGCGCGCGCAGTTCGTCCTTCAACGTGTCTGACTGCAGGGTGGGGATCACCTGCTCGATGGCGCGCAAGTCGGGCGCTTGCTGCCAGCGGTTGAACAGGGTTTGCAGCTCGGTGCGGTAGAAGCCCGTGCCCAGGCGACGGATCAGCGCCTGCAGTTGCCGCACGTCATCCGGCGTTGGTTGCGTCTTTTGGGCGGCGGCGCGCAAGAAAGCCTCGATGCGCTGCTGCGCCCTCGCCCCGATGCTGTCGTCGGCGCCGAACACCGTCATCATCAGCGCGCTGGGGTCGGTGGCGAAGTCCGGCACGGCGCCGCTGGAGGGCGTCATTGCGCCGGGCGAACGGGCGACAAAGAAAGGCCTGCTGTTTCTGGCCGGCCCGGCGAGCGACTTCATTTGCGGAACGCTCGAACTGGCCGCGGGGATGAACGTCCATGTGTTCACCACCGGCCTGGGCTCGCCGTATGGGCTGCCCATGTGCCCGGTGATCAAGGTGAGTTCGCGCACGGCGCTGGCACGGCGCTGGCCGGACCTGATCGACTTCGACGCCTGCGGCATCGCCGCGGGCGGAATGAACATCGAACAGGCCGGCTGGGCGCTGTTCCGGCTCATTCTGGAAACGGCCTCCGGCCGCAGGACGTGGTCGGAGCAGCACGGCCTCGAAAATGACCTCGTGCTGTTCAATCCGGCGCCGGTGACCTGAGCTTCATCGAAAACTCCTTGACATTCGTTTACATTGAGGCGGTAATCCGGCCCGTCCCGCCGGGCGTCTCCACAGATGGAACGCATATGAGACTCCGCCTTCTTCTGGCTGCTCTGGCTGCAGGTACGCCTTGCTGGAGAGAGCGAGTTCGCGGGCCGATTTGTCGCCCTCGCGGCCGGGGTGCTGACGGTAGCGCTGGCTATTCCGGTCGGGCGGCTGCTGGGAGGCTGGCGAGTGGCGCTGTTGGCTGCGCTGCTCCTGGCCGTGGCGCGGTTTCCCGTCTGGTGGTCGCAGGAGCTTCGCATGTACGCCCCAGCGACGGCTTTTGCCCTGGCAGCCTGTTTCTTTGCCCTCCGGGCAGTCCAACGGCGGCGCTGGGAGTGGGGCTACGTCGCAGCAGCCTCGCTCGCCCTCTGGACACTCTATCTCAGTGGTGCGGTGCTGCTGGCCCTCTCGCTCTTTGTCACCCTCGCCCTCCTGCAGGAGCTGATGAACGGCCGCTGGCGGGCTGCAGTCACCCTGGGGAAGCACTGGCTCGGCGCCAACCTGCTGGTGGGGGCACTCTTTGGTGGCTGGGTACTGGTTGCGAGTAGCCGGATGCGGAGCTGGTCGACTGCTGAGCCGGTCGATTTTGGCCTCTTCGTTCGCCTCTCTGCGGTAGTGATGACTACCGGCGTCTCGGTCGACATCGACCGGTTCTGGCCGGGAGTGCTTGCGGTGCTGCTCCTGCTCGGAGGGTTTGGACTGTTTGCGCTCCATCCCCGCGGGCGAGGGCCGGGCTGGGCCTTCGGCTGGCTGGCCCCATTGCTCATCGCGCTGGTCGTGCCAGCGGCCGTCTGGTATGCCACCCAGCCGCGGGCGCTGTTCTACTCCCCCCGCCTGGAGGCGCGCTATTTCCTGCTGGCGGCACCCGCAGGAGCGCTGCTGGTGGCAGCTGCCCTCGGGGCGGCCCTCCGCGTCTGGCGGCCGCTTGGCCTGGTGGCAAGCGCTGGCGTAATCATCGTGAGCGGGCTGTTCACTCTGGACTATTTGAGCGCGCGCCGGCACCGGGACGAGTTCGACTCGGTCGTGGCTGCCCTCCGGGCCTACGCTCGACCGGATGACGGGGTCGTGCTCGTCTCGGGGGACCGTGGAGTGCTGTTCAGCTATCTCTTCCTCCCCGGCGTGCCCGCGCAGCCGCGCTGGTACGGCCTGCCCTACACCGTTCCTGCCACTGCCGTGAGTGCCGCTGGCGATATTGGCCCGATCGCTGAGCGCCACCAGCGCATCTGGCTCGTCGCGGCGGAGGCCCACCTGCAGGATCCGACCTTTGCGATTGCGGCCTGGCTGGATGCGCACCGCCCGAAGGTGTATGACCAGCCGAATGGGTATAACCGCCTGACCCTCTACGACCGTGCTGGCCGGCCTCCCACGCTCCAAACGCTCGCTCCCCAGACCCCGCTGGTCGCGCCGCTTGGGGGTGAGCGGCAACTCCTCGGCTACGACCTCCCCGCGCGTCGGCTGGCTCCTGGTGACGTGGGGCACGTTGCCCTCTATTGGCGGGCTGCTGGGGCGGCAGCGGGGCCCGTGGTGCTCCGCCTGCGCGATCGGCAGGGCGTTCCCCTCGAAGAATGGGTGCTGGACGATCGGCAGGCCCAGATGGGTGAAGTGGTCCGCCAGCAGGTCGAGTTTGCCGTGTACCGCTACACGCCCGCAGGGCGCTATCAGGTTGAGGTCGAGAGCGCAGCGGGCACGCTTCCGCTCGCGCCGATCGACATCATCCGGACGGAGCCCCCGCCTGGGCTGCCCGCGCGGACTATCCTTCCCCCTGGTGGGGTGCTGGGGCCGGGCCTCCACCTGCTTGGCTTTGAGCTGGCCAGCGCGGGCCGCCGGCTGGCCCCCGGTGACCGGGTACGACCGGGCGATCAGGTCGACCTTACCCTCTACTGGCAGCCCACCCAGCGGCTCGACCGCCCCTGGGTCGTGTTCGCCCACCTGATCGGCGGGCAGCTGAACCCCGCGAACGGGACACCCGTCTGGGGGCAGGCCGATGGCTACCCGCTCGGGGGGGAATTTCCCACCCAGCAGTGGCGGCCGGGACAGGTCGTCCGCGATCAGCGCTCATTCACGGTGGCACCAACCACCCCGGCGGGAGAGTACCTTGTTGAGGTGGGGTGGTACTGGCCGCCAACGGGTGAGCGGCTGCCTTCGGCTGATGAGCAAGGCCGCCTCATCCTGACCTCACTTGTGGTTGCGGAGGGGGCGTGAGCACGGCCGTGCCACCGCGGGGCCCCTCGCTGGTCGCGCTCGCGCCTGCGCGTCCTTTTGCCCGCGAGAGCGGGGTGCTGCTTGCCCTTGGCCTGCTCGTGGCGCTGGGAGTGCGAGTGGCTCTTGCTGGGAGTGGAGGGAACGTCTGGGACCTGGAGGTGTACAAGAGCTGGTTGCGGGTGATCGCGGAGCGGGGCGCGGTCCACGCGTACGACGGTCCGGTGGTGGTCGACTATCCACCGATGTTCCTCTACTGGCTCGACCTCGGCGCACGGGCCTACCGGGCCTGGGTCTCGCCGACCCTCGACCTCGACCGGCCCGAGTTTACCGCGCTCATCCGTGCTCCCGGCCTGGTGCTGGACCTTGTTCTCGCGCTGCTGATCTATCGCTTCGTGCTTCCGCGCGGCGGGCCGCGCTGGGCATTGGCCGCTTCCCTCGGCTACGCCTTCAACCCGGCTGTTATCTTCGACCTGGCCTACTGGGGGATGCCCGACTCCCCGCACGCTGTCATGATCGTCGGCGCTCTCTGGCTGGCGCTGGCGCGGCGGCCGGCCCTCGCGTGGGGGGTGATTACGCTGGGGGTCTTTACCAAGCCGCAGGCGGATATCTTTGCTCCCCTCGTTGCCCTGATCACGCTGCGTGAGCAAGGACTGCCTGGCTGCTTGCGCGGAGTAGTGGGGATAGCAGCAGGCGTACTGCTGGCGACCGGACCGTTTCTGCTGGCGGGGACGGCGGACGGCATCCTGACCCAGATGCTGCGGATGGCCGACTACGACCCCTTCCTCTCCAACAACGCCCACAATCTCTGGTGGCTGGTCGGCTGGGGCTACGCCTGGCAGATCCGGGATACCGAGCCGTTCCTCGGCCCCCTCTCTTACCGCCTCGTCGCGATCGGGCTACTCGTGCTGGGGTGGGCCTTCGCCCTCTGGTGCGCCTGGCGGACCCGTGACGAGCTCCGCACGCTGGAGATTGCCGCCTACACCGGGCTCGTGCTCTTTATGCTGATGACGGTCGTCCATGAGACCCATGCCTACGCCGTCCTGCCGCTGCTCGCGCTGGTGTGGTGGCGTGAGCGAGCGCTGCGCTGGCTTTACCTCGTGCTCTCGATGGTCTTTCTGGTGAACCTCGTCCTGCACGACTCGCTCATCTACGCTCGCCTGCAAGAGCTAGCGCTGCACTATCGTCACCTCAGCCTCACGCTGGTCAACGCCTTGTGCTACGTGGCCAGTTTTGGCTGGTGGACGCTGCGCCTGGTCGGCTTCTCCTGGTCGCGTCGGGTGGCGGTGCCTGCCCTGGGATTCGTCGCAGCAGTGGCAGTCGTCGTGTTCGTGCGTAGTCCTCAGCTGGTGGCAGCGAGCTACGATCCAACGCGGGTCGGCCAGCTGAGCGGAGCGGTGTTCGGCGAGCAGATCCGGTTGGTCGGCTATCGCTTTGCACCCCAGCGGGTCCGACCGGGGGAGAACGTGCAGTTCTCGTTCACCTGGCAGCCACTCCGAGACCTGGATGAGCATTACATGGTATTCGTCCACCTGCTTAACCAGCGGCTGGAGAAGGCCGGCCAGCGGGATGGCCCGCCGACCCGCAACGTCTACCCGACACGCTACTGGCGCGCGGGTGAAGCAATCTTCGATGAACGGAGCGTGCCGGTCTCTGCCACGGCAACTCCGGGGGTCTACGAGGTCGTGATCGGCTTCTATCCGGTGACCGACTTCCAGCGCTTGCCAGTCCGCACGCCCGACGGTGGCACGGGCACCTCCCTCACGATCGGACGGCTCGTGGTGGTTGGTCCGCCACCCCCGCCACCGGCCGTTACGCTTGGGGTGCCCCTGGAGGATGGGATCGAACTGGTGGGCTACAGTGCACGCCCCGCTGCTGCGAGAGGGGTGATTATCGTTCCGCCGGGAACGCCGCTCGCTCTGGACCTCGTCTGGCAGGCGAATGCGGTGCCGTCGCGGGACTATACCGTCTTCGTCCAGCTGCTCGATGCCAGCGGCCGCCTGGTGGTGCAGTACGACGCTCAGCCCCGTGGCGGGCTCTTCCCGACCTCGGCCTGGGTGGCGGGCGATCGCCTCGCTGACCCGGTCCAGCTCGTGGTGCCGGTGACACCGGGGGACTACCGGCTCGTTGGCGGGATGTACGACCTCGCGAGCGGGAGGCGGTTGGGCAGCAGTATGGGCGACGCGGTTCCCCTCGCGACGGTGCAGGTGCGCCCATGAAGCTGGGAGAGTACCGCCGGATGTACGAACTGGAAGACCAGTTCTGGTGGTACGCCGGGATGCGCCGGGCAGTGGCTGCCTTGCTCGATGCGTCCCTGCCGCCGCAACCAGCGCGTCGGATCCTCGATGCGGGCTGCGGCACCGGGAAGAACCTCGAGTTCCTGCGGCGCTACGGGTGCCCCGTTGGGATCGACCTCGCGGCAGAGGCGTTGCAACTGGCACGCTGCCGCAACGGCGGCCCGCTGGTGCGCGCATCGATCACGGCGCTGCCGTTTCCCGATAGCACGTTCGACCTGGTGACCTCCTTTGAGGTCATCTACCATCTGGCGGTTAGCGATGACCGGTTAGCCCTGGCCGAGCTGGCGCGAGTGACCCGGCTGGGGGGGTGGGTGCTCGTGCGCGTGCCGGCCTACGATTGGCTGCGCGGCAGGCACGACCGAGCGGTGCACACCCGCCACCGCTACATCCGTGGGGAGCTGGTCGCGAAGCTGGCTGCAGTTGGGCTGCGGGTGCGCCGGGCAAGCTATTTGAATAGCGTGCTCTTCCCGGTGGCCGCGGCGAAGCGGGTCTACGAGAGCCTGGCCGCTCCCCAGAGCAGCGATTCGGACCTGCAGCCGGTCGCTCCCGCTCTCAACCAGCTCCTGACTGCCGTCCTCGCGGCTGAGGGGCAGCTGCTCCGCCGCTGGTCGCTCCCGTTCGGGCTGAGTGTGATCGCGCTCGCGAGCAAGGACTGATGCAACGGTCGCTGGGCGAGCTCGATCTTTTCGGTGAACTGCTCCTACCACTGGCGGTGGCCCTGGCCGGAGCAGGGCTTGTCTGGCTTGTGCTGACTCTCCTCCGCCGACCGCTCGCGCTGGCCAGTAAACGGTACGAGAGCCTCGTTGCCCGGGCCACGCCGCTCCTGCTCGGTCTGCTGGTAGCAGGCTACGTGGTGGCGCTCGGCAGCCTCTCCCTCACCCGTCATCATGCGCTCAAGAGCCACGCTTACGACCTTGGGATCTTCACCCAGGTGCTTTGGAACACGAGCCAGGGCCGCTGGTTCGAGAACACCGTCATGATCGAGTACTCGGCGAACCTGCTCGGCCAGCACTTTGCGCCGGTGTTCCTCTTGCTCGTTCCCCTCTACTGGGTCTGGCCCGACCCGCGCGCGCTCCTCCTGCTCCAGACGGTCGCGCTTGGTCTCGGGGCGCTGCCGGTCTACGCGCTGGCGAAGCGACGGCTCGCGAGTGCCGGGGTGGCTCTCTTGCTGGCGGCGGCCTATCTGCTGCTGCCGGCTCTCCACTACCTCAACCTGTTCGACTTCCACGAGATCGCTCTGACGACGCCGCTGCTGCTGGGAGCGGTCTACTGGTTCGATCGGCGCCAACCGCTGCCGCTGGCGGCCTGCCTCGGGCTCGCGCTGCTCTGCCGCGAGGAGATCGCCATCACCGTGATGGCGTTTGGTGTGGCGCTGCTGGTGGTGCGCCGCTGGCGCTGGGGGCTGGCGCTGCTCATCGTGGGGGCGAGCTGGCTGCTCGTGACCGTCGGCTGGGCGGTGCCCCATTTTCAGAACGCACCGGTCTACTACTTCGTCGTCCGCTACGGCTGGCTTGGCGATTCGATCCCTGAGATCCTCCTGACGGTGCTCACCCGGCCGCTCTGGGTGCTCAGCCAGCTCGCGACGGCGCCGCGCCTCGAGTATCTTGTGCGCTTGCTGGGGCCACTGGGGCTGCTGCCCCCTCTCGGCCTGCCGATCTTTGCGCTCTCCCTCCCGACCTTCGGGTATCTCCTGCTTTCGAACTACAAAGAGCAGTACGACATCGTCAACCAGTACAGCGCGCCGCTTCTCCCCTTCCTGATGGCCGGGACGATCCTGGCCTGTAGCTGGCTCGCTCGCTGGCGGCCGTTCCGTTCGGTCGCGGGCAGGTATGCACTCGCGAGCTACGTGCTGATCGCCGCGGTCGCAACCACGATCGCTTTCGGGCCGACGCCGCTTGGCCGGCGTCATGACCCGGAGCAATTCATGATCGACAACCATACCCGCTTCGCCCAGGAAGCGTTCAGGCGCATTCCTCCGGATGCCTCTCTCTCCGTGCAATCGGACTTGCTGCCGCATCTTGCTCACCGGCGCGAGGTCTATCTCTACCCCAACATCCACGATGCCCAATACGTCCTGCTCGATAACTGGTCGGACTACTGGCCGTTGACCCCCGAGCAGTTCGGGCGCGCCCTTGATGAGCTGTGGAACAACCCCCTCTATCGCTTGCTCTGGCAGGAGGATGGCTACGGGATCTTCCAGCGCGTAGATCCACTGCCGATCCAGCACCCGCTGCGGATTCCCTTTGCGGCTGGCGGGCGACCCCAGCTGGAACTGGTCGGCTACGACCTCCCTCCCCAGCCGCTCCCGGCCGGTGAACCGGCGACCATCGGTCTGTACTGGCGGCCAGTTACCCCCATCGAGGTGCGCCGCGTCCGCTTCCGTGCGGTCAGTTCCCTCCAGCTCTGGGGGCCGGAGGGTCGGGCGATCGCCCAGGTCGACAAGGAGCCCTGGGACGGCCTGCTCACCACCGATCGGATCAAGCAGGGGGCGGTGTACTACGACCGCTACCGCCTGCTCATCCCGCCTGACGCGCCCGCAGGCAGCTACCAGCTCCGGGTGGTCGTCTATAGCTACTACAGCAAACGCCCGTGGACCGTGTTTGACCTGAGCGGCCAGTCCACCGGGCAGTTCTCAGCCCCCTTCGCCACCGTAGAGGTTGCCGGACGGTGAGACGCTGGCTTCTCTGGCTGCAGCGAGAGCAGTGGTTGCTCGCCCTTCTTGCTCTCGTGGGGGCTTTCCGGCTGGCAGCGCTGGTGAGCTGGCGCCCGGGTGGCTATGTGGTCGACTGGTCGGAGCGCTACTTCTTCGCTGGCTGGTTGCGCTACGTCGACGCCGGCTACTTCCCGTACCGCGACTTCTGGATGGAATACCCCCCGCTGCTGCCCCTCTTTGGAGTCGTCAGCTACTGGCTTGCCCAGTGGCTGCCTCCCTGGCGCGATCCGACCCTGTGGTTCAGCCTGACCACTGGACTTCCGCTCTGGCTGGCTGACCTGCTTACTCTCGCCCTGATAGGGCTCATCGGGCGTCGCCTTTGGGGTCAGCCGCTGGCGCTCCTGGCGGCGGCGGCGTGGGCCTCGCTCCTCCTGCCGCTCTACTTTTTCCTCGCTGGCTACGATGGGCCGGCAGTGCTCGCACTCCTGTTCGCCCTCTGGTTGGCGTTGCCGAGCGAGCGGGGAGTACGCTGGCGCGCGCTGCTGGCCGGCGTCGCGCTTGGCCTGGGGTTCCAGTACAAGGTGCTGCCGATCGCAATCGCTCCGGCGGTGGTGGTCGCCTTCTGGCACCAACGGCGCAGCGCAGCCGGGCTGTGTGCGCTTGCGCTCACGCTCACCGTGCTGCTGATCGCGCTGCCTTTCCTCCTGCTGAACCCGGAGATGACCATCGCCTCCTACGCCAGTATCTTGACGCGCTCGTCATGGGAGACAGTCTACGCCTTGCTCGATGGCTATGTCGGTGGCGGGATGGTCGCCCCCCTCGATCGACGCTTCGATGCGCTGGCTGCCTACCAGCCGCAGCACCCTGCCCGCTTCCCCTGGACTCTCCTCTCCCTCGCCGCGGGAGGACTGATCGCGCTGGCCCTTGCCCGCCGCCATGATTGGCGCAAGCCACTGACAGTGGTGACGCTCGCGACGCTGAGCCTCCTGCTCGTGCTCCTTGCCGCCAAGGGCTGGAGCGCGCAGTTTGTCGTCTACCCCCTCGCCCTGCTGCCGTTGCTCTGGCCGGATCTCCGCGGGATGGCCTACGCGCTGCTCCTCTCGACCGTCAACCTGCTGGAGTGGCCGTTCTGGCTGGCGATGCTGGGCGAGCACGGTGGCATCCTGACTGCGTTGGTGCTGCTGCGGACGGCGCTGCTGCTGGCCCTCGTGGGTGAGTGCTGGATGCACGTACGGCCGCGAGGAGTGCCGCCAGTCCTCCGCCGGCTGGCGGCGGCTGCGGCCACTGCGCTGGTCGTAGGGGTTGTGGTCGCGATGGGCTGGACCTACTACCACGGCCGGGCAGAGGCGAGCCCCTACCGCGAACTCCGCGAGACGCTGGCCGCCGTGGGTGGAACGGTGGTCGTGACCGACCCCACCCTCTACCGTGAGCTGCGGCCTTACCTTGGCCTCCGGCAACGTGTGGTGCTCATCGACCCAAGCGGCTCCTCCCGGCAGTGGGCTGGCCTGGGTGAGGAGCCAGTGGCACTCGTCTTCGCGGGCACCCCAGCCGACCGTGAGCCGCACCAGCGGGCGACCCAGCTCCTGGCAGGCTGGCTGTTCCCCCTCGGCGAGCAATGGCTGCCCAACGCCCGCATTCTGCGCTTCGTGCCTGCTGGGGCGCTGGAAGAACGGCCGGGTGCACGTTTTAGCGAGGGGGTTACCCTCCTGGCAGTGCGCGTTACACCGCAGTCTCGGCCGGGGGCGGCCGCGGCAGTCCAGCTGGTCTGGAGTACGAACCGTCCGTTGCCGGAGTACTCCGTCTTCCTCCACGCCTACGATAGCACTGGGCAGCTGGTGGCTCAGCACGATGGCCCGCCCGCGGCAGGTTCCCTGCCCACCAGCCGTTGGCCCCTCACCACCCCAGTAGATGACCGCCGGACGCTCGTCCTGCCTGGGCCGGGTACCTACCGGCTGAAAGCGGGGCTGTACGATGCGAGCGGGCGACGCCTGCTGCTCCTCGATGGAACGGATGCTGCCGATCTTGGCGTAGTCGAGGTGCGGGCGTGAGCCTGACCGCTGCCCAGCGCCGGACGGGGTGGCTGCTCCTGCTCGTGAGCTTTTTCGCCCTGCGGCTGGGGCTGCCGCTCGTGCTGCGGCCGGTGGGCTACATCGCCGATTGGAGCGATTACTTCTTCTTTGAGGACTGGGCACGCTTCACCGACCGTGGCCTGTACCCCTACCTCGATTTCTGGATGGAGCATCCCCCGCTCTTTCCTTGGTTGGTGGTGGGGGTCTACCGCCTGAGCGCCCTCGTGCCGGTGTGGGATAACCCCCGATTCGGCTTTACGCTCGTCTTCAGCACGGTGCTGCTCCTCTTCGAGCTGGGCAACCTCCTTCTGATCGGGCGGCTGGCGACGCGGGTCGCTGGGCCGGACCGCGGTCTCCTCGCGGGCTGGCTCTGGGCGCTGCTCTTCCCCCCGGTGTTCTACTGGGCTGCTGGCTTCGAAGGGTATCCCCTCTTCTTTCTGCTCCTCAGCCTGCTGCTTGCGGTGGTCGCCCTTGAGCGAGGTTCGAGTGGCTGGGCAGTGCTCGCCGGCCTGGCTGCGGGCGTGGGGGTGATGGTCAAGGTGATCCCGGGGGTGGTGGCGCCGGTAGCGGCGCTCGCCCTCTGGCGCCAGGGCCAGCGCCGGGCTGCGCTGTTGCTGGCGGGAGGCACGCTGCTTGCGGCGGGACTGATCGCGCTGCCCTTTGCGCTGGCGAACCCGACGATGGCACGAGCCTCGGTGATGAGCATCCTCGCGCGCGGCAGCTGGGAGACGGTCTGGGCGCTGGCGGAGGGGTACTACAGCGGTGGAGCGGTCGCCCAGCCCGAAACCCGCCTGGACCCTGCGACCGCGGTGGGAGGCGACCGTTCTGCTCCCCCCGCCACCGTGCTGGCCCTTGCCCTCGCGGGGATGGTCGGCGGCGCAGCGCTGCTGGGCGTACGGCGCTGGCAACCGCGCGCGCTCGTGGCGGCCGGTGGGCTGGCCCTCAGCCTGTTCTTCCTGGTGGCCAAGGGCTACAGCCCGCAGTTCCTCGTCTACCTCCTTGCGCCCGTGGTGGTGCTCTGGCCGGGGGCACGTGGCATCGGCTATGCCCTCCTCCTGAGCGGGGTCAACCTGGTCGAGTATCCCCTGGCGCTCTTGCTCTTTGCCGATCAACCAGCCGTGCTGGGAGCAGCCGTGCTCGCCCGGATGGTGCTGCTCCTGGCCCTTGTCGTCGAGTACAGCTGCGTCCTCTTTGGCCGTCCCTCGCCATTCCCGGCGCGGCTGGCCTTGCCAGCCGGAGGCGCGCTGGCAGTCCTCCTGAGCGGGGTGGTGCTTTCCGCCACCGTGACCGCTGCCACCACGCGTCTCCCGACCGAGAGCGCTGCCGCGGCTGTAACGTTCCTCCACGCTCACCAGGGGACGGCCCTCTTCTCGGATCGTGGCCTCTACGACCGCCTCACTCCCCTCCTCCGCGGAAGCCTGGCGACCCGATTGGTGCTGCCCGACCTCCCCCCCCGCCTGCCCCAGGGCGACATCTGGGAGGTGTACATCGATAGCGAAGAAGGGCGCCGGACCGCGCCGGGGGTACGTGCCGTGCTGGCGCAGGAGCGGTTTCCGGCCGAGAGCGAGGTGCTGGCCGGCTTGCGGCTGACGCGCTTCGCTGCCCTCCCGGTCCCGCCCGTGCGGGCGCTGGCCGGCGACCTCGGCGCGGTCCGGCTGAGCGGTGGGGCCTTTCCTGAGGCCACCCGCGCGGGAGCACTGGTTCCGGTCGTGCTCGAGTGGCAGGTCGTCACGCCCCTTCCGGCTGAACTGAGCGTCTTCCTCCACGTGGTGGATGGGCAGGGGAGGATCGTAGCCCAGCGCGATGCGCCACCCCTGGCAGGCACCCGCCCGACCACCAGTTGGCAGCCCGGCGAAACGGTGCGCGACCGCCAGAGCATTCCGCTCCCGGCCGACCGCGCGGGGCGCTTCCGCCTGCTCGCTGGCCTCTATCAACCGGCGAGCGGGCAACGCCTGGCTGGCCCGGCAGGCGATAGCCTGGAACTGGGAACGCTCGAGGTCATCGCCGGATGACGGCTCCTGCCCTGACGCAGCCCCGGAGCCGCCCGGTTGCGTTGGCCCGAGCGCATTGGCTGCCTACGCTCATCCTCATGCTGCTGGTGCTTGCTTTTAGCGGGTTCTTTGCAGCCCTCTCCGTCCATCGCCACCTGACGTTTGGCACCGCTGGCAACGACCTCGGCAACCTGGACCAGGCGGTTTGGAACACGAGCCAGGGGCGCTGGTTCGAATCCACTAACTGGCGCGGCGGTACGAACCGGTTGGGCGCGCACGTGGAGCCGGTCTTGCTGCTGCTGGCGCTCAGCTATCGGGTCGCGAGCACCCCTCTCACACTGCTCGTGCTTCAGGCGGTGGTGGTTGGGCTGGGGGCGGTGCCACTCTTCTGGCTGGCACGCCGCTGCCTTGGCAGCGACTGGGCTGCGCTTCCCTTTGCGCTCGCCTATCTGCTGCTGCCGGCGCTCCAGGCGGCAGTGCTCTACGAGTTCCACCCCCTGACCCTGACGGCCGCGTTCTGGGCGCTGGCAGTGGCCGGTCTGCTGGAACGCCAGAACGTGCTGTTCGTGCTCGGCACCTTGCTGGCAGTGAGCTGCAAGGAGGACATGCCGCTGGTGGCGATCGCCCTCGGCCTGTATGCACTGTTAGTGCAGCGACGCTGGTGGCTCGGCGGGTTGACCATTGGGCTGGCCGCCGGGTGGTTCGTCGTGGCGAACTTCGTGGTCATTCCCCACTTCAACCCGGGTGGGGCCTCGCCCTATCTCCCGCGCTATCGCGAGCTGGGAAGCTCGATCCCGGAGATCCTGCTGACCCTGGCGACCCAGCCCTGGCGGGCCTGGCCGTTGCTGGCAGATGGTGACCCGCTCGGCTACCTCCTGGCGCTGTTGCTACCGGTGGCGTTCCTGGCTCTGCTGGCACCGGAGGTGCTCATCCTTGGGCTACCGCCGCTGGCAGAGAACCTGCTCTCCAACAGCCCGCTCCAGAAGCTCCCCGAGGTCAACCACTATCCAGCGCCGATCGTCCCGTTTGTGGTGGCTGCCGCCATCGTCGGAACAGCACGGCTAGCTCAGTGGAGCGGGCAGGGGCAGCGGCTGGTGGCAGCAGCGAGCCTGCTGGTGCTGGTGGCGACCCTGGGCTACAGCCGGGCCCGTGGCTTCACGCCGCTCGCCTGGGATTTTGAAGTCAAGCCGATGCACCCGCACTACGCGGTGGCACAGCGGGTGATTGCGGCGGTTCCCCCGGAGGCATCGGTCAGCGCGACCCCTCAGCTGAACCCACACCTGACCCAGCGGCGTCAGGTCGTGGTCTATCCGCGCGGCCTCGACTTTGAGGTGGTCGTGCTCGATACCTGGCCGCTCAACGTTCCGCTGGTGGTGGAAGACCAGCTGCGTACCCTTCGCCAGCTGCTTGCCCGTGACTACGGCCTCGTCGCCGCGGAGGATGGCATCTTTCTCCTCCAGCGGGGAGTGCCGAGCCAGGCTCAGGTGGAAGCTGGCTACCGCAACCAGCTCCGCACCCAAGCACCGGCCCGCCGCGCTGAGGCCGCCTTCGGCGATACCTTCCTCCTGGATGGCTACACGCTGGTGCCGGAGCCACCCTCAACCCCCCACCTGGTGCTGGCGCTCCGCGCGGGTGCGCGCCCCAACGAGCGTGACCGCTTGTTCGTGATCGTCAGCGAAGGAGACCGCGCGCCTGCTCCTGGCGATGAGGTCTGGCAGCTTGTGGGGCCGACCTTTTTGCCCCCGACCCGTTGGGGCGCGACTCCCTTCCAGGCTCTCACGCCGACGTTCGGTCGCTGGCGGCGTCCGGGGGTGTTCACTGTCTCGCTGGTTGCCACCGATGGGGGGAGCCCCTGGGACCGTGCCAGCCGCTTGCCGCTCCGGGTCGGGAGGAGCGAGGGAGAACCAGCACTCTGGGACGACGTGCTGCGGCTGGCCGTCTTCGCGAGCGACGGTCGGACCGTCTGGGAGCAGACGCCGCCGCGTCGGTGGGAGCTGCCAGCCGGGGTCCAGCCGCGCGAGGAGACCCTTAGCGCGGTGGCGCTCGCTGGGGTGCGGGTGACGCCGCCACGTGCTCGTCCAGGGGCGACGGTCACGGTGGAACTCGTCTGGCGGGCGGAGGCGCGCCTCGCCCGCGACTGGTCGGTCTTTCTCCATCTGGTGGCGGCGGATGGGAAGCTGATCGCCCAGCACGACGGTCCGCCCCTGGGGGGAGTACGGCCGACGAGCAGCTGGGAGGCTGGCGAATATCTCGTGGATCCACGCCGGTTGCCGCTTCCCAGTGACCTCCCCCCAGGCGAGTACCAGTTGATAGCCGGGCTGTATGACCCGCTCTCGGGCGAACGGCTGGTGGGCAATGGCCGTGATGCCCTGCTGGCGGGGACGCTGAGCGTCGGACGTTAGCGGTGGCTGCCCACCCGCCGGGTGTCGGATCGGCGTGGACCGGGAGCTCCCGGCAGATAGACCCGCTTGGCGGTTGGAGGAACGACTGGCCTGACCAGCGGACGGCCGCAGTTCAGGCATTCCGGTCCGTCGTCGCTGGCGACGATCGTCCCACCGCAGCGCTTGCACGCTAGTCGGGCCATGGGTGCTCTCCTCGTTGGGTAGTGCAGGATGAGGGTAGCGGGCGAAGATTAGCGGGAGGTGAACAGCGAGCTAACGCTGGGTTAGATACACGTGACAACCGGGCGCTGGGCACGGTAGAATGGCCGCTGTCGGTCTCACCGTGGAGGCGTTCAGACGATGGGTAGCTGCCCCTTCCCGTACCTGCTGGCGTTGCTGGCCCCGTTCTTCCTCTCGCTCTTCCGAACGGCAAGCCGGAAGCCAAAGCAGGGTCCGGTCAAGCCGATCTCGCATACTCCAGGCCAGTACCTGCCGCATCAGCGGAGGGCCGCCCCGAGCGAGCCGGTTTCCGTGCCCTGACGCGCTCTCGACCAGGCCCCAGCAGCAGGAGCTGCGCGAGCGAGGGGAGGGTCCCCGCGCTCAGCGCGGCTGCTTGACCACCTCCGGGCGGGTGGGAGTGTCGGTGGCAGGAAGAGAGGCCGGCAGCAGACGGGAGCGGCGCCTACGCTGCCCGGCGGGTAGGCCAACGGTCACGAGCAGGTAGATGCCAAACGAGAGCGCCGTGATGAAGAAGCTGGGCGGCCAGGGCACGAGCAGCGCCAGCAGGAGGCCCGTCCAAACACTGCTGACGGCGAAAAGGACCGAAAGGGCAATGGCAGCGCCCGGCCGCGCAGTCAGCCGCTGGGCGGTAGCAGCCGGGGTGACCAGGAGCGCAAAGATCAAGAGCACACCCACTACCAGGGTGGCGGTGGTGACTGCAAGCGCGAGCAGGAGGAGAAAGCCGACCCCGAACAGGCGGACGGGCACGCCGCGGGTCTCGGCAATCACTGGGTCGATCGAGGCGAAAAGCAACGGCCGGTAGGCTAGCGCAATTGCCAGCAGCACAAACACGCTACAGGCCAGCACGACGAGGGTGGCATCGGCGGAGATAGCCAGGAGGTCGCCGAAGAGAACACTTGTAGCCCGGCTGGTCAAGCGGGTGGACTGGCTGAGGAAGAGGTTCCCGAGACCCATGCTGAAAGCCAGCACGCTGCCGATTGCTACGTCGCGTCCGCGCAGGCGGTCGCCGAGCAGGCCCATCACCAGGGCAGCAGCGAGCGTGAACAGCACCATCCCGCCGACGACATTCGCCCCGATCAGAGCGGCGCCGGTAGCCCCAGTGAACCCAAGATGGGCGAGGGCGTGGCCAGCGAACGTACTCTGTCGCAGCACCAGGAAGTAGCCGACCACCCCGGCTGTCACTGCGACCAGCGTGCCGGCGATCAGTGCCTGGCGCAGGAAGTCGTACTGGAACAGGCTCAGGAGGGGCATCAGCGGATGACCAGGGAGCCATCGGCCACCCGCACCGCTTCGACTGGGGTGCCGTAGAGGCGGGTGAGCAGCGCGCTCGTGAGCACCTCCTCCAGCGGGACGAGGCGGGGGCGACCGTCGAGCAGGCAGACGACGTGGGTAACGACGGGGAGCAGCGTGGTGAGGTAGTGGGTGTCGACGATGACCGTGACCCCCCGCTCGCGGTTAAGGCGGGTCAGGAGAGCGACCAGCTCGCGTTCCCCCTTGAGGTCGAGGTTGGCGAACGGCTCATCCAGCAGCAGGAGTGCTGCCTCGTGCACCAGCCCCTGGGCGATGAGGAGCCGTTTCTGCTGACCGCCGGAGAGCCAGCCGACGGGCAGATCAGCAAAGGCGAGGGCGTCCACTGCCGCGAGCGCTGCCTCAACGCGGGCGTGTTCTTCCCGCGAGGGCAGGCCCAGCCCCCAGCGGTGGCCAGTCAGGCCGAGCATCACCAGGTCGCGCGCGCGGAGCGCGAGTTCATCCAGCAGCTCGCTCCGTTGGGGGACCAGGCTCACCCAACGGTTCCCGCGGCGGGGTGGAGCACCGAAGACCTCCACTCGCCCGGCGCTGGGCGCGAGGGTGCCAAGGACGATCCGGAGCAGGGTCGTCTTCCCGCTGCCGTTCGGGCCGATCAGGGCTGCCAGGGCACCAGCTGGCAAGGCGAAGGTGGCGCCCGACCAGATCGGATGCCGGCCGAGGGTGGCAGCGACGTCCTGAAAGTGAAGGGCGGGTGGAGTCAGCTCAACCTCCAAGGGCCGCAAGGAGTGCGCGCAGTTGCCGGACCTGCCAGGCCTGGAACGTGGCATCGGTCGCAGCAGGCACCTCGCTGACCTCGACTACCGGGACTCCCCTCGCACGGGCCAGCTCGGCCCAGCGTCGGGTAAGCGGGCTCTCGGTCTGGGCATTGACGATCAGCACCCGGATCTGGCGCTGCTCGATCTGCTGCTGCATGGTGGTGACATCAGCCAGCGAAGGCTGCCCTCCCTCAGAGATGGTGTCAAGCAGCTGCGGCGGCGTGAGCAAGCGCAGGCCAAGCGCCTCGGTCAGGTAGACCGCGATGCTCTCGGTGGCCCCAACCGGGGTGCCTGCATACTGGCGTCGGATCTGCTCGACCAGCGTCTGGTACTCCCGCAGCGCCTCCCGAAACGTTCGGGCTTGCTGCTCGAAATAGGCGCTCGCCTCGGGGCGGGCCCGCTGGTAGGCCGCCGTCATGGCAGCGGCGATCCGCTCCACGTACTGGGGATGGTACCAGAGGTGAGGATTATCGCCCGGCTTCAGCCCGAGCACTTCCCCAAAGGTCACCACGATCGGCCGCGTCGAGAGGGTTGAGACCACTTTCTCCGAGAACTCATCGTAGCCGAGCCCGTTCTGGAACACCACCTGAGCGGTCTGATAGGCGCGGGCCGTCTGGGCATCGATCTGGTACTCGTGGGGGTCGCTCTCGGCGCTGCTGATCACCGAGAAGACGCGTACGCAGGCGCCTCCCAGCTGAAGGGCGATACTCCCGTAGAAACTCTCAGCGGCGACCACATTCAATGGCTGGGCCGGGCAACTCGGGCCCGCGCCCGGAGTGCCCACCGCGGGCAAGGGGTTCCCGCTTGCACAGCCAGTCAGGATGATGGTGGCCAGAAGGGTCACGGCCTGGAGACGAAGCATACTCACCTCAGCACTTCATGAGTCGCAGTAATGATACATAGTACCATCTCTGGGAGAAGTATTCATCTGCGAGGACCTCTCGCAAGGAGACACGCACCACCGTGCCGGGGAGCCCAGGAGTGAGCCGCGGATCGGGCTTGCCAACTCCTGCCCGCGTGGTGTACAGTAGGAGCCGAACGGTGACGACGGAGAGGAGTAGTCGTGGCTACCCCGTTCAGCGAGCCCGGGCTGGTGAGAGCGGGTGCGGGAGCCGTGGCGAAGGTCGCTCCTGAGCTGCCGCCCGAACCTCTCAGGCGAGGGTAGTAGACGCGGCCGGCTCGTCCCCCGTTAGCGGGACGCGGAGAATGCGTTCTCCGACTGAGTGGCCTGGAGTTCCAGGCAACAAGGGTGGTACCACGGGACTCGAACGTCTCGTCCCTTCGGACGGGGCGTTTTTTGTTGGGCTCACTGGCGAGCCTTCGCGGGCAGCGGACGCCCACGACTACGGGCGCGGAAGCGCCGAAAGAAGGAGAGTAGCCATGCGGCTCAGCGGTGCACAGATTGTGATGGAATGCCTTGTGCGGGAGGGGGTGACCACCATCTTCGGCTACCCCGGCGGCGCCGTCCTCCCGCTCTATCACGTGATGCCGGACTATCCCCAGTTGCGCCACATTCTCGTCCGCCACGAGCAGTGTGCCGCCCACATGGCCGATGGGTACGCCCGGGTGAAGGGTGATGTGGGCGTGTGCATCGGGACCTCGGGCCCGGGAGCGACCAATCTGGTCACCGGGCTGTGCAACGCCCAGATGGACTCGGTGCCGATGATTGCGATCACGGGGCAGGTGGCGCGGCACTTCATTGGGCGAGATGCCTTCCAGGAGTGCGATATCACCGGCGTGACCCTGCCGATCGTCAAGCACAACTACCTGGTGCGCTCGGCCGCTGACCTTGCCCTGACCTTTGCCGAGGCGTTCTACCTCGCGAGGAGCGGCCGACCGGGGGTGGTGCACATCGACATCCCCAAGGACGTCCAGCTTGAGCTGGCCGAGTTCAGTTACCCCGTTCCCGTCTCGCTGCCTTGGTATGAGCCGAAGCTCGAGGGCGATCCGCAGGCGGTCAAACGGGCGGCTAAGCTGATCAACGAGGCGAAGCGTCCGGTGATCATCGCTGGGCACGGGGTGATCCTCTCCCGGGCCTACGAGGAGCTGCGGGAACTGGCGGAGAAGGCCCAGATCCCGGTGGTGAACACGCTCCTCGGCATCTCGAGCTTCCCGGGCACCCATCCGCTCTTCATGGGGATGATGGGGATGCATGGGATGGCCTGGGTGAACTTCGCCATGGGGGAGGCGGATGTCATCATCGGGATCGGCAACCGGTGGGATGACCGCGCCCTTGGCCGTTTCGTCGACTTTGCACCCCAGGCGAAGCTGGTCCACATCGATATCGACCCGGCCGAGACGGACAAGAACGTCAAGATCGCCGTGCCGATCACGGGCGATGCCAAGCGGGTGCTTCGCCAGTTACTCCCGCAGATTGCCGTGCAGCAGCACCCGGAGTGGCTGGCCCGGCTGGAGCAACTGAAGCGGGAGCATCCCTCGCTCGAGATCCCCAATACCGGCCGGCTGATGCCCCAGCACGTTGCCCGGGCGCTCTACGAGGTGACCAACGGCGAGGCCTACATCGCTACCGGCGTGGGCCAGCACCAGATGTGGCAGGCCCAGTTCTTCTGGTACGACCACCCGAACCGGCTGATCACCTCGGGGGGGCTCGGCACGATGGGCTTCGCTTTGCCAGCCGCGATGGGAGCCAAGCTGGCGGAGCCGGATGCCATGGTCTGGGCGGTCGAGGGAGATGGCGGGTTCCAGATGACGCTCCAGGAGCTGGCGACCTGCGTCCAGGAGAACATCCCGGTCAAGGTCGCGGTGGTCGATAACGGCTACCTGGGGATGGTCCGCCAGTGGCAGGAACTGTTCCACGACAATCGCTACTCCCAGGTCCGCATGATCGGGCCCGACTACGTCAAGCTGGCGGAGGCATATGGCATCGCTGGCTTCCGCACCGACCGGGCGGACGAGGTAGAGGACCTGCTGCGGGCGGCGATGAAGGCCGATGGGCCGGCGCTGGTGCACTTCCTGGTCGAGGCGGAGGAGAACTGCTACCCGATGGTGCCGCCGGGAGCTTCCCTCGCCGAGACGATCAAAGACCCGCGTTTTGAGCGCAGCCTCGCGGGCGTCTGAGGCCGGCGGGCGAGCGGCCCGCGCGCTATACTCTGCCGGGGCGCACCCAGCGCCCCACTTTCACGTTCGGGACGCTGGTGCGAGCTGTCCAGTACTGGTCCAATAGCGATGTCCGCGTGGTCGAGCTGCCCCAGCCGCAGCCAGGGCCAGGCGAGATCGTGGTCAAGATGGAGCTGTGTGGGGTCTGCGGCTCCGACGTGATGGAGTGGTACCTCCGGCCGCGCGCCCCCCTGACCCCTGGTCATGAGCCGGTTGGAGTGGTGGTGGCCCTTGGGGAGGGAGTGAGGACTGTCGCCCCTGGGCAGCGGGTCTTCGTTCACCACCACGTGCCGTGCCTGGTCTGTCCTCGCTGCCGGCGGGGGAACTGGTCGAACTGCCCCCGCTTCAAGGCGACGCGACTGGACCCGGGGGGGATGGCGGAATACGTTCGGGTGCCAGCGGCCAACGTCGAGCTGGACGTCCTGCCCTTGCCCGACGATCTCTCCTCCGCGGTAGCGACCCTCATTGAGCCGGTCGCCTGTGCCATCCGCGCCGTCCAGCGAGCCGGCGTCCGACCGGGTGACCGGGTCGCGATTATCGGGGCGGGCGTGAACGGGATCTTCCTGACCCAGCTAAGCCGCCTGGCGGGGGCAAGCCGGGTCGTCGTCTCCGACCCGATCGCGGCCCGACGGGAGCGCCTGCCCGGCTACGGTGCTGATGCCGTGATCGATCCAGGGAGCGGTCCGGCACCCGAGCAGCTCCGGGAAGTAAACGACGGTCGGCTCGCCGATATCGTCTTCGTGACCCCCTCGGGGCTTGGCCCGGTGCAGGCGGGGCTCGAGTTGCTCGAACCGGGGGGCTACCTGATGCTGTTTGCTCCCTGTGCGCCCGGGGAAACGTTGCCCATCGAGCCACACCGGCTCTGGTTCCAGGAATACACCATCGGGGCGAGCTACTCGGCTGGCCCCCACGAAACCCGCCTGGCCCTGGAGTGGCTACGCAGCGGTCGGGTCCGCGGCCCCGAGGTGATCACCCATCGCTTTCCGCTCGCGCGGGCCCAGGAGGCCTTCACCCTCACGGCGAACCCTGGCCCTGGCCTGAAGGCAGTCATCGAGTTGGGGGGCTGATGCTGCCGGCGACGATGCACGCAGCAGTCCTGGTAGCGCCGCGTCGGGTCGAAGTCCACGCGGTTCCCGTGCCTCACCCTGGGCCGGGTGAAGTGTTGGTGGAGGTGACGACCGCGCTGACCTGCGGTACCGAGTTGAAATCGTACCGGCAGGGGCACCGCCTCTTCCGGCCACCCTGGCCCCTTGGCCACGAGTTCGTTGGCTGGGTCGCCGCGGTTGGTGAGGGGGTCACGAGCGTGGTACCCGGCGAGCGCGTGGTGGCAGCCAACTCCGCTCCCTGTGGCGATTGCCCCCCCTGCCGGGCCGGGCGGACGAACCTCTGCCAGCGGCTGCCGGAGCTCTTGCTGAGCGGCGCCTTCGCCGACTATCTGCTCCTCTCTCCGCCGATCGTGGCCCAGAACCTGTTCCGGGCGTCACCGGGCGTTCCCGACCAGACGCTCGCCTTCCTGGAACCGCTTGCCTGCGTGGTCTTGGGGGTGGAGAGCTTGGGGCCCCGGCCGGGCGAGACGGTCGTGGTGATCGGGGGGAGCGGGCCGATCGGGCTCTTATTCGTCCAGTTGTTGCGCCGCGCGGGTGCTGAGCCGGTGGTGATTGGCCGTAAGCCGAACCGGCTGGCGCTTGCCCGTCAGCTGGGTGCGAGCGCAACGGTGGCGGCCGGCGATGAGATGGTTGCGGAAGTGCGCCGCTTGATCGGTAGCGCCGACGCAGTGGTTGAGATCACGGGCATTCCGAGCTTGATCGAGCAGGCGGTCCACCTCCTCCGACCGGGAGGGCGGCTGCTCGTGTTCGGAGGCTCGGCGACGGGGGCGACGGTCAGCCTCGATCTCACCCGGGTCCATTATGATGAGCTGACAGTCCGCGGGGCCTTTCACCATACCCCAGCCACGGTGCGCCAGTCGCTCGACCTGCTGACGCGGGGGGCGATAACGGTCGAGCCGCTCGTGAGCGACCGGTTGCCGCTCCAGGCAGCCGCTGAAGCGATGCGTCGCTTTGACAGCGGGGAGACGCTAAAGCTGGCCATCGCGCCGAGGGGACGGCCGCCCGCGGTAGCCTAGCGGTAGCCTAGTTGCAGGAGGAAAGGAGAGGTCCGTGCCGTACATCACCCCTTCCGGGAAGAAGCTGGTGACCGTCATTCCGGGCGATGGGATCGGCCCAGAGTGCGTCTACGCTGCCATACGGATCATCGAGGCGACCGGGGCCCCGATCGAGTGGGAGGAGCGCCACGCTGGAGAGCGGGTCTTCAAGGAGGGGCTGGCCTCCGGGGTGCGTCCCGACACGATGGAATCGATCGCCAAGACGCGGGTGGTGCTGAAAGGGCCGCTCGGCACACCGATCGGTTACGGCGAGAAGAGTGCCAATGTCACCTTGCGGAAGCTGTACGAGACCTATGCTAACGTGCGCCCAGCGCGCGAATTTCCGGGGGTGCGGACGCCGTACTCCGGCCGGGGAATCGATCTGGTCATCATCCGGGAGAACATCGAGGACCTCTACGCCGGGATCGAGCACATGCAGACCCCCGGGGTGGCACAGTGTCTCAAGCTGATTAGCGACAAGGGCTGCGAGAAGGTCGTCCGCTTCGCCTTTGAGTTCGCGCGTTCGGAAGGCCGCAAGTCGGTGGTTGCGGCGACCAAGTCGAACATCATGAAGCTGACGGAGGGGATGCTCAAGCGCGTCCACGAGCGGGTGGCCCGCGATTACCCCGATATCGAGGCGTGGCACCTCATCATCGATAACACGGCCCACCAACTCGTCCGCGCTCCCGAGCAGTTCGACGTCATCGTCACGACCAATATGAACGGCGACATCATTAGCGACCTCTCTTCGGCCTTGATCGGAGGGCTCGGCTTCGCCCCCTCGGCCAATATCGGGAACGAGGTCGCCATCTTCGAAGCTGTTCACGGGACGGCCCCCAAATACGCGGGCAAGAACGTCATCAACCCGACGGCGGTCATCCTTTCGGCAGTGATGATGCTCCGCCATCTCGGGGAGTTTGAAGCGGCCCAACTGATCGAGGATGCGGTCATCGTTACCCTGGAAGATGGCAAGAAGCTGACGCGCGATGTGGTGGGCGATGCGCGCGCCGCCACGACGACTGAGTACACTGATGAGATCATCCGCAATCTTGGTCGGCGGCCGATCAATTGGAAGCGACGGGAGTACCGGCCGATCCAGCTGCCGCAGGTAAGCCCGGACCCGGTGACCGTGGTGCCGAAGACCCGCCGGACGGTGGGGGTGGATATCTTTATTGAAAGCGGGCTGCATTCGGAGGAGATTGGGCGGAGCCTGGAGGACTTTGCTGCGGGCACCAAGCTCCATCTCAAGATGATTTCGAACCGGGGCACGCGGGTCTACCCCCCGACCGGTGCGATCACTGATAACGTGGACCACTGGCGTTGCCGCTTCATCGCGAACGATGGGGTGGCGGCAATCTCGGACGCGGACATCCTGGACCTCGTGAGTCGCGTCCAGCAGCGCTACCGCTGGATGCACCTGGAGAAGCTCGAAGAGATCGACGGCGAGCCCGGCTGGACGAAGGCCCAGGGCGAAGACTAAGGCGTGGCGCTCTCCGGAGGTGGTGCCGAGAGCCGATCGCCGAGGGTGAAGGTGCCGCTCCGGCCACCGCTCTTATAGACCAGCCGCACTCCCTCGATCTGCATTGTGCGGTCGGCGGCTTTGAGCATGTCGTAGATGGTGAGCGCAGCGACGGTGACCGCCGTGAGGGCCTCCATCTCGACGCCCGTGCGGCTGGTCGTCTTCACGGTCGCTTCAATCTCGATCGCAGCGTCGCCAAGGGCAAAGTCTAGTTCCACGCTGGCGAGCGGGAGCGGATGGCAGAGGGGAATCAGCTCGGCAGTACGCTTGGCCGCTAGGACACCCGCCACCTGGGCCACCGCCAGGACGTCGCCCTTGCGGGCCCGCCCTTCTCGGACGAGTGCTAGGGTGGCTGGCTGCATGGCGACCCGTCCGCGGGCGATCGCCACCCGTGCGGTCTCCTCTTTGGAAGAGACGTCAACCATCCGCACCCGACCGCTGGGGTCGAAATGGGTCAGTTCGCTGGTCATCGCTGCCCTCCTCCCCGGGCTGCCAGCCACGCTCGCGCCTGGGCGATCGCCTTGCCGCGGTGCGAGAGCGCAGCCTTCTCCTCCAGGCTCAGCTCGGCCATGGTGCGCTGCTCGCCCTGGGGGATGAAGACTGGGTCGTAGCCGAAGCCGTTGGTGCCCCGCGGGGCGAGTGCGAGTGTCCCCTCGCACGTACCCCGAAAGACGACCGGCTTGCCACCGGGCTCAGCCAGCGCAATCACGCCGACGAAGCGCGCGGCGCGCTGCGCTGGAGGAAGGTCCCGCACGCGCTCAAGCAGTAGGGTGTTGCGCGCAGCATCATCGAGGCTCGGGCCACCGTAGCGTGCCGAGTGCACTCCCGGCTCGCCACCGAGTGCAGCGACCTCCAGCCCAGAGTCATCCGCCAGGGTGAGGAGCCCGCTCATGGCGGCGTAGGCGCTCGCTTTGAGGATGGCGTTCTCCTCGAATGTCGCGCCTACTTCTTCGATGGTAGCCCGGATGCCCTGCTCCGCGAGGGTAACTACCCGATAGGGAAGGCCCGCCAGGGCCTGGGCCAGTTCCCGGCCTTTGCCCAGGTTGTGGGTGGCCAGAAGCAGCGTCTCGGCGCGGGTGGAGCCATCGTCGGTGGTGGGGGCTGTCTCCGGTCTGTGCTCGAAGATGTTCACTGCCCTAGCGCCGCCGTCGTCGCCCCGTGGCCGATGGGCCCGCTGCGGGTTCGGCCACGCTCTCCTCCGCTGGAGCAGCGCTTGCCGGGGTGAGGTCGGCAGGAGCGGGAGCACTCGCTGCCGGGGGAGCTCCCGAGCGATGCCGGCGCCCGCGAGCGCGGACCCGTGTCGGAGCGGCTGCCTCGGCGGTGGGTGCTGGTTCAGGGCTGGCAGCAGCACCCGGCTCAGCCAGAGCAGGTGCGGATTCCAGCAGCACCGTGGCCGGAGGGTCCAGTGCCGGGGTGATCGGTGCTCCCTCAGTGATCCCATTGCTGCTGGCAGCGCCACGCCGGCGGCGCCGGCGCCGGCTGGTGGCCGCCGGTGCTCCACTGGCCGCCTGCGCTTCGACCGCAAGCGACGGGTCAGCCACGGGGAGTGGTGCCGCCGTGAGCGGGCTCGTCTCGGGGGGTGGAGCCTGCGCGATGGGGTCGGGGAGTTCGCGCACGATGACCTGGCCAAGGAGTGCCTCGAGCGGTGGGCGGATCACCTCGGCTTCCTCCGGGAGCGCGGGTGTCGCCACGACGGGCTCCTCAGGCTCGAGTACCCGTGGGGGCTCAGCTGCTGCCCGGATCGGCCCGATTGGGGGTTCACCTGGTCGGACCGCAATCAGCTCCTCCGCGGAACCCTCGGTTACCGCCCCGATCGGCAGCGGTGGTAGCGGCGGTGCGGTCGGAAGGTCGGCTGGAGCTGGTGGCACCGGGCGAGGTGCGGGTTCAGGGCGTGCAGCGGGCTCGGGCCGTGGCGGCTGGCTGGCGAGTCGAGCGATCACCTCCGGCCGGCGGAAGGGAAGGCGTGGCCCTGGCGGCGGAGGGGGTGGGCTGGGAGCAGCCGCCAATTCATCCGCCTCATTAATCGCCTCGGCCAGGTCAACCTCGACGGCAGGCAGTTCTGCTGCTGGGAAGCGGGCGGCTCCTGGATCAGACGGAGGAGCAGTGCTCTCGCTTCGGCCGCGGCGGCGGCGACGCCGGCGTTTGGTGGGAGCAAGCACGCCCTCCGGGGAAGTTACCTCCGGCCCGGAGCTGACGGGCTCGCCCGCCAGGGGAACTTCGCTACTGGCAGGGGCAATCGGCTGGGTCTTGAACGTGGGCTGGACCGGCCCGACGAGTGGCTGCTGGCCTCGTGGCATCGGCACCCCACGCTGGCGCGGCCCCCCTACCAGTTCTCGGTACGTCACGAGGCGGTCTGCCGACTGGGCAAGCTGAGCGGCGGTGTAGTCGCTGCCGACGACGATCACCTGAGTGCCGCGGAGCCGGGCCATCCGCACGAGCGGCATCAGGTCCTTGTCCGAGGAGACGACCACCAGGTAATCGGGGCGCAAGAGGTGCAGCAAGTCGACCCCATCGGCGACGAGGGCGGTGTCAGCGACGCTCTTGCCAGCGCCCTGCTGGCCAGTGGCGGCGGGGAAGACGGGTGCGAAGGCGGGCTCCACCCCGGTTCGATAGACCATCATGCGGGTGGCAGGGTCATCCCACGAGCCGTAGGCCCGTGCTGCCACAATCGTCCCCAGGCTTTGGGCATAGGCAACGACCGGAGCAAGGTCGGCGACCATCTGGAGGTCGCGCCGGACACAGATCTCGAAGTTGTCGTAGTCGATCAGGAGGACGACACGACCGTTTTGGGAATCCACGCTGTTCCTCATCATAGTGAACGGGGCAAACCCGAGAGGCCCCAGTTTGGGGCAATTATAGTCCTCCCCGAGTTCAGCTATGATCGGCGCGATGGCATTCCCCGCCCGAATTCTTGCCACCCTTGAGGCTGAGCTTGCCCAGCGTCGTCCGCTCCTGGCGGAGCTCGCTGCCACGCTTGCTGAGCACCCCGAGCCCCCGTTCGCAGAGCAGGCTGCATCCCGACGCTTGCAGGCGGTCCTGGCCGCTAGCGGGTTCACCCTCGAAGCGCCGCTGGCCGGGCTGGAGACAGCCTTCCGGGCGGAACTCGGTCGGGGAGTGCCCGCGCTGGCCGTGTTTCTGGAATACGATGCTCACCCCGACGGGGGGCATCTGGCGGCCCGGCCGTTGACCGCCGCGGCGAGTGTGGTGGCGCTCACCGCGCTGGCAACCGTTCTCTCCGTGTTGCCGGGGCGGCTGGTGGTGGTTGGCGCTCCCGCAGCTGAGCCAGCGGCTCCGAACGCGGGGGGGAAGGTGTTGCTTCTCGAGCGGGGCGCACTCGATGGCATCGATGCCGCCCTGATCCTGCTCGCGACGAACGCGCGACGCCCCCGTCTGACGAGCGCGCCCGCGGGCCGCCTGCTAGAGTTGCGGTTCAGCGGCAAAGCGTCGCACGCCGCCTCAGCCCCCGAGCGTGGGGTCAACGCGCTGGAAGCCGCGCTGGGGACGTTTCCCCTCCTCAACAGCCTCCGGCAGCACCTGCCACCCGGCTGCCGCGCTGATGGCGTGATCGTGCATGGAGGGGCAGCGCCAAACATCGTTCCCGAGCGAGCAGTCGCCCGCTTCTGGCTGCGGGCGTCAGGACCGGCGACCCTGCGCCGGCTAGCGCGCCGCTTGCTGCGCGCTGCCGACGGTGCGGCAATGGCGGCTGGCGCTACGGTCGAGCACGAGGACTACTGCCGCCCCTATCCCAACGTGCTCGATTGCCCTCCGCT
Organism: Chloroflexota bacterium; assembly: GCA_023512725.1. Taxonomy (GTDB): domain Bacteria; phylum Chloroflexota; class Dehalococcoidia; order SpSt-223; family SpSt-223; genus JANWZD01. Next base: position 30,928 of record JAILZB010000002.1, on the reverse strand, counting down.
CGGCCAGGTGGCAGCGGAGCAATGGCATGCAGTCTGGGAAGTCGAACCCGAGGGCCCGAGCGCCTTGCCCACCCCGACCGACTTTGGTGCGGTCTCGCAGGTAGTGCCGTCGCTGGCGCTCACGCTGACAGTTGCCGGAGCGACGCTCTGCACGCCCGAGTTTGCCGCGGCGGCTCGCCGACCCGAGGCTCAGGCGAACGCGCTGCGGGCAGCACGGGTGCTGGCCCGAACGGCGGCTACCTTGCTGCTCACCCCCGAGAGGATCGCAGCGGGGGCGCGGGACCTCGCTGCTCGCCAGGAGCGGCTGCGCGCTTTTGCCGCCCGGGTGGGGGATTCATGATAGACTGCCTCGGATCCTACGCGCGTGGGTCTGGCATGAGGGTGCTGCTGGAGACGAATTGGCCCCATCTCTTTGCCCGGGGCAAGGTGCGCGATACCTACGACCTCGGCGAGCGCCTGCTGATCGTCGCGACCGACCGGGTCTCAGCCTTCGATGTGGTGATGCGCGAAGGGATCCCCGATAAGGGCAAAGTGCTCACCCTGCTTTCCGCCTTCTGGTTTGAACGGACGGCACCGATCGTGCCCAGCCACTACCTGGCGGTGGTGCGCGATGCTGGCTGGCCGTACGCTCAGGTGCTGGAGGAGGCGTTCGGCGGGGTGCCGCCCGAGTGCATCGACCGCGCGATGATCGTGCGCAAAGCCAGGCCGCTGCCGGTGGAGTGCGTAGCCCGGGGGTATCTTGCCGGCTCAGGCTGGGAACAGTACCGGGAAACTGGCGCTGTCTGCGGGGTGCCGCTGCCACCCGGCTTGCGTGAGAGTGAGCAGCTGCCGGAGCCGATCTTTACCCCCACGACCAAGGCGACCGCTGGTCACGATCAGCCCCTGAGCTTCGACCAGGTGGTTGAACTGGTGGGGGGTGGCCTCGCGGAGCAGCTGCGCGCCCTGACCCTGGCGCTCTACCGCTTCGCGGCCGCCTTTGCGCGCGAGCGGGGCATCATCATCGCCGATACCAAGTTCGAGTTCGGGCTGGTTGGCGAAGAGCTGCTCTTGATCGACGAGGCGCTGACGCCCGATAGTAGCCGCTTCTGGCCGGCCGACCAGTACCAGCCAGGGCGGCCTCAGCCGAGCTTCGACAAGCAGCCATTGCGCGACTATCTCGTGGCCACGGGCTGGAACCGGGAGCCACCGCCACCACCCCTTCCAGAGGAGGTTGTGCAGGCAATGGCGGCGCGCTACCGGGAGGCCTACCGCCGGATCACGGGTGAGGAGATCGATGGTGTGGCTCGCTAAGATCATCGTCAGCCTCAAGCCGGTGGTCAACGACCCGCCCGGGCTGACCATCCAGAGCGCCCTCCACACGCTGGGCTTCGCGGGTGTGCAGACCGTGCGCTCGGGGAAGTACTTCGAAGTACGGCTGAGCGCCAGCAGTGAGGCCGCCGCCCGCGAACAGGTCGAGCAGATGTGTCGCCAGCTGCTGGCCAACCCGGTGATCGAGGAGTACCGCTTCAGCTTGGAACCGTCAGCCGCCTGAACCAGGAAGAGCGCCGCCCATTTGGGAAGTCCCCGCGGCAGCGGACGAGAAGGGAGCGCAGGTGGAGATCCTTGACCCCAACCTGGTGATCGCGCTCGTGACGCTCACGGCACTGGAAGTGGTGCTGTGCATCGATAACATCATTTTCATTTCGATCCTTGCGAGCAAGCTTCCCGAGGCGCGTCAGCCGCTCGCCCGCCGGCTCGGCCTGGTGCTGGCGCTCCTGACGCGAATTCTGCTGTTGCTCTCGCTTTCCTGGGTGATTGGGCTCACGGCGCCGCTCGTGACAGTGCTCGGCCAGGCGATCTCTGGGCGCGACCTCATCCTGATTGCGGGCGGGCTGTTCCTCCTGGCGAAAGCAACCTACGAGATCCACGAGCGGCTCGAGGGTGCCTCCGAGCACCGAACAGGCCGACCGGTGGCATCGCTCGGCGGGGTGGTGATTCAGATCGCGTTGCTCGACATCGTCTTCTCGCTCGACTCAGTCATCACCGCGGTGGGGATGGTGGACGTCATCCCGGTGATGGTTCTGGCGATCGTGATCGCTGTCGCGATCATGCTCGTCTCGGCGGAAGCTATCGCTAGCTTCGTGAACCGCCATCCGACGATCAAGATGCTGGCGCTCAGCTTTCTCCTCCTCATCGGGGTAAACCTGATTGCCGAGGGGTTCGACGTTCACATCCCCAAGGGCTACCTCTACTTTGCGATCGCCTTCCCGGTCTTCGTCGAGCTGCTCAACCTGCGGGCTGGGGCACGCCGCCCCACCGAGCCCGTGCAGTTGCGCTCCCCCTACCTGCCGCCCCCGTAGGAGCTCGCCGATCGCCCCCGCCCCTGACGCGCTCAAGGCGGGAAAGAAACCGCCGGTGGCTGGGTCGCCACCGGCGGCGCCTTTCGCGATGGGCGTGAGGCTAGCTCCGGGCGGGCTTCCGCGCGACGACGAGCATGTTCGCCCCAGCGCGGACCAGCCGCCGGACATCCTCCAAGCCGATGTCCTTGAGGTACTGCTCAAAGTTCAGCTCAAGGTAGCTGAGCATGAACGGCTCGGAGTTGCGCTTGACGGCATTCTTGCGTCGCTCTAGGTCACCCTCACTCTCGGCCGGGGGCCAGTCGAACCAGGAGATGAGGTGGCCGGGCTTGGAGAGGCGCACCATCTCGCCGATGAACGCCCGTGCGTGGTAGTTGGGCATCTCGTGGAGGCAGTAGCTCTCATTGACCACATCGAAGCTTTCGTCGGCGAAGTAGCGCATATCGCCGCCGTCCATGTGGTAGAAGAAGATGTTCTTGATGCCGAGCTGCTCAGCCTTGCGGCGGGCCCAGCGCAGCATCGGTGGCGAGAGGTCGACGCCGATCACTTCTGCTTCTGGCCAGAGTTCGGCCATCACGAAGGTGGTGGTGCCGGTCCCGCAGCCAACGTCGAGCACGCGCTGCGGTTTGATCTCGCCGTAGGCCTTCTGGAGCCAAAACTTCACCGTTTCCGGCTCGGTAAAGTAGAACTTCGTGCCTGAGCCCCACTTCGCGATCCAGGAGGCGAAGGCGGGGTGCAGAGTGGCAGGCTGGGGGTAGGTGTGGACCGGCTTCAGGAAGTAGTAGGCCGGATACTTGGCGGGCTCGGTGGCACCTGGGGGCATCAGGTCGCTCGCGTCGAAGGGGCCGTCCAGTTTCTCGTAGAACTCCAGCTCGATCCGCTTCTTCCAGGCGGAAATGGTGGGGAAGTACTTCGAGAGCCAGAGGCTGAAGTTCATCGGCGGCCCAGCATAGGTGGGCGTTCCCTCGGGTGGGCGACCGATCACTTCCAGGGAGTTCGGGCGGGGTCGACGTGCGGTGGTGGTCATGGGTTTCCTCCTACTTCCAGGCCCAGGTGATCCAAGGGGTTGGGCTGCCCCCGTGCTTCTTGCGCTCGCGGCTGGGCTCCTCGACTCGGGAGAAACCAGCAGCGTAACAGAGTTCAACCAGGTTGCGCAGGGCTGCCTGGCGCCAGTAGGGCTCGCCGTTATGCTCGGTCTGCCAATCGGAGGTGAAGGCGCGGAACAGCTCGTGCTCGCGGTAGGGCGGAGTGTCGGCGATCTGGAAGAGCCCGCCGGGCTTCAGGATCCGATAGCCCTCGCGGATGATCGCTGCGGCCGCGTCGTCCGGTACTTCGTGGAACAGGATAGTCGAAGTGACGACGTCGAAGTAGTTGTCGGGGAAGTCAGTGTGCTCAGCGGCCTGCTGGCTGAGGTGAAGGACATAGCCGTGGGCTTCCGCCTGCTTATGGGCGTACTTCAGCAGGGGGGCCGACAGGTCGATCCCGTACACCTCTGCGTCGGGGAAGCGCTCCTTGATCGGGTAGGTCGAGTGCCCAACGCCGCAGCCAAGGTCGAGGATCCGCTCGTACTTCCCCTCCGGGAGCGCGAGCGCCGCGCCCACTTTCAGCTCCGAGCGGGCGTTCCGCTCGCCGTGGTAGACCACCTGGCCGATCTCGAGCACGAAGGGGATGAGTGGCTCGCGGTGTTGACCGCCTGGCTGAATGTGGTAGTCGATCTCGTAGTAGGGCGGTGGCACCAGCTCGGGGTTGAGCCGCAATGTGCCTTTGGGGTGAGGGACCGGCTCATCCAGCCAGGCGAGCAGGTCTTCCGCGTGCGGCGTGACGGCCGCGAACAGCTGGTTCCACATCAGCTCCTGGAGGTGGCGGGTGATGAACTTTTCGGCCTGGTACTCGAAGAGGGGGGAGACAATGGCGGCGACATCCGCGAAGCTCTGTGGCTCGGGCTGGCCGCTCGCTCGCCGCTGGGCAACCTGTTCCCGGTAGAAGCTTGCTACCCTCCCCGCAAGCACCTGCTGGGTGAACCCTTTCGCGTTGCGGATGAAGTCCAGCACCGCACGGTCCGCTTGCTTCAGCAGGACGCCGTCTCTCGCAACGGTGAGCATCGAAACGCCTCCTCTCTCGCCCGTGTCAGGCTGGCAGAGATGCCAGTCCTGACACTATCGGCAACGATCATACTACAACGCCTGGGCCAGGCTGGTGAGCAAGCCGGGCGGCGGCGGCGGCGGCGGCGTTGGCAGAGCGGATGGCATCGACCACCCCCCGGCCGCGGTAGGAGGTGCCAGCCAGGATGAGACCGGGGATCGTTGCGACCCGCCGCTCGGCTGTCGCTACCCGCTCGGGGTGCCCGAGGGTGTAACGGGGGAGCGCTGGCGTCCAGCGCCCGCCGGTGACAAAAAGAGGCTCGGCCTTCACCTGGAGCACCGTTCGGATCTCCTGCAACCCCGCCTCGATCAGCTCGTCCTCGCTCGCTCCCTCGACAACGGCTTCGTCGCCGAAGAAGACTCGCAAGAGGGCGTAGCCATCGGGGGCGTGGCCCGGCCAGCGAACCGAATCCCAGGTGACCGAGTTGACCACGTCGCGGGCGTCGGCCCGCTTGACGTAGCCGGTGCCTTTCAGGATCTTGTTCGCCTCGCCGGGCCGGAAGGCGTAGGAGTAGGTCGCCATCGATCGGAACGACATTGCAGCGAGAGTCTCGGCGAGGGAAGGGTCGAGCGGACGGAGGAGAGGAGCGAGCTGAAAGGCCGGGGCAGTCGCGACGATGACCTCAGCCGTGAGGGTATTCGCCCCAGCCGGCCCGTGAGTGCGGACGAGAAACCCGCCGGGTGCCCGCTCGATGGCGGTGACGGTGACCCCCGCGCAGAGCTGGACGTTCGGTCGCTCGGCCAGGGCGGCGACGAGCCGCTCGATGATCGTCTCCATGCCTTGGCGGGGTGCCGCGAGCGAGGCATCGCCCTTGCCCATCTCTACCAGCCGGGCACGCTCGTGGCGGGCACCTGCCGTGACGCTGCCAAACCGCTGCTCGAAGAGCACCAGGCCAGGTGCGGCGGCGGGAGCCGACAGGGTCTCCCCTTCGCCGCCAGCGATGCCGCCTAGCAACGGCTCGAGCACGTTCGTCCAGGCCTCTTCCCCAAAGCGGCGCCGGAGGAACTGACCCAGCGACTCTTCGCCGCCCGTCCGCCGGGGTGGGAGGTAGGGCTCCAGGGCGGCACGGAGCGCGCCCCAGGGCGAGAGGACGCCTTCCGCAAGCAGCCTGCCGGGTTGGAGCGGCAGGATAGAGGTGATCCCCTGGGTGATCGGGTGGAGGCGGCCAGCAAAGTAGATCGAACTTCCGCCATTTGCCCCCAGCGGTTCGATCAGCTCCCCGCCCAGCCCGAGTTCGCTGCAGAGCTGGTAGCCCTCCGGCGCAGCCGCCACGAACCCCTCGGGGCCGACCTCGACGATAAAGCCTTCGCGCCGGATGGTGAGAAACTTGCCGCCAAAGCGGTGCTCCTGCTCGAGGAGGGTCACCCGAGCGGCAACTCCGGTTTCAGCCAGGGCACGCTCGAGCCGGAAGGCGGTGACCAGGCCGGTCAGGCCGCCACCGAGAATGAGCAGGTGGCGATCACTGGTGGTTTCCCCCACGTGCGTACCCCCTGGACGTGAAAAATATCCTCGATCGTAAGGGCGGGCACCTGCCGAATGGACGCGGTTTCCCAGGCCATCCGGCGGTCTGTTTCAGGCCGGGGCGGCCTCCCGGATCTTCGGCAGGCCAGCAGCGCTGGCACGCCGGACGGCGTCCATCACTTCCTGGCAGCGGAGGCCATCTTCGAGGTTCGGGTGACGCGGCTCGCCGCTCTCGATCGCTTCGATCAAGTGAGCCACGATCTGAGCGAAGCGGGGGGCAGCCGCGCGGGCAACTGATTCGGAAAAGTCCGGCTCCGGCACGGTGACGGGCTGGAGAGCGCGGTCCTGCGGCCCGGCCAGGTGCACCTGGAGATCCTGGTCGACCACGATCGAGCCGTGGCTGCCGTAGAGTTCGATCCGCTGACCGCTCGCGGCCCGGCAGCCGAACAACCACTGGATGGTGACGAGCGCGCCGTTCGCAAGCGTGCCCAGGATGGCGAACGCGTCCTCCGCCGTGGCCGTTTTGATGCTCCCATCGTTCGCGAGGTACTCGGTCTGCCAGGTGCGCAAGAGGCCAGTGACGCTCTCCCACTCGCCGAACCAGGCGCGGAGCAGGTCGATGTAGTGGCTGCCCATGGCTCCGAGGTAGCCGCCGCCCAGAGACGCATCGTTCAGCCAGCTCCAGGGGCGGAGCGGCCCACCCGCCGGAAAGCCCGCCCACTGCTGGATGGCCGCGTGGCGGAGGTCGCCGAGAAATCCTTCGGCCACTAGGCGTTGAATGTAGAGGGTATGGGGGAAGTAGCGCATGGTGAACGCCATGGCGTGGGCAACGCCTGCCTGCTGGCAGGCGGCGAGCATCTCCTGTGCCTCGCGTACGTTCACCGCGGCGGGCTTCTCGCAGAGCACGTGCTTGCCTGCCGCCGCTGCGGCCAGCGTCATCGGGTGGTGGAGATAGACCGGGGCAGCAATATAGACGATATCGAGCTCGGGCAGCTGGACCATGGTGCGGTAGTCATCGAAGAAGAGCGGCGCACCGAACCGCTCGGCAGCCTCACGGGCGCGCTCCAGACGCGCGCTGCAGATGGCGTACAGCTCGACCGGGGGGTAGCTGGCGAAGGTAGGAAGGGGGCTCCGGGCGGCCCAGGCGGTGCCGATAACGCCGACCTTATAACGCTTGTGGGCCATGGCTCTCCTCATCATAAACGCCGGGAGGAACGCCCTCCCGGCGCCGTTTCGCGGTCTGGAAGCGTGGGCGATGCTCGCTCAGGAGGCGGTCACCAACTCGCGCTCGGCGGTCTCCGCCGGCTGGTGGGCTGGCTTGCGGGCGGCAACGAGCATGTTCGCTCCCGCGCGGACCACCCGGCGTACGTCCTCCAGGCCAAGTTCGACCAGGTACTGCTCCAGCCGGAGGTCGAGATACTGGAGCATGAATGGCTCAGAGCCGCGCTTGGCGATCTCCTCGCGGCGGGCGAGGTCGCCGGGGGACTCGGCGGGCGGCCAGTCGAACCAGGTGATGATGCTGCCCGGCTTGGCTAGGCGGATCATCTCCTTGACGACAGCACGGCTGTGATAGGTCGGCATCTCGTGGAGGATGTAGCTCTCGTTGACCACATCGAAGGAGGCGTCCGGAAAGTAGGAACAGTCGCCGGCGTCCATGTGATAGAAGAAGATGTTCTTGACCCCGCGTTGCTCGGCGAGCCGGCGGGCGTAGCGCAGGTTCGAGGGGGAAAGGTCGATGCCGATCACCTCGCAGTCGGGCCAGAGTTCGGCCATCACGAAGGTGGTCGCCCCGATCCCACAGCCGAGGTCGATGGCGCGCTGCGGCTTGATGTCCCCATAGACCTGCTGGAGCCAGTACTTGATCGTCTCCGGCTTGGTGAAGTAGAAGGTCGTTCTCTGCTGGAACTCGCCGTGATAGGGCCCGAAGGCCGGGTCGAGCCCACCGGGCGTCGGGAAGGTGTGGACCGGCTTCATGAAGAAGTAGGCCGGATACTTGGCAGGCTGGGTAGCCCCAGGGGGCATGAGGTCGGAGGCATCGAAGGGGCCGTCCATCTGTTCCAGCAAGCGGAATTTGATCCGCTGCTTGATCCGCTGGAGGGTGGGGAAGTACTTCGAAAGCCACAGCTCAAAGGTCATCGGTGGGCCAGCGTACTGGGGCGTGCCCTCCGGCGGCTTGCCCACTGGGGTCATTTTCTCTTCCAGGCTCACCTTCTGCTTGGTGGTCATCGTGCTGCCCTCCCAGGATGAAGTGTACCAGCGGGGGCAAGTGCTCTGCTGGTCGCCGTGCCCGCGCTTATTTGATCTTGTAGGCGCTATCGAAGTTGTAAATCACGAAGTTGACCGGCTTCCAGCCTTTGACCTTGGGGCTGGTGATGTGGAAGGTTGGCTGGATCAGCAGGTAGAGCATCGGCACGTCCTCCTTCCAGATGCGGTTCGCCTGGAGGAAGAGCGCGCGGCGCTTGGCGGGGTCGAACTCGGCGAGGGCCTGGTTCATCAGGCGGTCCCACTCCGGGTTGCAGTACCACTCTCCGTTCGGGATCGGCTTGCCGCAGCCCCAGAAGGAGCGAATGCCGCTCGCGAACCCCGTGGCATCGGTGTTGCCCTGGGCCCAGAGGTCCGGGATCAGGCCACCCTGGCCGCGGACTTTGGCTAGGATCACGCTCCATTCCTGGGAGTGGATCTCGAACTCGACCCCCACCTCTTTCAGGTAGCTCTGGACGGCCAGTAGCGGCTCGACCGGCGACTGGGCGGGGGCGTTATCGACGCCGTAGGGGAGCTTGAAGCCGTTCGGGTACCCGGCTTCGGCGAGCAGCTCCCGCGCGCGCTTGGGGTCGTAGGGAATGACGGGGTTGCTCGGGTCCCAGTAGGGGCTGGCAGGAATAGCGTACTGCTGGGGTGAGGGTTGCGCGTACCCCTTGAACAGGTTATCCGCCATCGCCTGCTTGTCGACCGCGTAGTTGAACGCCAAGCGCACCCGCTTGTCCTTGAGGGGGGTGTTCCGGGTCTCGTAGGCCACTTTCGGGAACGTGATCGACCAGTTGGTCGAGAGGTCGGCGATGATCGTCATGCCCAGGCGCTTCAGCTGGTCGATCTGCTCGGCAGTGAAGCTGGTGAAGGTCACGATGTCGAACTCGCCCGTGCGCAGGCCCGTGATCTTCTGCGAGTTCTCCAGGATCACTTTGTAGTACAGCTCGTCCGCGACAGGCTGGCGGAAGGCGTGCGGCTGGCTGCGCTTCTTGTAGCGGATCGAATCGCTCGGTACGAACTCGACCAGCTCGTAGGGGCCAGACCCCATCGGTTTCTGGGCGAAGCCATCGAAGCCGACCCGCTCGTAGTAGTGCTTGGGGAGGACGTAAGCATAGGTCAGGCCAGCGATGACCGAAGTGTCCGGGAATTGCGTCTCCAGCTCGACACTGGTGGCGGAGGTCGCCGTCGCGCGCGTCACGCTGTTGAAGAACGAAACTTTCGCCGGCCAGCGGTTTTCGACGTAGAGGTTCAGCGTGAAGGCCACGTCCTCGGCTGTGAGGCGCGCGCCATCAGACCACGTCATCCCCTCGCGAACGGTGAGTAGCCATTTCTTGCCCTCGGCTGCCGCTTCCCAGCGGGTGAGGACTGCAGGGCGGACCTCGAAGTTCTCGCCGAAGACGACCATCGAGTCATAGAGCGGTGAGTAGTACCAGTAGCCCGAACTGCCCACCGCCGGGGTCAGGTTGGCAACCATCCCGCCGAGGATGATATTCAGCTTCTGTTCACTCGCCCGCTCTTCCTGCGGTGGCACGGGCGCGCTGGGCGAAGCCGGCGCTGCCGGCGCGCAGCCGACCGTCAGGAGGAGGAGGACCCAGGGAAGACGCCAGTGAAGGATACGCACAGAAGCCCCCTTCCAACGGCTGTCGTCTAACGAAAGCTTCGATTGATGCTCAGTGTACCTATCCGTATTCAGCCCGTCAAGGTTTTCGCGAAGCGTACTGTATACTTGTAGCGAATTCTCTGGCAGGAGGCGAAATGAACCTTGCTGCTCCCAGCCGGGCACTTGAGACTGGCCTGCAGCCAGGCCAGCAGGTGCGCTTGCTCCTGATCATTTTTTCTGAGGCAGCGGAGGACGAGGTGCGGCGGCTGCTCGATGCCGCCGGTGCGCCCGGCTGGACCGAGGTGCGCCGGCTGATTGGCCGGGGCGAGTCGGGGTTGCGGCTGGGCAATACGATCTGGCCGGGCAATAACGCCGCTCTCTTCTGTGCGGTCCCCTGCGAACTGGCCGATCGGATCGCGAGCGCCTTGCGGGAGTACCTGGAACGGCACCTGACCCCCCACGGGGCGGCGTTCGTGCTGCGCGTCTTCTCCCTGTCCGCCGAGGTGCTGGTCTAGCGCGCTCAGTTGGTGAACTCCTGGACCACCACGAGCCCGCTCGGAGCGGAAGCCACGCCGATCCCTACCTGGCGGAAGGCGGGGGAGAGCAGGTTCGCCCGGTGGGCGGGGCTTGCGAGCAGCACCTCGTGGGCCATGCGGGCGGTGGCGGCAAAGGCGAGATTCTCGCCGGAGCTGAGCGCCCGAATGCCCGCGCGTTGGAGCCGCTCGGGAGGGGTGCTCCCGTCGGGGCCACGGTGGCTGAGGATGCCCGCCTGGTAGAGCGTTTGGGCGTAGGCGCGGGCGAGGTCGCGGAGCTGGGGGCTGGGGGTCAGGGGAGCGAGGGCGTAGCGAGCGCGTTCCGTGTTGATGAGGGCGAGGATCTCCTCTTCGGCACGGGGGTCGATCGTGGGGCGGGCAGCCGCTGGCAGGGGAAGCTGGTCGCCCGTTGTCCCAGCGGGGAGCGGCAGCCTGAGCTGGCCGGCGAGGGTCCCGGCGTACTGTTCAAGTGGGCGCACCCAGGGAAGGAGAAGGCGGCCGAGCTGCGAGGCCTCGATAGCCGCGCGGGCGGGTGGGAAGATGGGCCAGATCCCGAGCCCGATCAGCACCAGCGCAACCAGGAGCAGCCCCTTCGCGGCACCGGGCAGGATCCCCCCAGCGATATCCAGCCACTTGAGAAAGAAGGTTGCCGTCAGGAGCCGTCGGACCGGGTAGAGCCAGCGCAGCACCACCAGGCCATACCCCAGCTGGAACAGGATGAGCAGGCTCGCGAAGGTGCTCAGGTTGACCGCCCAGTCCGGCAGGCCGAGGGGTGCGCTCACCCACCCTGCCACCCAGGGGAAGAGCAGCCCCGCCAACCAGATGGAAGCTGCTAGCCCGAGCAGGTCGAAGAGGCCAAGGAGGAACCCCCGCCGCAAGCCGGTGAGGGCGCCCAGCGAGAGGGGGATGAGCAGTTGCACATCGACGGGGGTCACCGCTCGATCTTTTCCAGCCGCGCCAGGCTCTGCAAGAGCTTCTTGACCCCCGTCCGAGGATTGCGGAAATTGACGATGACTTCGTAGTCCCCACGTACCGGGTTCACCGCTACCACCTGGCCTTCGCCCAGCAGGGCCTGGCGGACATAATCGCCGGGGCCGAAGGGAAGTCGTTCGGGCAGCCCAGCCGCGCGCACCGTCGGAAGGGGAAAGCTGCTCTGGCTGATCACGATCTGCTCCTTCTCGCGCACCTCGGGGGGGATGTCATCGAGAAAACGCGAGCGGGGAAGGGCTTCACTGCGTCCCCACATTCCTCGCCGGTACGCATGGAAGAGGAACAGCCGCTCCTTCGCCCGGGTCACGCCGACGTAGAGCAGGCGACGCTCTTCTTCCAGCGCTTCGAGGTCGTCCTCCTCGCCGGCGATCGCGCGTGCGTGCGGCAGAATGCCCTCCTCCAGCCCGACGATGAAGACCACCGGAAACTCGAGCCCCTTGGCGGCGTGAAGCGTGATGAGCGTCACGGCATCAGCGGTGAGGTCTGCCTGGTCGATATCGGTGAAGAGGGAGACCTCATCGAGGAAGCGGGCGAGGGCTTCTCGGGGCGAGAAGGAGGCGAACTCGTTGGCAGCGGTCATCAGTTGCTGGATGTTCTCCAGCCGCTCCGCACCCTCCTCGCTCTCGGGCTGGAGGTAGTCGCGATAGCCCGTGCGCTCGAGCACCCGCTCGATCAGGGCGGGTGGCGGAAGCTCGGCGCTGGCTGCGATCAAGTCCTGGATCGTCGCGACGAATCCGAGCAGGGGGCCGCGGGCACGCGGGCTCACGGTGAGCGCCCCAACCTGGATGGCCAGGAGCGTCTCCCAGAGCGGCTGCTCCTGCGCCCGCGAAAGCCGGACCAGTTCATCAAGCGTTCTCTGGCCGATGCTGCGAGGCGGAACGTTGATCACCCGCTCCAGCGCAACGAGGTCGCGGGGGTTGAGAGCAAGGCGGAGGTAGGCCAGCAGGTCTTTCACCTCGCGGCGCTCGTAGAAGCGGACGCCACCCACGAGGCGGTAGGGGATGCCGTGGAGGATCAGCCGCTGTTCGAGCGGGCGCGACTGGGCATTTGTCCGGTACATCACGGCGAAGTCGCGGAAGCGACGCTGCTCTGCCTGCTGGAGCTGCTCGATCTCGCGCGCCACCGCAGCGGCCTCGTCGTGCTCGTTGGCCAACTCACGGACGATGATTTTCGGGCCCTCGCCACGTACGGCGACGAGCTGCTTCGGCTTCCGGCCGCGATTGGGCGCGATGATGCCAGCCGCCGCCCTCAGGATCTGCTGGGTCGAGCGGTAGTTCTCTTCCAGGACGACGACCCGGGCATCGGGAAAATCGCGTTCGAAGTTGAGGATGTTGCGTAGGTCGGCCGAGCGGAAGCGGTAGATCGATTGGTCGGGGTCGCCTACCACCGTCAGGTTCCGGTGGCGTGCCGCGAGCAGCTTGACCAGCTCGTACTGGGCGATGTTGGTATCCTGGAACTCATCGACGAGGATGTGGAGGTACCGTTCCTGGTAGCGGGCTGCCACCGTGGGGACCTCGCTCAGCAACCGCACGGTCTGGAGGATCAGGTCATCGAAGTCGAGCCCGCGGCTCTCAGCTAGCCGTTCCTGATAGAGGCGGTAGGCTCGGCTGACGATTTCATCGAAATAGCGCTGGATGCCGCTCAGCTCGGGACTGTCGGGGAGGACGAGTTCTGCCTTCAAGCGGCTGATTGCGTTCAGGACGGCCCGCGGGCTGACCCTCCCTTCATCGAGCCGCAAGTCCGCCAGCACGCCTTTCATCACCCGGAGCTGGTCTTCTTCGTCGAAGATTTGGAAGTGCGGGTCGATGCCGAGCGCTGCTCCCTCGCTGCGGAGCATCCGGGCGCAGATGGCATGGAAGGTGCCAGCCGTCAGTTGCTCGACGCTCGCGCCGATCAGCCGCTCGATCCGCTCGCGGAGTTCGCGGGCGGCCTTGTTGGTGAAGGTCACGGCCACGATCCGGCGGGGTGACACCCCCAGCGTCCGGATGAGGTAGGCCACGCGGTGGCTGATGACGCGCGTCTTGCCGCTGCCGGGCCCGGCGATGATAAGCAGGGGGCCGGCGACCGCCGCGACCGCCTCCCGCTGGGCGGGATTGAGCCCTCGCAGCACTGGGTCGTCGAGCGTGGTCATCCGTGGCGTCCTCCGGGGCAGCTGGCTGACGACTCTGCACTCCGAACTGTAGTTCGTTGGCGCGCCACGCTCAAGCGCCTGCCCGCGGAAAGTCGAGCAGGGTCAGATAGTTCGTGCGCCCGCGCGGTCCACCGGGAATGCCCCCCACCACGATCGCCGAACGGCCAGGGACGAGCAGCCGGTCGGCGAGCAGCCGCTCCTTCAGCTGGGCAAGGGTCGCATCGAGCGTCGGGGGGAAGGGCTGGACGACCGCCGCCACTCCCCACCAAAGGGCGAGCTGACGGCGGACCGGCTCGCTCGGTGTCACCGCAATGATCGGCGTCGCGGGACGGAGCCGCGCGATCAGGCGGGCAGTAAAGCCGCTGCGTGTCAGCGCGATCAAGGCCTGGGCGTGGATCCCGGCAGCCAGCACGCAGGCAGCTTGTGCGATCGCACCCGAGCGACTGGTCGGTGCGAGAGGGGGGAGCGGTCGCGCGAGCGCGGCTGGTTCGGTCGTGACGGCGATCCGGTGCATCGTTGCCACTGCTTCCACCGGATAGGCGCCGATCGCCGTCTCGGCCGAGAGCATCAGCGCATCGACCGAGTCGAAGATCGCGTTGGCGACATCCGAGACTTCGGCCCGGGTCGGGCGCTCGGCGTTGGTCATCGATTCGAGCATCTGGGTGGCGACGATGGCTGGGCGATGGCGCTCGCGTGCGAGGGCGGCGATCCGTTTCTGGACCAGCGGGACGTCCTCGAGGGGGAGCTCAACTCCCAGGTCGCCGCGTGCCACCATCACGCCATCGCTTACGTCTATGATCGCCTCGAGGTGGTCGAGCGCCTGGGGCTTCTCGATCTTGGCGATGACGAGGGGGCGGGCGCCCTGACGGCGGAGTAATCGCCGCAGGGCGCGGATATCGTCGGGATGGCGGACGAAGGAGAGGGCTACGAGGTCGATGCCGAGGGTCAGGCCGTGGCGGAGGTCCGCTTCATCCTTGGGGGTGAGGGCCGGCAAGGAGAGGGCACGCCCGGGCACGTTGATCCCCTGATGCTCGCGCAGCAGGCCGCCATGTACGACCCGTGTCCGTACTGCCTCCGGCTCGACGGCTAGCACAACGAGGCGGATCGTCCCGTCGGCCAGCAAGATCTGGTCCCCAGGCTGGACGTCGGCGGGCAGGTGCTGGTAGGTGGTAGCAATCTGCTGAGCAGTGCCGAGCACCGGGCGGGTGGTAATGGTCAACTCCTGGCCGGGGGTGAGTGTGAGCGGCTGGCCGTCACGGTGGGCGCCCGTGCGGACCTTGGGGCCCTGCAGGTCGAGCAGGAGCGCAACGTTCCGTCCTCGCCGGGCGGCGGTTTGGCGGACCAGCGCCGCGAGCTGCGCCCGTTCCTCGGCGGTGCCATGCGAGCAGTTCAGGCGAACAATATCCACCCCCGCAGCAATCAGGCGCTCGAGGGTGGCTGGGTCGCTCGTTGCTGGGCCCAGGGTGGCGACGATCTTGGTCCGCCGGAGCACGCGGCTCAGGAGGCAGTGCCGGCGGGGGTGCGCACGGCGCTCAGGTCGAGATGGGCGGCGGCAAGGTCAGCGGCCAGGCCGACGTTCGCAGCCGCGGCGAAGGGCGCCCGCGGGAAGAGCTCCTCAACCTGTTCCAGGACGGCAAGGGTATCCTGGCGCACCATGATGATCGGCACCTGCTCCTCTTCCGCGCGTGCCAGCACGATCGGGTTCGGCACGATATTCCCCGCCAGCACGAGGCACCGGGTATCGGTCTCGAGGGCTGCGAGATGCATATCTGGCCGGCTGCCGTGGGCAATCACGGCCTTGCGCGAGAAGCGGGCGAAATACTCGGAGGCCTTGCCCAGCACCACTGTGCCGACCATCACGTGTTCGATGACCGCGTCGGCGTGGTCTTCGCTGTTCATGATCTGGCCGCCGAGGTGCTCCGCCAGCTGGCGGACAGTCACCGCCTCCAGGCGCTCCTCGTAGGGGAGGGCGCCTAGGAAGGGTACGTCGCGGGCACGCAAGAACGCCCCGATCCGCTCCCGCGCGCCGGGCCACTGCTGGCGGGGCACTGCTGTCACCACCACCCCGAGGAGGCGCTGCCCGACCAGCGTTGGGGCGGCCAGCAGCTCATCGACGACCTCATCTCCCTCGTAGCGGGCGACTACCAAGACACGAGCGTTCAGCGCCTCGGCGAGATCCCGCAGCGAAACCCCCGCAGCGAGCCCCTGGGTGAGGGTCACGCCCCCTTCGACGATCAGGGTGTCGGCGTTCGCGCCCGCCTCCCGCGCGGCGGCAATCACCGCTTCGCGGTCGAAGGGGGCTCCTTCCAGGAGGTGGCGAACGGTGGTCGGCCCAAGAGAGGCGCCAGCGCGCGGGCTTGCCACCTGGAGGAGGGTGCCCAGGAAGCGGGCGTCGGGCGCTGCTTCGGGGGCGGCGTCGTCGGCTGTGAATGCCTTGCAGTACGCAACCCGCTGGCCATCCCGTCGCAGCAGCTCGATGAGCGCAGCGGCGAGCATCGTCTTGCCAGCGCGCGGGCGCGTTGAACCGAGAATGAACGTCTGCACTTCTGCCTCCACGCAGGCGGACCGCTCGACGGCGAACGAGGGCCGCCTGGCGCTCCGGAGCGGAATTATACGGTGGCCTCGGGGGTCGCCACGGCCGCCCGGACTCGCGTCGCCACAGCCGGTGCTGGTGCCGCAGGAGGGAGAGGGACGGTACGTGCGCGGCCGCGGTTGGTGGCCAGCCAACGCAGCGCGACGCTTCCCTGCTGGCGTGCCTGTGGGTCGGAGGGCGAGCGCAGTTGACCACCCGCGAGTTCAGCGAGCGGCCCCGCCCAGGTGAGCGCACCAGCCTGGATGACGTAGACCCGCTGCGGTCCAGTAGCCGGGAGCAGGATGGCGAGGTCAACCCCTTCACCCGCGAGCGGCTGCTCGCTCAGGAGGCGGAGCAACTGGATGCAGCGCTCGGCCAGCTGCCGATCGCCCCGGGCAAGGGCCTCCCGGGCGCGTTGCTGCACGAGCGGAATGGCCAGGTCGAGGTTGCCGCTCAGCACGGCGGTGGCCTCGGCGGCTCGGGTGGTGTACTCGGAATGGACGTCCTGCTGGCAGGGCCCAAGGCAGCGCCCCCGCCCCAGGAGGGGGCAGGGTGGCCGCACTGCCCGGCGCTGGCGTGGGGGCAAGCGGCGCGTGCAGACCCGCAGGGCGAACACCTGGCTGACCAGTCGGCCGAGGCGACGCGCCGCGCTCGCGCTGGGGTAGGGGCCGAAGCGGTAGGGGGCTGGCTCGGCGACCTGACGGAGACGGGGATACGGCTCGGCCACATTCAGCTCGAGGTAGCGGCGGGCAGGAGCAACCTGCCGCTGGGTGTTGAAGCGAGGCTGTAGCTGGGTGAGTAGCTCGGCTTCCCGGAGAGCAGCCGCCAGGCTATCGGGGTGTTCTTCCCACTCGAGGCTGGCGCTGAGGGAAGGAAGCCCACGCAGCTCGCGCTCGTGGTCGGGGGGGCGGGTGAGATAGCCCAGGACCCGGCGGCGGAGGCGGCTTGCTGTCCCAACGTAGAGGGGAGCACCAGCAGCATCGCGAAAGAGGTAGACGCCGGGTGAGTCCGGCAGGTGACGGGCGCGCGCAAGCACGGTGGTGGCGGCGGGGGGTGGCGCACTGGCCAGGCGGCTGGCGAGCTGGGCAATCAGCCGTGCCTCTTCTAGGGGATGCTGAGAGCTGCTGGGCAGGCCAACGTGCTCGGCGAGGGCGCGTAGCGTCGGCTTGGCGCCGCCGCGCAAGGCCAGGGCCTCCGGCAACAGGTCGCGCACCGGGTTGGTGAGCGGCGGGAGGCCGGCCAGGCGATACTGGGCTTGGAGGAAGGGCCAGGCCCAGCCGAGGTCGAAGCCGACAACAGTTGCCTCACCCAGGAACTGTCGCAGGGCCGTCAGCGCGGTGGGCGGCGAGGGGAGCGCCTCGACCGTGGCCAGTTCGCTGGCCAGCCGATCGGCTAGCCAGCCGGGTAACCGTCGGCCGGGGGCGACCAGGGTGGAAAAGGTAGCGCCAGGACCAGCAGGCCCGACTTCGCAGGCGCCCACCCAGACCAGGGCGTGACGCGCGGGGTCCTGGCCGGTGGTGAGCAGGACCAGCGCGACGGTCCGTTCACTCGGCGGCGCTACCAGCTGCCAGCAGTCGCCCGCCCGCTGGAAGCAGTCGTCATCGAGCAGGCGTTCCAGCAGCGCCTTCCAGGCGGGGCTACTTCCCCTGAAGAGCGCGTGGGCGAGAGCAGAAGCGGGAAGCTGCCCCCCGGCCGCTCGGAGCAGGGCGATTGCGCGGTCGCGGAGTCCGTCCATCTCGGCTAGATTGTAGGGGGCAGACTTCCCCGCCAGGGAGGCCAGCCCGAACGACGCCTCACGGAGGAGCCCACGGCGAGACCGCTCTCGCGTCCCACCGTTCCAGCGGGGGAACAGGCGCCCTCGCCAGAGGACCAGGCGCCACCAGGAGCCGTGCGTGCGCTCGCCCAGGTTGCCGTGGCAGCGGGCTGTTTCATGCTGATCCACACTGCCACCTTTCCGACCTTGCCGCTCTATCTCTCCCTGCGGGGTGCGAGTGAGGCTGATATCGCCCTCATCATTGGCATGATCGGCGTCGTCTCGATCGCGTCGCGGCCGCTGACCGGCTGGCTAACGGACTGGTGGGGGCGGCGCCAGATGATCGTCTCGGCGGTATTGATGCTCGGTGGGGTGGCGGTCGGCTATGGCTTCTCGGCGAGCCTCCTGCTCCTGGGGCTGCTCCGTGCAGTCCAGGGCGCTGGCGTCGGAGTGATGAACGCCGCGGTGAATACCTATGTCTCTGACCTGGCGCCGGTGCGCCGCCGGGCAGAGTTCCTGGGCTACCTCAACGCCATCCAGACAACTGCGACTGCGATCGGCCCCACACTCGGCTTTGCCGTGCTCAGCTGGCCGGCGCCGAACCCGCTTTCCTCGCTCGCCCCCTGGTGGCCCGACCTTGCGACCTTCGGTGGCTACAACTTTGCGGCGTTCTTTCTCTTCCTGGCGCTGGTGGCCCTCACTGGTGCGACCTTCGCCCTGCTCGCCCCGGAGCCGCGGCGGGGAGCGTTCCGGCCGCCGCTCAGCCTGCACCACCTGTTCTACCGGCGAGCACTGGTGCCGATGGTGCTGATGATCGCAGTGACGGTGCCCTTTGCCAGCGTGATCACCTACCTCCCGTTCTACGCGCCGGGGCGGGGGTTGGAGAACGTGGGGCTCTATTTCACGCTCCAGGCGCTGGGGTCGCTGGCAGCCGGGCTGACGCTCGGGCGAGTAGCTGACCGGTTCGGTCGCCGGCCGGTGGTGAGCCTGGGGATGGCCGGGCTGACGCTCGCAATGGTGCTCCTGGCGGTCGCCACCAACTCGTTCGTCCTGCTGGTATCGGCCGTGCTCGCGGGGTACAGCGTGAGCGGGGCACGGAACGGGATGGCCGCCTGGACTGCCGACCGCGCGCCGCCGCACGAGCGGGGAGCAGCCCTGACCACCACCTCAATGGGGTTCGATATCGGGGTCTCCGTCGGCTCGTTCGCGCTGGCGGCAGTGGTGCCTCAGTTCGGGATCGCCGCTGGCTTTCTCCTCGCCGCGGCGGTGCCGCTGGTTGGTGCGGTCGTGAGCGTCCTCTTCCTCACCGACCTGCCGCGCGCAGAAGCGAGTGCGCCCCCGGCCGGCTACTAACTCGCCGGGGCTCTCCGCGGGGAGCGAGAGTAGCCAGCGGTCATCTGCTCGGCGAGTGCGGTGCCACCGTAGTCCAGTGGCGGCCTGCTTCGCCGCGGCACGGGAACCGGGGGCCTAGCTGCTACTCTCGATAGCGCGGAGCAGATTGACCATCTCGATGGCAGTGGTTGCCGCTTCCGCCCCCTTATTGCCGACGTGGCCGCCCGCCCGAGCGAGCGCTTGCTCCAGGCTGTCGACCGTCAGCACGCCAAAGACCACTGGCCGGCCGCTCTCGAGGGCGACCCGACCGATGCCGCTGGCGGCGCCACCGGCAACGTACTCGAAGTGGGCGGTCTCACCACGGATGACGGTGCCGAGGCAAATGATGGCGTCGTAGCGCTCGGTCCGTGCCAGGCGGTCGGCAACCAGCGGCAGTTCGAAGGAGCCGGGTACCCAGGCGACGTCGATATCTTCCTCGGCGACACCATGCCGGAGGAGGCCTGCGCGTGCACCAGCGAGCAACGCATTGGTTACCAGGTCGTTATAGCGGGCCACCGCGATCGCGATCCGCAGTCCAGCGCCATCCGGGCCGCCCGTGAAGACCGCTCCCACCGTGCCTCCAAGATTTACATAATATGATGCAACTTCTCTTTCTTGGCTTTGAGATAGCGCTCGTTGTAGGGATTGGCCGGCACGAGGAGCGGCGTACGGTCGACGATCCGCAGGTTGAAGCCCTCGGTGAGGCCAACGATCTTCCGGGGGTTGTTCGTCAGGAGATTGATCTCGCGGACACCCAGGTCGACCAGGATCTGCGCGCCAATGCCGTAATCGCGCAGGTCGGGTGCGAAGCCAAGCTCCGAGTTCGCCTCGACCGTATCCAGGCCGCGGTCCTGGAGGGCGTAGGCCTGCATCTTGTTATGCAGCCCGATGCCGCGCCCTTCCTGCCCGCGCAGGTAGATCGCCACTCCCCGCCCTGCTTCTTCGATCAGCTTGAGCGCGGTCTGCCACTGCTCGCCGCAATCGCAGCGGAGGGAGCCAAAGACGTCGCCCGTGAGGCATTCTGAGTGCACCCGCACGAGCACGGGTTCCGGGGTGGTGATATCCCCCTTGACGAGGGCGATGTGATGTCCGCCGTCGATGATGCTCTCGTAGGTGATGGCGCGGAAGGTTCCGAAGCGGGTAGGCATCTGAACCTCATCCGCGATGCGTCGGACGAGCTTTTCGTACTGGCGCCGGTAACGGATGAGCTGGGCGACCGAGATGATCTTGAGCCCGTGCGTGGCGGCGAACACCTCGAGGTCGGGGAGGCGAGCCATCTCGCCGTCGTCGCGCATGATCTCACAGATGACTGCCGCCGGGTAAAGACCGGCCAGGATGGCAAGGTCGATCGAGGCCTCGGTCTGGCCCGCGCGACGGAGGACGCCGCCTTCGGCGTAGCGCAGTGGCTGGACGTGCCCGGGCCGGGCGAGGTCCTCCGGGCGCGTCATCGGGTCGATCAAGGTGCGGATGGTAGTCGCCCGGTCGGCAGCGGAGATGCCGGTGGTCACCCCGCGCTTCGCTTCGACTGTGACGGTGAAGGCCGTGCCGAAGCGAGAGGAGTTCTCTTGCACCATTAGCGGGATTTTCAGCTCGTCCAGCCGCTCACCTTTCATCGGTACGCAGATCAGGCCGCGGCCGTAGGTGGCCATAAAGGTGATCGCCTGCTTGTCGCAGAACTGAGCCGCGATACAAAGGTCTCCCTCGTTCTCGCGGTCTTCGTCGTCGACAATGATCACGAATTTGCCGCGCCGGTAGTCCTCAATCGCTTCCTGGATAGTTGCGAGCGGCACGCCACCTCACCTCCCGGACGGGCACTCTGGGGCGGACCCCGGAGCGCGCGCTGTGGAGGTGGAGCCCATCGCTGGCTGGACGAAGCGCTCGACGTACTTGCCGAGGATATCGACTTCGACGTTCACGCGGTCACCGATGCGGAGGCGACCGAGGGTCGTCTGCTCCCGCGTGTGTGGGATCAGGGCGATGGTAAACCGCTCCTCTCCCGCCTCGACGACAGTGAGCGAGACGCCGTCCAGCGCGATGAACCCCTTGTTGACTATATACCGTGCCAGGGCGGGCGCAACGGCGAAGCAAGCCCGGACTTCATTCCCCACGGGGTCGAGGGCGATCACTTCGGCGGTGCCATCAACGTGCCCCTGGACGAAGTGGCCGCCGATCCGGCCGGTGGCGGGGAGGGCGCGTTCCAGGTTGACGACTGTTCCCGGTTGAGCCGCGCCGAGGTTGGTCCGCTGCCAGGTCTCTGGCACCACGTCGACCTGGAACCAGTCGTGGCCAAAGTCCACCACGGTGAGGCAGGCCCCGTTGATGGCGATGCTGGCGCCGCGCTGGAGGTCCGTCAGGACCGTGTGGGCACGGATCACTAAGCCCTGGTCGCTGCGCCGGAGCACTTCGCCGAGTTCTTCGACGATCCCACTAAACATTGCTTTCCTCGCGGCCAACCAGCATCCCCGTGATCAGGATATCACTCCCGAGCTGTTCCAGGCGGGGATGGGCAATCCGCCAGGCAGCAGCGATCCGGGCAACGCCCTGCCCGCCCACCGCGGGGAGGGCGTCCTCACCCCCGATGATGATCGGGGCGAGATACGCGTTCACCGCATCGACCAGGCCGGCATCGAAGGCGGCGCCGAGCAGCCGGCTACCGCCCTCGATCTGGACTTCTAGCAACCCGCGGCGGCCAAGCTCGGTGATCAACGCCGCCAGGTCAACGTGCCTGTCCTGGGCGGGCAGGGCGAGCAGTTCCGCGCCCGCAGCGGCCAGCGCAACCGCGCGCTCGGCGGGTGCGGGGTCGAGATGGGCGATGAGGGTCCGCCCCGGCTGGGAGAGCAGGCGGGCGTGAGGGGAAAGGCGCAGCTGGCTATCGACAACGACCCGCAAGGGCTGGCGCCCATCAGCGGGGTAGTGCCCCCCGGGGCGCGCGGTCAGTTGAGGGTCGTCGGCCAGGGCCGTCCCGACCCCGATGATGAGAGCATCGAGCTGGTCGCGGACCCAGTGGACGTGCTCGCGGGCAGCGGCGCCGGTGATCCACTGGCTCTCGCCGCTGCGGGTGGCGATCCGCCCGTCGAGGCTGGCAGCGAACTTGGCGATCACGAGTGGCTGGCCCGTCCGGACCCATTTGTGGAAGCCGCGAATGAGGGCGCGCGCCTCCACCTCGCCTTCACCGAGCAGGACGCGGACCCCGTGTGCTTCCAGGACGGCGACTCCTTGTCCGTGGACTTGAGGGTTCGGGTCGAGGGTGGCGGCATGAACCTCGGCAATGCCGGCAGCCAGGATGGCGTCGGTGCAGGGTGGAGTTCGGCCGAAGATGCAACACGGTTCCAGGGTGACGTAGAGGGTGGCGCCGCGGGCACGGGGCCCGGCTTGCTGGAGGGCGACGACCTCAGCGTGGTGAGAGCCGGGAGGCTGGGTGGCGCCGCGTCCGATGACCGTGCCGTCAGCGACAACCACGGCACCGACTGCCGGGTTGGGGCTCGTCCGCCCGCGTACGCGTTGGGCCAGCGCCAGGGCCTCGGCCATGAAGGGGCCTACCGGCCTGCTCATGGTGCTTCCCTCGCCGGAGGGGGTCGGCCACCGGGCAGGGCCGCCGGAGCGCTAGCGCCCGCTCCGCCCACCGCGGAAGGGAGGTCGCCCGCCGGAACGCCCACCGCCGGGGCGGTTGTGGCCTGGCCGGCCACCGCGGGGCTGGCCACCGGAGGGTGGTGGACCGTCATCGTCGAAGTCACCTGGCCGCCGTCCGCCGGGTGGGTAGGGGCGCCCACCCTGGCCGCCAAACGGTCGACCGTCGGCGGGGCGGCCGCCCGGGCGGGAGAAGCCTGGCCGCCAGCCGCCTTCCCACTGGGGGGCGCCGTTGCGGAAGGGGCTGTTGCGTCCCAGGTTCGGTCGCTGGCCCTGGCCACGGTCGGGCCGCTGCCCGCGGTCGACACGCTGGGCAGGCCGTTCATTCTGGCGTGCTGCCTCAAAGAGGAGGATACCGGCGGCCACCGCGGCGTTCAGCGAATCCGCCGGCCCGACGATCGGGATCGAGACTTTCCCACCGCCTTGCCCGCCCGCGAGCCGCAGGGCGCCCAGGCTCGGGCCGCTGGCCTCGTTACTGATGATGAGGACCGAGGGACGGGTCCAGTCCACCTGGTGGTAGACCCGGCCGCCAACTGGAGCACCGACGAACCGCTGGCGACCGGCTGTCAGGCGTTCGATCTGGGGCCAATCGAGGTCGGTGAACAGGTCGAGGTGGAAGTGGGCGCCCATGCCTGCCCGCACAACCTTCGGGCTGTAGACGTCGACGCAGTCCGGCCCGATGATGACCGAGCTGACCCCGCTTGCCACTGCTGCGCGCAGGATCGTGCCGAGGTTCCCAGGGTCCTGGATGGCATCGAGGATGAGGACGAGCCGGCCGCTGGGCTGGCGCTCAGCGGGCTCGGGGACGCGCACGACCGCGACGATCCCCTGGGGGTTCTGGGTATCAGCAACGCTCCGGAGCACCCGGTCGGTGACGGGGAGTGCTGCTTCGCGCAAGGCATCGACGAGCTGGCGAGCGCGGGCGTGGTGGCTGACCGCCTCGGGGTCGTAGAGGGCAAGCGGCAAGGTCACACCCGAGCTGAGCGCCTCTTCGATCAAGCGGATGCCTTCGATGAGGAAGGCACGGTGTTCGTCGCGGGCGCGCTTGTCGTGCAAGCTCCGCACGAAGCGGACGCGTTCGTTCTCCAGACTGGAGATCACGCCCGGCGGAGCACTCCGCTCTACGATGACCGGTGTGGGAGGGCTTACTGCTGGCGCGCTCGCAGCGGGTGCTGGCGGTGGGGGCGAAGCCTCGACGGTGGCCTGGCCAGTGCTGGTCGCTCGGGCACGCCGACGCGGAGCGGGGGGGGAGGGAGCAGCGTTCGTCTCCCGGTCGGTTGGTGGCGCTCCCGTGGCGTGGAGGGGTGCCCCATTACCGGGATAGGTATGCTCCTCAGCTGATACGGTGGCAGGAGCGAATGCGAGCTCGTTTCCTGGAGCGTCGGCAGCGAAGCTGCTGCTCGCTTCTGCAGCGGCGGGCGGAGAGGGGGAGCCAGCGAGCGCCACCGAACTGCCTGCTTCCACCTCTGGCGCAGCAGGAGTAGCCTTTCGGCCCCGGCGTGACTTTGGAGTGGGCGCAGGTTCCGGAGCCGCTGGAGCCGGCGTGGGGCTCTCGGCAACTGGGGAAGTTGCGCGTGAGCGACGGCTGGCCCGCTGGGGTGGGGTGCTCGCGGGTAGCTCAGCGGGAGCGACCTCGGGGGGAGCAACCTCGACGGGGACGTTCTCGAGGGTCGGGGCCGGGTCCGGGGAAACGCCGCGTTTGGCGCGAGGCATCACATCTCCCTAACTTCACTCTCAGGCTGACGCCAGGGCAGTCTTGACAACCGCTGCGAAGGCAGTGGGGTCGGAGACGGCAAGCTCAGCCAGCATTTTGCGGTCGAGCCGAATGTTGGCCCGGTTCAGGGCGGCAATCAAGCGGCTGTAGGTCGTGCCGTGCAAGCGGGCGGCCGCGTTGATGCGCAGGATCCAGAGGCGGCGAAAGTCCCGCTTGCGGTTCCGCCGGTCGCGGTAGGCGTAGGCGAGGGCGTGGAGAAGGGATTCGTTCGCCTGGCGAAACAGGCGGTGACGACCGCCTCGGTGGCCGGCGGTCTGGGCCAGCACCTTTTTGTGGCGTCGGCGTGCCGTGACGCCACGCTTGACCCGTGTCATCGTTCCACCTCCTCAGGCGTAGGGCAGCAGCTTCTTGAGGCGGCCGGCGTCGGCTGGGGAGACCGGCACCATCCGGTCGAAGAGGGCCTTGACCCGCTTGGCCTTCTTGCGTCGTAGGTGGCTCTTCCCGCCGTGCATGCGGAGCAGCTTGCCGGTGCCGGTGATCTTGAAGCGACGTGCCGCACCCTTGTGCGTCTTCATCTTCGGCATCGCGTTCTCCTCGCGGAGCGCGAGGCGCTCCGCCTGTGCCATCACTCGGTCAGATGATCGTTCGCTTGGGTGGAGGCGATCACCCCCGCGAGCGGGGGCGCTCCGCCTCTGCCTTCGCTCGGTCAGGGCGCGGTGGGTTCGCGGCTCTCGCGGGCACCTTTCGCGGCTGTCGGAGTGGCCAGTGGTGCCAGCACGAGCGACATGGCGCGGCCCTCGAGGGAGACCGGCTTTTCGATCGTTGCGTGGGCCTTAACCTGCGCCACCACGTTATCGAGCAGCTGCTTGGCGATCTGCGGGTGCGCGACCTCGCGTCCTCGGAAGAGGACGCTGATCTTGACTTTATCCCCATCGGCCAGAAATCGGAGGATCTGCTTCACCTTGAAGTCGATATCGTGGTCGTCGATCTTCGGGCGGAAGCGTACCTCTTTGATGAGCAC
Source organism: Chloroflexota bacterium (assembly GCA_023512725.1). Taxonomy (GTDB): domain Bacteria; phylum Chloroflexota; class Dehalococcoidia; order SpSt-223; family SpSt-223; genus JANWZD01. The sequence goes on along the minus strand of JAILZB010000002.1, from coordinate 5,430 downwards.
CGATTTCTGGTTCTTGCGTGCCTCGCGCTCTTTCTTGGCCTGCTCGTATTTCCACCGCGCGTAGTCCATCAAGCGGCAGACCGGCGGGGAAGCAGTCGGAGCAACTTCCACGAGGTCGAGGTTCCGGTCGCGGGCGTACTGGAGCGCCTGGGGAAGGGTCATAATACCCAGCTGCTCGCCTCGCTCGCCAATCAGCCGGACCTCGCGCGCGCGGATCCGCTCGTTGACGCGCAGTTCTCGGTTAATGTCTGCCCACCTCGCTGATGGTACCCTACCTCTTCCTCCTGCGCGCTAGCAGGAGAGGACAACAAAAGATAGCGGGGAAGGCCCCCGCCCCTCCAACTGTAGCACAGCCGTTCAGGCGCGTCAACGAATGGATGCTCGCCTGCATGAGTGGGCAGGCGGTGCCGCGGAGACGCTCGGTCTGCCCCGCCTTCTGGTCAGGGTCACGCTGCACCCGAGGAAGGGAACCAGTAGTGGTCGCCTCTCCCGGTGCCGGTGTCACCCCTGCGTCCTGGGAGCAGGGGCGACCCTCTGTGTGGGGAGGGGACGTGCTGGGAGCGGGAGCGCCCGTTCTATGGGGTCGAGGCGCAGGGTGATGAAGATCCTCTCCTACGCTCTTATTCTTCCTCGAACCGGTGGTTCGTGAACTTGAGCGTCCGGCAGTTCTCGCTGACCACCCGCACCACCTGCTCCGGGACCTCATGGGGGAATGGGACTTCTGCCTCGATCTCCAGGGTGACGCGGACCTGTGCTCCTGGTAGGCCCGCGAGGTGGGCGACCACTTCCTGTTGGACCCTCCCCGCGTCGGCTCCTGCTCGCACGGGATCCAGAGCTACGGTACCGTAGAACCTCCGCAGCACGGGCTTCGGCGGCATCGGCTTAGGGCCGTCTCCCTGGTGCTCTCGGTCGGTGTTCTCTCCATCTGGGGGCGTCGGGCCGGGTCCGGGAAGCACGCCCTCCTTTTGCAGCTGCCTGCTCGCCACCTCGGGTTTTACCACCATCCCCTGGGGTGCTTCTGCCGAAAGCGCTATGCTCTGGGCCACCCGCAGACCCTGGTACCTGCCGGTGGCTTCGTCGTAGCCGTCCGCGTAGGCAAAGCTCTCCTGCTCCCAGGTGGGCAGGGCCACGCCGTCTTCCACCGCGTCCACGAGCACCGAAGGGTCCCGGAGGCGCGGGAGGTACACGTACCGGGCGAAGTCCTCCACCAGCTGTCGGACCTCCACGTGGTCACCCCGCCACAGCGGGATCCGGTCGAGCTCCATCCGCAGGCGGGTCCCGGCCAGAGTGGTCACGAGCCACTCGTCCCGCAAGAGTCGCTTGCTGGCCCGTTCCGCCAGCCCCTCGTTGCCCTGGAGCCGGATGTCCGGCCAGGTCAGCCCCTCCTTGGGGTCTTGCTGTACCGGCACCAGCAGCCAGCAGAAGGTCTCCGGGAGCCGCGCCTTCACCGTGTCGTCGCTTGCGTCCTTCTGCTGCTCCGCCTGCCGCACCTGGTGGGGAGTCAGGTCCAGGGTCTCCCGGTCGCGGAGCACCGACTCCCACGCCAGGTACCGCCGCACCGCCTCGTCCAGGTCCTGCACCCGCGTCCGGTCCGGGGCTAGGAACACCAGGGTGTTGCGGTACGTACGCGGCGCGGTGCCGCGGGACTCCAGGATCCGCTTCGCCTCCTGCAGAGCCGGGCTGTCCTCGCCCCGCGCGTACGGCCGGTCCAGCCCGAGCACCACCAGCCGCGCGTCCAGGTCGTCCGGCACGTCCTGAGGCGACTGCGGGAAGGCGTGGACGCGGCTGAAGTCTCCGGACCTCCGGACCTCCTCCCGCACCCGGCGCTCCACCTCCCGCGCTACCTTCTCCGGCTCGCCCTTGAGCTGCTCAGCCCGCTCCTCCGCCAGGCTCGTCACGTTGGGCTGGAGGGCGTACCAGTAGCGCACGCCGTCCTGGTACAGGTAGGTGGCCTCCCCCGCGAGCCTCCGCAGCGCGTCTCCGAAGATCTGGGGAGACTCCCCCGGCGCCACGCACCCCAGCCGCACCCGGCGGTCCTCGACCCCCTGGTGCGCTGCCCGCTGGATGGGGGCGGAGCCCAAGTAGATGGTGCGGGCCACCCGACGGCAGGCGTGGTACTTGCCCAGGTTGGGGACCTCGGCGTCCAGGCGCACCGGGAGCGAGTTCGGCCCGTCCACGTCCTTTCCGATCACCGGAACCCAGTTCTCGGAGAGATAGCGGGTGAGCTCGAACTGCACCCGAGGGTCGTCCACGGGGATGGTGGAGGGAAGGATGAGCGGACTTTTGTCACCCCGCTCCCAGAGGCTGTGGATCACCGCGGCCATGAGGCGCAGCACACCCGCGTCCGCTGGAAGGTGGGGAGCGTCGCCCAGTCCTCGTAGAGGCGCGCGAACACCTCGGGGTGGATGGGATAAGCTGCCTGCAGCCTGCGCTCGTAGTCCGGCTCGCCGCACTCCGGAGGGAACTCCCCTTTTTGCGTGCGGTACAGGTCCGCGAAAGCCCGGGCCACCACGTCCCGCGCCTTGAACTGCTCGGGGTCCGTCATCGGCTCAAACAGGCGGCGGCGGACGATCTCGAAGCTCTCCTCCTGGGTAGCCGGCCGCCACGGCGCTTCCATCCGCCCGAGCACGTTGCGAAGCCGCGCCAGTGCCTCACGGCCCCGGATCCCGCCGACCTCGATGTCCTCCGCCTGCAGGTAGGGGGACGCGGGCTCGTCGGAAGCCGGCAGGGAGATGGCCACGAGGCAGGCGCGCGCCGCCCGCGCGGACTCCGTCAGCGCCTGGGCAAAGGTAAACTGGGTGTCGAAGGTCCCGCCGGGGAGGTCGGGTGCGTCGTGGAGCTGGCGCGCGTAGGCCACCCACTCGTCGATGAGAACGAGGCACGGGCCGTAGGCGTTGAAGAGCTCCCGTAGCGCGTCTCCGGGGCTCGTGGCCTTTTCGTCGTCCGCCGCCACCCGGGCGTAGGCCCTCCGGGCCTCCTCGATGCCGCCTGCCGCGTACCCGAGCTGCCAGGCGAGCTCCCCCCACAGGGTCCGCACCACGGTACCGTCCGGCTTGACCGAAGGTCTTCCCGGCGAGATGCGGCTGCCGACCAGCACCACTCTCCGCACCGGCGGCAGGCTGTGGGCGCCAGCCGCTGCCATGACGGCCTCCACGCCCGGGAGCTCCGCCGGGAGCTTCCCGGAGAACAGGTGGTAGAGGGCGATCATGGCGTGCGTCTTGCCGCCCCCGAAGTTGGTCTGGAGCTGCACCACCGGGTCGCCTCCGGCTCCGGAGAGGCGCCGGACCGCGTTCACGAGCAGGCGCTTCAGGTTCTCCGTGAGGTACGTCCTCCGGAAGAACTCCACCGGGTCCTGGTACTCGGAGGACGCTTCCCCCAGGTACACCTGCCACAGGTCGGCGGCGAACTCCGCCTGCTGGTAGCGGCCGCTCGCCACGTCCGGGTGCGGGCTCACCACTTCCCGCCACGGCTTCAAGGCACCCGTCGCGGCAGCCTCCACCAGCGTTCCGCCGGCCTTCCGGCGCTCGGCCCGCATCTGCTCGTCGAACCGCACCCCCAGCAGCTCCATCTTCATGCGCTCCAGCTCCTCCACCTGCGGGGCGGACACGGCCGAAAGGAGCCGGGAGACAGAGTCCAGTGCCCGGTACGCGTCGTCGCTACTGAAGGCCTCCTGGTGCGCCCACTTGTTCCGCCAGTCCCGCAGCTCCGAAACCAGGCTCCGCTCGGTCTGGCCCAGGGTCCGGCGGAACACCTCGTTCCAGCCCTCCCACATGACCCGCAGCAGGGCCGCCACGTCCCAGTCCCGGATGGTCTTGCCCGTCACGTTCCGGTCGTCTCCCACCAGCCGCGCGGCCTCTGCCCTGGCCTGGCCCCGGTACTGCCCCTGGAGCTCCCGCTCGACAAACGGCCCCAGGCCCGCCCGCAGGAGGTCCAGGGCCTTGCCGACTCGCTCGTGGTTGGTCATGGCCATGGTTCACCCTCCCTCGAATCTCACCCCGCGCCGTTCGAAGTCCCTGACGACACATTGGTAGACGGCCCTTGCCAGGCTCGCCGCATGGCGGGCGTCTTCCCAGGTGGCCTCCGGCCACTCCCCCGGGTAGCGGGCCTCCACCGCCCACGCCGTCAGCTCGCCCAGGTCCGGGTATGCCTCCTTCACGGACCAGCCAGGCGGCAGAAGGTTGCGTAGCCCGTCTAGGTCGTGGCGAAACGGGAATTCGATCCCCTCCAGCACCAGGCCCGCCTTGAGGGATTTCTCCGCGGCCTGCTGTGCAAACCAGCAGACGTGCCGGGGGACGGAGTCGGGCCAGGCCAGGAGCCGCTCTGCCTCCCGGAGATCCTCCTGGGCAAAACGGAGCCACCGTCTGGCTTCGCTCTGCAGTTCAGGTCCGTTCATAGACCACCTTACCCTCGCGCAAAGCAGACCGGAGGACGTCGCCCACCACGTGGCCCCGCCGCGAAATCTCGTCCGGCGTGGTCACCACCACGTCTTTACACACCGGGAGGTCGTTCAAAACCCGCAGGATTTCCACCATGGCCTGGCGCTTGTTAGCGACTTCTTCCAGGACCACCAGAAGGTCCACGTCGCTCCAGGGGCCCGCCTCCCCGCGGGCCCGCGACCCGAACAGGATGACGCGCACGGGGCGGAAGCGTTCCACGATGCGCTGGACCATGGTCTGTACCAGATCCTCAGACACCTGTCATTCCCTGCCTCCGAAAAGCGAGCCCGTACCCGAGCGGGGTTTCTGGGCCAGCTTTGCAAGCTCGGGCCAGCCCAGGACCAGGGCGTTGTAGGCCTGGGCGTCCTGGGAGCGGCCCTTCTTCTCGGCGATGGCGAAGAGCCGGTAGGCGAGGTCGCGGGCGAGCTCTCCCCGGGAGCCCAGCCGTCGCAGGAGTTCCGCTGTGGCCCGGTCCCCGCGCTTCTCGTGGTAGTAGACACGCAGGAGGTAGTGGGTGGCCTTCCACACGCTCACGCGCCGGTCCTCCTGAGGGTCCCAGCCGCCCGGGAGTTCCTCGGGCCGGAGGAGCCGGACCCTCCCTCCCTTCGAGACCACCACCCCCGCCTCCGCCAGGCCGCTCACTGTGGTCACCTTGGCCTTGGAAAGAAGCTCCGCATCCCCGAACTCCCCCTCCTCGAAGCCGTGCTGCTCGTACCAGGCGATGGCCCACCGGGTGTCGGCCTCGAACTCGTCCTCCTGCTCGGAGAGGACCTCGGTGAGCGTCTGGTTGATGAGGGCGAGGGCCGTGCGGACGCTCATCGGCCGGCCGCTCGCCTCCAGGATCCGGCTGTAGCGGGAGTAGATGGCCATGCCGGGGCCGATGGCCGCCTGGGCGAAGTCCACCGGGGCGATGTTCCCCTGCTGGAGGCGCCGGAGTGCTGTCGGCAACTCGCGCTTGAGTTCGGCCACGAAGGAGCGGCGGTCGGTCTGGGGG
>JAILZB010000198.1 GCA_023512725.1 Chloroflexota bacterium | reverse complement strand
CCCGGGAGACCTCCTTGCGGCTCGGCACTGGGGTCACGCTGGTGCCAGTGTGGCATCCCCTCAAGCTTGCCTACGATACGGCCATGCTGGACCAGCTCTCGGGAGGACGCCTTATTCTCGGGGTCGGCCTCGGTAACCCTCCCGATTGGGTGCGCTTTGGCATCCGGCGTGAAGAGCTCGCCCAGCGCATGGATGAAATGCTGCGCGCGCTCCGTGCCCTCTGGTCAGGCAAGCCAGGCTTTCAGGGGAATCTCATCCGGATCGAGGGAGGGATCGCGCCGCTCCCGCTCCAGCCGGGCGGTCCCCCGCTCTGGGTGGGAGGGAGAACGCGGCGTGCCACCCAGCGGGCAGCCTGGCTCGGTGAGGGCTACTATGCTGCCACCCCGTATCTCTTCTCGTTCATCCAGGAGCAGATCGAGCGCTACCATGCAGCGCTCGCAACCCTGCCGGTCCCGAAATCCCCGCTGGTCGGTGTCAATCGGCTGACGGTGCTGGCTGAGGATGATGCGACCGCCCGGAGCGAGGGGCGACCTTACGTGGAGTCCGTGCTCGAGAAATACGTGGCGATCAACGAACTCGCAGGGCTCTCAGCAGACGAGGTGCAGGGGGGGAGCATGACGCTGCTGGACCGCCATAACGAGCAGGTCTGTCTTGTCGGCTCGCCGGCAACCGTGCTTGCGCGGGTAAAGCAGTACGCCGCGATCGGGGTGACCGATCTGCAGCTTCGAGTCGCTCCGGGGGATATGCCCGCTCCCCTGATCGAGCGAACGATCCGGCTCTTCGGGGAGAAGGTCTTGCCGCAGTTCCGCGAGGCTCCCGCCTGAACGAGCCCGGGCATTGACCTGCCCGTGGGCATCCTCACCAGAGCGCCTCCGAGAACCGGGAGCAGGGGCCACCAGGTCGGTGGGGGCGCCGAGGCCGTGAGGCGGCACGGGCGCTTCGCGTTCCGCCGGGCTGCAGCGATGGTTGGGGAGAAGCCGCAGGGAGGCAGGACGATCCTGGGAGCGAAGAGCGAAACCCTTACGTTTCGGCGAAGAAATCAAGGTCGACTTTCTTGACCTCATACCGGCTGACGACCGAGACCCCAAGGTTATACTCGAACATCAGCTCGGCCAGGCGTGCTCCATCGATCAGCACGATCTTGCTGTCGATCTTCGCCGCGTACTCTTTTGCTGCTTCGGTAAAGCTCGAGGTGGTGATAAAGATGCCCTTGCGCGCATGTTTCCCCTGGAGCGCCCCCGCGAACTGCTGGACCTGCGGGCTCCCAACCGAGCCGTCCCAGCGTTTGGCCTGAACGTAGACGACATCGAGGCCCAGCCGGTCTTCATTGATGATGCCGTCGATGCCCTGGTCGCCGCTCCCACCGGTGATGGCTTTGGCAGCTTCCTGGAGTGACCCGCCGTAGCCCATCCGGACGAGCAAGTCCACCACGAGCCGTTCAAAGAAGGAAGGCGAGACCTTCCGCACCTGGTCGAGCAAGTCGGTCAGTATACTTTGCCTCAGTTCCTCGTAGGCCGTAGCGAGATGTTCTTCCGGAGTGTCCTCGGCTGGCCCGAGGGCACCACTGAGGCTGCTCTCCCGGCGGGGAGAGCGGAACTTCCGGAACTCCTCGTACTGCTCGAGGAACGCGATATCGATCCGCGGTGGCGCCTTGCGGAGCACCTCCTGGCCCCGCGCGGTAATCCGTACCCAGCTGCGGTAGGGCGAGTCCAGCAAGCCGGCTTTCTTCATGTACGTCCTCGCCCAGCCCACGCGGTTGTGAAAGACGAGTTGCTGGCCGCTCGGGAGCAAGGCCTTCCGCTGCTCTTCGCTGAGGCCAAGCTGCTCTTCAAGGGTGGCGATGAGGTCCTGCAAGCGGTGGTCCTGGCCGTCGCCAAGCAGCTTGAGCAGGGGCAACATCAGATCGTCAAAAGTGGGAAGCGAGGGGGGTGAAGCCGCTGGCCTCGCCGGAGGCGTGGATAAGCGATGCTTGCCAGCGAGGCGTCGCCGGGTCGGTTTTCTTGCGTGCATGGTTCCCTCTCCCGCCAGGAGCAGGGCGCTGCTCGTGCACCCGGGCCTCCGCGCGCTCCTGGTTCACTCCCGTTCGAAGCCAAATAGAAGACATTTTAAGGGGCAATTTAAAAGGTGTAACAGGTCTCGGTGGGGATGCGGACGTCGTGCTCGGGAACCCTCGTGGGCACGGTCGCCTGGCCTTCCAACCTCACCTCCTTTACCCGGACATGGGGGAGGCCAGCAAGGCAAGCGCTCACCTCTTTTGCGACCTCACGTGCCTCTTGCCCGGCGCGTGGGGTCCGGGGCGTGGGAGCGCACGCGTGCCGTGGCCGGCTGGGGTGATGGCGTGGGCCCGGCAGGGCCAATGCAGGGGAACGCCTCCGCTGGCGTGGCGGGCGTTGCGGGGTGGCGGCGCGCGACCTCCGACTTGACGAGCAGCCCCGCTGGCCCACTCTCGGCGACCGCGGCGGCCTGACCCAGGCGTAGCCCACGGGAGTGGCCGCTTGTTTCGTCGACCTGCTCGGCGGAGGCGAAGCCGTCCTGCGTGAGGGGGCTGAGGGTAAGCTCCGCCCGGAGGGCGCGCAGGAGCACTGCTGGGCCCTTCAGCCGCGGGATCCCTCCCGCGGACCACGCGATGGAGCGGTAACACGGCTAGCTGCACGGGTATTGCGTTAAGGGAGCCGGGAGTTTCTTCACTCTCGGACGGGAAGTGTCTCGAACCCTTGCTGGGAAGCTGGATAATTGCACGGGTACTCTGCTGCGGTGCTCTGCTCAGGGGGAAAGGGGGTTCCCGCCACCCCTCGGGCACGCGGGAGCACGCGTGCGAGCTGATGACGCACGGCAGGATGCTCTGCTCAGCTGTTACTCCGCTGACATCACTCCACGTGGGGCTGCTATCACCGTGACAGCACGAGCGAGGCGTGAGAGAATGGTCGAGCGGATGCAGGCAGAGAGCGGGTGCTGCTGCAGGGGGTGCGCATGCCGAGCGGGAAGGGAATGCCCAGCACCGCACCAGGGTGGGGGAACCGGTCGACGCTCACCAGGGGTGAGCCGGGTGGGATTCGAACCCACGACCGACGGATTAAAAGTCCGCGGCTCTGCCACTGAGCTACCGGCTCCAGGGGAGTATACCCTGCCGGTCGGTCTTCTCACCCGCTCCCACGGGCGAGCAGGGCAGTCACCTCCGCTTCGCTGGGCAGGGCAGGCTGGGCCCCCAGGCGCGTGCAGGCAAGCGCCCCCACCGCATTCGCGAACCGGACCGCCTCCCTGAGCTGCTCCAGCCCACGGTAGGCAGCCGCCAATCCTCCGACGAAGGCATCCCCGGCCGCCGTGGTATCGACCACCGTCACCGCGAAGGCCGGCACCAGCTGCTGACCCGCTGGCGTTACCACCAGCGCGCCCCGCTCCCCGAGGGTCACAATCACGGCTGCTGGCCCCGCGCTGAGCAGGTTCGCCGCCGCTTCCCCTTCCTCACCGGGGGAGACCGGCCTCCCGAGCAGGGTGGCAAGCTCCGGCTCATTGATCACCAGCAAGGTTGTCAGGCCGAGCAGAGCGCGGGCATCCGGCGTGGCCGGCGCAGCGTTGAGCAAGGTCGGCCGCCCGGCCCGGCGCGCCAGCGCGAAGGCTGCCTCCACCGTCGCCAGCGGCACTTCCAGGACCGCGACCACGAGGTCGCTCCGGGTGATCGCTGTGGCGGCCGCTTCGATGTCGGCAGGCGCCAGCAGACCGTTGGCCCCCGGCACGACCACGATCTGATTCTCCCCGTCCGCTGCCACCAGGACCACGGCCACCCCGCTGGGTCCAGCCACAGGCTGGAGGTAGCGGATGCCTACCCCACTGGCCCGAAGGCTCGCCCGCAAGAGCCGTCCGTCGCTGTCGCTCCCCACTCGCCCCACAAGGTTGACGCGTGCCCCGAGCCGCGCCGCTGCCACCGCCTGGTTCGCCCCTTTCCCCCCTGGCACTGTCAGCACCTGCTCGCCCAGCACCGTCTCACCCGGCTGGGGGAGCCGCCCGAGCGTCACCACCAGGTCCATGTTGACGCTTCCCACGACCACCAGGCGCCGTCGGGTCATGCCTCATCCCTCAGCGGGAACAAGCATCCTCAGCACCTGGCGCAGGTACTCCGCGCTCCGGCGCAGCCCCTCGGGAGCGGGGGGCAGGTCCTGCGGGTGCCAGCGCCGCTCATATTCCAGCGAGAGCCAGCCTCGGTAGCCACTCGCCACCAGCCGCTGCAGGATCGCCGGCCAGGGCAGGCATCCCTCCCCCACAACGCGTGAGCGCACGCGACGCTCTTCCTCCCGCACAACGAATACCTGGCTCGCCTGGAAGGCACCGCCCGCTTCGAGCGGCACAAAGTCCTTCACGTGCACCAGCACAATCCGCCCGGCCTGGAGTGCAATCGCCTCCGGATAGTCCTCGTCGCCCTGGAAGGAGAGATTGGCCTGGTCGTAGAGGATGCCCACCGCTGGCGAGCCCACCTCCTCCACCAGCCGGACGGTCAATGCGGCCGAGGGCGTCATCGTGTTGAAGTGGTTTTCCACCGCGAGCACCACCCCTTCCTCCTCGGCCAGGTGCGCCAGCTGCCGGAGCGAGGCGACTAGGACCTCCCAGCGCTCTTGCCAGCGGTCGCTGCCCGGTGGAAAGGAGCCAGCGTACACCCGCACAAAGCACGCTCCCAGCGCCCCCGCGAGCCGGATCACCCCGTTCAGCTCTGCCAGCGCTGCCGCTCGCTCCTGCGGGTCGAGTGCGTTGATCGCCCAGATGTAGGGCGTCAGCGCCACCGGCCGGACTCCGAGCTCCCGTGCCTGCTGGCCCAGCGCCACCGCTTCCTCGCGGCTCGCCCGCGGCGAAAGGCCACAGCGATAGTCCTCCTGGCAGATGATCTCCGCCCCCTCCAGGCCCAGCTGGGCGAACAGGTGCAACGCCTCGACCAGCGAGTATTCCGGGGTGCCCATGGTGTGCCCGGCTAGGCGCAGCGGTGGGTCGGCCAGCAGAGGCATCAGCGACGCTCCCGCCCTGGTCGCGAGGCGCGCGTGACCGGCTCCGGGATCAGCTCGGCTACATACGGTCCCCAGGTCACTGCGAGCTGGTCGGCAGCGCGGCGGAGCTGGGGCAGCCAGCGCTCGAGGGTCGCCAGGGTCGCCCGCGCGGTCGGTGCCGCCACGCTCACCGTTCCGACCGGGCGGCCATCGCTGACGATCGCCACCGCAATCGCCAGAACGCCGTCGTCCGCTTCTTCGTTGGCCGTCCCATAGCCTCGCTCGCGGGTTCGGCGGAGTTCCGCGCGCAGTTCCGGGAGGGTACGGATCGTGCGGGTCGTCTGCGGGTGGAAGCCCTGGCGCAGCACGAGTTCGATCGCATCGTCTTCGGGAAGAAGCGCCAGCCATGCCTTACCTGCGGCAGTCGCGTGGAGCGGGACCGCCTTGCCCTGGGCCGGGTCGACGATGATAGTGCTGGCAGCACCCTGGGCCCGACCGATCCAGCGCAAGGTGTCGCGCTCAGCTGCCGCCAGGCGGACGAGTTCCCGGGTCTCGGCGGCCAGATCATCCAGGATGGGCTGCGCCCACTGGGTGACCCCCGCCGCTTCCAGATGGCGGAAGCCGAGAGCTGTCACTCGGAAGGTCAGGCGGTAGCGCTCGGAGAGGGGGTCGCGGAAGATAAAGCCGTGCTCTTCCATCGCCGTCAGGATCCGCAGCGCACTCGCTCGGTCACACCCCACCGCCTCTGCAATCTCGACCAGCCGGAGGCCAGCCCGCTGGCCCGCCAGCCGGTCAAGGATCGCCAGACTCCGCTCCACCGAGCTGATCGAGGCACGTCCGCGCTGAGTGGAAACACGCCGTTGCCGGGCTGGGCTCTTGGGCACCGATTTCATATTTGACAACGATACCAGACCTCGCTATGATTTGCAACGCCGTTGCGATTTACTGAGACGAGCGTGCGCACCGCAGGAGAGCCAGTGCCCGCAGAGCAAGCTCCCAGCGTCCCCCGCAAGCGCACTTGGGGGGCGCTCTCCACCCTGAGTGCCAACGTCGGCCTCCCCCTTCTCTCCTTCCTCGCCCTCCTGCTCCTCTGGGAAGCCGCCGTGATCCTCCTGCGCATCCCCGAATTCATTCTCCCCGCTCCCAACCAGTTCCTGCAGCGGGTGCTCAACTCGCGCGAGCTGCTCTGGACACACACCATTGTCACCACCAACGAGATCCTGCTCGGCTTCGCCCTCGCCACCGGGATCTCCATCCCGCTTGCCCTCATCATCGTTTCGGTCCGCTTGCTCGAGCGCTCGCTCTACCCCCTCATCGTCTTCTTCCAGCTCGTCCCCAAGATCGCGGTCGCCCCGCTCTTCATCGTCTGGTTCGGCTTCGGCCCCTTCCCGAAAGTGCTGCTGACCTTCTTGCTCTGCTTCTTCCCCACCCTGGTCGCCAGTATGAGTGGCTTCAAGGCGACCGACCCCCGGCTGTTCTATCTCACCCGCTCGATGGGAGC
>JAILZB010000197.1 GCA_023512725.1 Chloroflexota bacterium | reverse complement strand
CAAGCCCGGTGATATCGTTTGGGAGCACCCAGTCAAGCCAGGCGCCCGCCCGCGCCCCCCGTACCAGCACCTGCCCCATGTGGCTGGTGTCGAAGACGCCCGTTCCCCTCCGCACCGCCTGGTGCTCGGCCAGGATCCCCTCGTACTGGACCGGCATCTCCCAGCCATTGAACTCGATAAAGCGAGCCCCGGCTGCCTGGTGGTGGGCAAAGAGGGCCGTTCGCCTAGTCATGGTCGGCGTGGTTCCTGGTCAGGATCGCTTCTGCCTGGCGGACGATAGCCGCCTCGTTCTCGTAGGACATCCGCTCCGGCGCCAGCGCGATCGGCATCCACTCGACCCGGTCGTACTCGTGGTCATGTTGGGCGGTCGAGCCACCGACCGCCCGAAAGAGAAAGTGGTGGACCCGCTTGTGGTAGCGTACCCCCTCTCCACGCGCGACGAACCAGTAGTCGATCTCGCCAAGGTCAGCGACGAGTTCGACCTGGAGCCCAGTCTCTTCCTCGACCTCACGCTTGGCCGCCGCAGCAAGGCTCTCCCCCGGGAGAGGTGCGCCTTTGGGGAGCGCCCAGATGCCCGGCTCCTCGCGCACGACCAGTGCAATCTCTATGCCTGTAGGGGTCGAACGATAGACGACCCCGCCGGCCGAGACCGTCTCCTTGACCGGCAGAACCCGGCGCGCGCGCTTCACACCAGCGCCTCGGCCAGCGGGACGGTCGGGAGGCCGAACGCTGCCCCCACCCCTGGCTGGGTCAGCCGCCCGCCCACAGCATTCACCCCCGACCCGAGTTCGGGGTAGCGCGCGATGGCTTCACCCAGCGGGAGAGCGGCGAGAGCGAGGACGTAGGGAAGGGTCGCGTTCGCGAGCGCGTAGGTCGAGGTTCGCGGGACAGCCCCCGGCATGTTCGTCACGCAGTAGTGGATCACGCCGTCGACCAGATAGACCGGGTGAGAGTGGGTGGTGGGGCGCGCGGTCTCAATACACCCACCCTGGTCGACGGCAACGTCGATCACGACCGTTCCGGGCTTCATCCTGGCGATCATCTCGCGGCTGACCACTCGCGGCGCCTTGGCCCCCGGCACGAGCACCGCCCCAACGAGCACGTCGGCATAGCGGACCGCTTCCGCGATCGTGCGCCGGCTGGAAGCGATGGTCTCAAAGGATCCGCTCAGGTGCTCTTCCAGGGCCCGCAGGCGGTCGAGGTTGACGTCCAGGAGGGTAACGTGGGCGCCCATCCCGAGCGCAACCCGGGCGGCATTGGAGCCAACGACGCCCGCCCCAACGATCACCACATCCGCCGGCCGGACACCCGGGACTCCCCCGAGCAGCTTACCCCGCCCGCCATTCATCCGCTCCAAGTAGTGCGCCCCAACCTGGATGCTCATCCGACCGGCGATCTCGCTCATCGGCCGCAGGAGCGGTAGCTGCCCGTCCGGGAGCTGGACAGTCTCATAGGCGATGGCCGTCACGCCGCTTTCGAGGATGGCGCGGGTCAGCCGTTCGTTCGCAGCGAGGTGCAGGTAGGTGAAGAGCGTGAGCCCTGGCCGCAGATACGGGAACTCTTCCGGCAACGGCTCTTTGACCTTCAGGACGAGGGCAGCCTGACGCCACACTTCCTCTCGGGTGGCAAGCACTGCCCCCGCCTGCTGATACTCCGCGTCGCTGAAGCCACTGCCTTCGCCCGCGCCACGTTCCAGCAGCACGGTGTGGCCAACGGTGGTGAGCGCCTCCACGCCTGCCGGCGTGGCCGCCACTCGGAACTCGTTGTCCTTAATCTCGCGTGGAATGCCGACAATCACCCCTACCTTCCTGTGCCCCGCCTCAGCGATTGTACCACGCATCCCGGCGGGGTCCGGCAAGCGGGCGGCCGTGGTTGTCGGGGCGATCCCCCTCTGCTACCCTCGCCCTGGCAGCGCAGGAGAACCGTGCTCATCATCCTCGGAGCGAGTGTTGCTGTTCCCCTGCTGCTTGGCGTGCTCTCCCTCGTGCGCCAGTGGCGGGCCCGGGCCTGGGGGCAGGATGCCCTTGCGGTCGGTCTGATCGTGCTGGCCGTGGGGGGCTGCTTCTGGCGCGTCTTCGCCCTACCTGGCTACTGGGTGCCGGAAGGAGGCGGCGATAACGCCTCCACCCTCCTACCCTTCTACCGCTTTGCGATCGAGGAGCTGCGCGCCGGTCGACTGCCCCTCTGGAACCCCTATCTCTACATGGGTGCTCCCTTTGCGGCTGACCTTCAGGCAGCGGTGTTCTACCCCGTAACCTGGTTGCTCGCCGCACTCCCCCTCGAGCTGACCTTCGAGCTGCTGACCATCCTCGTGCTGGGGCACCTCGTGCTCGCCGGGGTCGGGATGTACGCCCTTGCCGCCTTCGGACGGTGGGAAGGGGTCCTCCCGGTCGCGCGGCCGGCAGCGCTGGTTGCCGCTCTGGCCTACCTGTTCTGCGATTACTTCATCGTCCACCTGGGCAACCTGAACCTGGTAGCCAGTGCTGCCTGGCTTCCCTGGGCGCTGCTCGGGCTCGTGCGGGCGCTCAGCGACCGCCGGGCGCTGCCAGCGGCGCTCGGGGGGAGTGCGCTCGCCCTGAGCCTGCTCGCCGGCCATGCCCAGCCGTTCCTCTACGGGATGCTGCTCGCAGCGGCGCTGGCCGCCTTCAGCCTGGTACGAGCCTGGCAGAAGGACGGCTGGCGGGCGAGCTTCACCCTGCTGACGCGCGCCCTGCTCTTCCCAGCGGCGGCGATCGGGCTGGCCGCGGTGCAGCTCCTGCCGAGCCGCGAACTCCAGCTCCTCAGCGCGCGGGCCACGCTCAGCTACGACGAGGCGACCGCGTATTCCCTGCCGCCTGCCTTGCTGCTGGGGCTCTTCGTGCCCGATTTCTGGGGGCGCGGGCCCGGGAGCTACTGGGGGCCCTGGCCGCGGGTGGAGATGGGCTATTTCGGGGTGTTCCCGTTGCTTGCGGCAGTGCTTGCGCTGGCAGTGCGCCGAACTGCCGGGAGCTGGTTCCTAGCCGCTGCTGGCCTCCTGGCGGTGCTGCTCGCCTTCGGGGGGTATACCGTGCTCTACGGCTGGTTCTACCAGTTCGTGCCCGGCTTCGGGGGACTGCGAGCGCCCGCGCGAGCGATCGTGCTCTTCAACCTGGTGGCTGCCTGGCTTGCAGCCAGCGGGGTTCAGGCCGCCCTGACGGCCACAGTGGCAGAGCGCCAGGCTATCGCGCGGGTCGTCCGGTGGGGAGGCTTTCTCCTGCTCGGGGTCGCCTTTGGAGCCCTCCCCCCCTTCGTGTTCTTCCTGGCGGTCGGGCAAGCGCAACGGGGTGCCGCGCTCCCCCGCCTGACGGCGATCGTGGACGGGCTGGTCCTCTTCGCGCTGCTGCTCGGTGGTACCCTGCTGCTCCTCGGGCTGCGGGCGCACGGGGTGCTCGGCCGGTCGCTCTTTGGCCTGCTCGTGGTGGCCTGGACGGCGTTCGACCTGCTGACTGCTGGCTTCGATGTCGAGGGTGGAGGCACAGACCCGCTCGCCAACTATCGCCGCGATGGCGTCGTCGCTGCCCTCCGCGCCGACCCCGACCCGTACTTCCGGATCGAAAGCGAGACGGGCGTGTGGGATGTCTGGCAGCCAGCAGCGGGGCTCTACCATCGCCTGGCCGAAGTGCGGGGCGTGGACAATCCGCTCATGCTGGCTGATGTCCAACGCTACTGGGCCGAACTGGGCGGCCGGAATGGCGTGCCCTACGACTTGTTGAACGCTCGCTACGTGCTCGGCCACCTGGATATTCCGCTGGAAGCGAGCAAGTTCGAGCGCGTCTATCAAGACGGGACGATCGCGGTCTACCGCAACCGCACAGCGCTGCCTCGCGCGTGGGTGGTCCCCACGGCTGAGATAGTCGCGAGCCACGAGGCCGCCTTCGCGGCGGTCCGTCGCCCTGGTTTCGACCCGCGTCAGCAGGTGGTGCTGGAGCGCGGGCCGCCCCAGGGGGGTGGGCCGGGGACGGCGCAGATCGTGAGCTACCAGAACGACCGCATTCGGCTGGTGGTGAGCGTGCCGATCGGCGGCTATCTCGTCCTGAGCGAGGTGTTCGCCCCAGGATGGAGCGCCACGGTCGACGGCCAGCCGGCCGAGCTGCTCCGGGCGAACGCGATCTTCCGTGCCCTCTGGGTCGCGCCGGGTGAGCATCAGGTGGAGCTGCGCTACTGGCCGACGCTGCTCACGCTGGGAGCAGCCAGCAGTGGTGTCGCCTGGCTGGGGGTGAACGGGCTCTGGCTGCTGGCACTGGGGCGGGTGTGGTCTAACAGATCTCTAACCTTCCTCTAACTGCCTTCCAACTCCTCGCTCGGTGAAAATAGCGACGGATTGAAGAATGCGAGGCGGCCGACGGGCCGCGAATCTGATGAGGATGGAGGAGACGATCCGTGCCGGCTAAGCAACTCGTATTCGACGAAGCAGCGCGACGCGCGCTCAAGAACGGGATCGATATCGTTGCCGAGGCGGTCAAGGCGACCCTGGGGCCACGGGGGCGGAACGTGGCGCTCGATAAGAAGTGGGGTGCCCCGACCGTTACCCACGACGGAGTAACGGTAGCGAAGGAAATCGAGCTCGAAGACCCCTTCGAGAATATGGGGGCCCAGCTGATCAAGCAGGCGGCGTCGAAGACGCACGATGTGGCCGGCGACGGGACGACCACGGCGACGGTGATCGCGCAGGCGCTCGTCCATGAGGGGATGAAGAACGTCGCTGCCGGTGCGAACCCAATGCTGCTCAAGCGCGGGCTGGACAAGGCCGTCATGGCGGTCGTCGAGGAGATCAAGCGCCTGGCAACCCCACTCCAGGGCCACGATGACATCGCCCACATCGCGACGATCTCGGCTGCCGATGAGACGATTGGCGAGCTGATCGCTCAGGTGATGGACAAGGTCGGGAAGGACGGGGTGGTCACGGTCGAAGAGGGGAAAGGCCTGAACCTCGAAGTGGAGTACACCGAGGGGATGGAGTTCGACCGTGGCTACATCAGCCCCTACTTCATCACCAACCCTGACCGCCAGGAAGCTGTCCTCGAAGATCCCTACATCCTGATCACCGATAAGAAGATCTCCTCGGTCCAGGACATCCTGCCGGTCCTCGAGAAAGTCATCCAGACGGGCAACAAGTCGATCGTTGTCATCGCGGAGGACGTCGAGGGTGAGGCGCTGGCGACGTTGGTGGTGAACAAGCTGCGCGGCACCCTGAACGCGCTGGCGGTGAAGGCCCCCGCTTACGGTGACCGTCGGAAGGAGATGCTCAAGGATATTGCGATCCTGACCGGTGGCACCGTGATCAGCGAGGAGACCGGCCGCAAGCTGGACAGCGCAACCCTGAGCGACCTTGGGCGGGCCCGCCGCGTGATCGCGGATAAGGACAACACCACCATCGTCGAAGGGGCTGGCAACCCGGCCGAGATCCAGGCCCGGATCAAGGCGATCAAGGCCCAGATCGAGGAGACCACCTCCGACTTCGACCGCGAGAAGCTGCAGGAGCGGATGGCCAAGCTGTCCGGCGGCGTGGCGGTCATCAAGGTCGGCGCGGCCTCCGAGGTCGAGATGAAGAACCGCAAGAGCCGCGTCGAGGATGCCTTGGCAGCGACGCGGGCAGCGATCGAGGAGGGAATCGTTCCTGGCGGTGGCGTGGCCCTGCTGAACGCGGCCAAAGCGCTGGACTCCCTCAAGCTCGAGGGGGATGAGCAGGTCGGCGTCAATATCCTCCGCCGCGCGCTGGAGGAACCGCTCCGCCAGCTGGTGGCGAACGCTGGCCTGGAAGGCTCGGTCATCGTCGAGCACGTGCGCGAGATGCAGCGGCAGAAGGGCTCGCCGAACTGGGGCTTCGACGTCACGCGCGAGGACTACGTCGATATGCTCGCCGCCGGGATCATCGACCCGGCGAAGGTCACCCGGACCGCTCTCGAGAACGGCGCGAGCATCGCGGGGATGATCCTCACGACCGAGGCGCTGGTGACCGAGGTCAAGGAGAAGGAGAAGACCCCCGCACCGCCAGCGCCGGAGTACTAAATCGCCCGGTGGGGCGGCACAGCCGCCCCACCCCTCCCCGGTGGAGGCCGCGAGCCGCGGCAGGACCGCCCTGCCGCCAGCGCGGTCTTTTTGATTCTGGCTTACCCTCCCTGGCGGGCGAGCCGACGGAGCAGCCGCCGCTCCAGCGCTAGCCCCGCTGCCAGTGGGAGGTCCCCGGCGCCGCGAAGCGCGCGCTTGGCCGCCTGGACAGCAGCCGGGGGGTTGGCGGCGATGCGGCGCGCCAGCGCTTCTGCCGCGGCCTCAAGCTGCTCTGGGGCGACCACCCGGTTGACCAGGCCGATCGTGCGGGCACGCTCGGCATCGATACGGACACCGGTCAGGAGCAGCTCAAGGGCAAGACCAGGCCGCACCAGGCGGGGGAGGGTCTGGCTTCCGCCTGCCCCTGGGATCAGGCCGAGCGTCACTTCCGGAACGGCAAAGAGGGTGCCCGCTGCTGCCACCCGGATATCGCAGATGGCGGCAAGCTCCACTCCGGCGCCGATGGCATACCCATGGAT
>JAILZB010000196.1 GCA_023512725.1 Chloroflexota bacterium | reverse complement strand
GCAACTGGAGTGCTTGGGCTGGGGCTTTTTCGGCCCGGAGAGCCATGCGTCCTCCTCACGCTGGGGGCGCCCGGCTGCGCGGGGTGCCGGGCCGGGGCGAGCAGCATGATAGCAACGCCATCGTCAAAGATCACCCATGCGCTACCATCAGCACAATGCTCATTCCAAGGAGGCGAGCCCGTGGCTGGCACGTCCCCCATCCTCTACTGGGAGGACCTCACCCCCGGTGATGAGTTCTGGTCGCCCGCCCGCACCCTGACCGAGGCCGACCTCGTCTGGTTCTGCAGCTGGACCGGCGACTGGCTCCCCATCCACTCGGATGAAGAGTTCGCCCGCCAATCAGAGTTCGGGCGGCGGATCTTTCACGGCCAGGCGGGCTATGCTGTCGCCACTGGCCTGGTCTCGCGCTCGGGATTGCACAATGGGGCTATCGTGGTGCTCGAAGTGACCTTGCGCTACCGCAAACCGCTCTTCATCGGCGATACCATTCGCGTGCGCAGCCGCGTCTAGGACAAGCGCGAGACGAAAAAGCCCTACCGTGGCATCGTCTGGTACGACGTCGCCATCATCAACCAGAACGACGAAGTCGTGACCGAGGGCCCCTGGACGTTCCTCGTCCGTCGGCGCCCGGTACGCTGAGACCGCCATGGCGATCGTCCACGTTGGGATCAACCCGGGCTTTGCGCACTTTCAGATGGCACCCGAGATCGAGCAGCGCGGCTTCGATTCGATCTGGGCAAGCGAGCACATCGTCTTCCACGGTCCGGTCTCCGAGGCGCTGACCGTGCTCAGCTACTACGCTGCTGCCGCGCCGCGGCTCCAGATCGGCTCCGCGGTCTACCTGATGCCCTTGCGCCACGCCACCATCACCGCGAAAACGGCCGCCACGGTCGACTATCTCTCCGGCGGGCGGCTGATCCTCGGCATTGGGGTGGGAGGGGAATACCCGAAGGAATTCGAGGCCTGCGGTATTCCCGTCAAACAGCGTGGGGGGCGCACCGACGAGGCCATCCAGGTGGCGAAGCGGCTCTGGAGCGGGGAGCGCGTCTCCTTCGAGGGACGCTACTTCCAGTTCAGCGACATCAAGCTCGACCCGCCGCCCGTCCAGCCCGGCGGACCGCCCATCTGGGTGGCTGGCCGCTCGGATGCCGCCATCCGGCGGGCTGCGCTCCTGGGGGATGGCTACCTGCCCTACCTCTTCACCCCGGAGCGCTACCGGACCAGCCTCCAGAAGGTGCGCGAGACCGCCGCGCAGGCGGGGCGCGACCCGCTGACCATCACCGCTGCGCATTACCTGATGTTCCACCTGGCGGAAAGTAAAGAGGCCGCCCGCCGCGCTGCCGGCGACTATCTCACCGAGAACTACCAGCAGGACTTCCACCCCCTAGTCGACCGCTTTCTGGCGCTCGGCCGCCCGGAGGAGTGCGCCGAGTTCATCGACCGGATCGCAGCCGCGGGCGCTACCCACCTGGTGCTCTACCCGGCGGCCTATCCGGATGCCGTGCCCGACCAGGTCCGGCGGGCGGCGGAGGAACTGCTCCCGCTCATCCGGCGGGGTGGCCGCTGAGGCGCGCTCGCCCGCGCGAGCAGGGCCTCGCTGCGGGCATCGGGCTGGCAGGCCGCTTCGTCCGCTTCGCTCGGCCACCAGCGGTAACGCGCCAGGTCGACTGTCCCCGCGGCGCTGAACTGCACCCCCTCTTCCTCGAGGCGAGCGCGCTGGTACCCCGCCGGATGAGCAAAGCAGCGGGTGCTGATCCGGCCCTGGGCATTGATCACCCGCCACCAGGGTACTGCCTCCGGGTCGGGCAGCAGGTGAAGCGCCGTCCCCACTGCCCGGGCGGCCCGGGGTAGGCCAAGCGAAGCCGCAACCTGGCCGTAGGTCATCACCCGGCCGGGTGGAATGCGGCTGACGAGGCAGGCGACGGCGTCGCGAAAGTTCATGCCACTACGTGCGCCCCCTCCTGGGAGATCGGCAAATGCAGCACCTGCCCTTCCAGGCCGTTCCGTTGCGCGGCGGCCGCTAGCGCCGCTGCAACCGCCTCGGCATCATCGTCCACCAGAGCGAGCACGCTCGGCCCAGCACCGGAGAGCGCCGCCAGGAGCGCCCCAGCCTCCCGCGCGGCCGCAAGCAGAGCCGGGAGCGCGGGCATCAGGACCGTCCGCGCGTCCTGGTGAAGCCGGTCTTCCTGGGCCACCGGCAAGAGGTCGCGCTGGTCAGCGCAGAGGGCAGCAACCAGCAAGGCGGCGCGGCCGAGGTTGAACACCGCATCGGAGCGGGAGACGACGTCCGGGAGCACCTGCCGCGCCTGGCGGGTAGCGAGGGGCTGAGCGGGGACGAAGATCACCGTCGAGAGGTCGGCTGGCACCGGCACCCGGGCCACCCGTACGCTCTCGGCGACCACCGCCACGGTACAGCCGCCATAGACGGCCGGTGCCACGTTATCGGGGTGGCCCTCGATCTCGGCAGCGCGCGTGACCAGCTGCTCGGGTGAGAGCGGCACCCTAGCCAGGGTAGCACCGGCAAGCAGCCCCCCCACGATCGCCGTGCTACTACTCCCCAGCCCCCGGGCAAGGGGAACCCGGTTGACCAGCTCGAGCGCAAAGGGCGGCGCCGGCCGACCGCTCAGCTGGTAGCCCAGGGTGGCGCAGCGGTAGGCCAGGTTCGAGGGGTCGCGCTGGAGCCGGTCGGCGCCCTCGCCCTGAATGGTGATGCGCGGGGCATCCGCTGGCGCCAGGCGGATTTCGTTGTAGAGCGCAAGCGCCATTCCCAGGCAATCGAAGCCAGGCCCTAGGTTGGCGGTGCTGGCAGGAACGCGGACGACAACGCTCATTTGCCCCGTGCCTTGGCTAACCGCGCCCGCACCTCGCGGATCTGTTGCTGGAGTTCGGTCACCAGGCGGACGCGATGCTGCTCCTCCAGCGACTCGTACTCGGCGAGGAGCTCCGTCAGTTCGGTCCGCAGCCGCGCGATCGCCTCGGCTTGCTCGTCGATCCGCGTGGCGAGCGCTGCCCGCCGATCGTCCACCTGGCGCGTCAGGCGATGGGTCTCATCGAGGAGGCGGGCCTGTTCACTCGTCCGGGTTTCCAGCTCCTGGGTGTGCTGCTCCAGCCGGCCGACCGTGACCCGTAGCCGCTGGAGCTGCTCTTCGAGGGCATGGCGGGCCTCGACTTCAGCCAGGACGGCACTCATCCGTTCCTCCGTTTGCACGAGCCGGTCGGCCAGGACCTTCAACTGGTCGCTCAGCGTCTCATCGCGTCGCTCGAGAGCATCGAGCTGGAGGTGGACGTCGCCAAAGCGGTCGTCCACCCTCCGTTCTCGTTCGGCACTGGCCTGCAAGCGCTGGCTGAACTGCGCCAGCTCGCCCCGGAAGCTCTCCTGGGCAGCATTCAGGCTCTGGAGCGCATCGCTCAGCCGCTTCTGGGCTTCGGCCAGGTTCTGCAGCTTACTCACAAGCGGTGCCACCTCGCTCTGAAGGGTGTCCAGCCGGTGCCACGTCTCGGTAAGGATGGCCCGCAGCCGCTCAGCTTCCGCCTGATCGGCCTTCCGGCGGCGCTCGCTCGCCTCAGCCGCTTCCTGGGCAGTATCGCGGAGTTGCGCCACGATCCCCTGGAGGGTCTTGACCGCCTCATCCAGCGCCGCCACCTGCCCCAGCTGGGTGCGGACGCTCGTTACGGCATCCTGCAGCACCCGCACCTGGTCGGCGTAGTCGCGCAGGAAGCCGAGCACCTGCTCCTGCTGGCCCTGCACGCGGGTGAGCGCGGCCTTCAGGGTGCGGGTTTCATCTTCGAGCCAGTTCAGGGTGCCGCTCAGGCGGCTCAGCTCAAGCGGCTGCACCCTAGTCCTCCACCCGCAGGAAGCTCGCGACCTGGCTCACCACTGCCAGGCGGGCGATCGCGGCGACAGTCTGGCGCATCGCCGCCTCGTTAGCCTGGTGGGTCATGACGACGAGTTCAGCGGTGCCCGCGGCGGCATCCGCGGCCATCTGGATGACGGCCGCGATGCTGATATTCCGCTCGCCGAACTCGCGGGCGATCTGGGCCAGGACCCCGGCTCGGTCGGCGACGATCAGCCGGAGGTAGTAGCGCGAGGTCACCTCTGCCATCGGAACGACCGGCCGGGGCACCCGTGGTGGCTCCTGGTAGGCCGGCGATTCCCCCCGCACGATCCGCTGGACCAAGTCGACGACATCGGCCACCACCGCGCTGGTCGTCGGCTCGGCACCTGCCCCGCGTCCGTAGAGCATCAGCCGCCCGACCAGGTCGCCCTCCACCTCGATGCCGTTGAAGACGCCGTCCACCTTCGCAAGCAGCCGCTCGCGGGGGATCAGGGTCGGGTGGACGCGGACCTCTACCCCCCGGGTTGTGTTGCGCGCCAGCGCCAGCAGCTTGATGGCATAGCCCAGGTTGGCAGCGTACTGGAAGTCGCGCGCCGCGAGCTGGCGGATCCCCTCGCGGTAGACCTGGTCGGGGTGGACTTCGGTGTGGAAGCCGAGCGAGCTCAGGATCGCGAGCTTATAGACGGCATCGTGCCCGTCGACATCGTTGGCCGGGTCGGGCTCGGCGTAGCCCAGGGCTTGCGCTTCGGCCAGGGCCGAGGCGAACTCGCTACCTTCGTTGGCCATCCGGGTCAGGATGTAGTTGGTGGTGCCGTTGATGATGGCGCGGATCTCGCGCAGGTCGTTCGCGCTGAGGTCATGCTGGAAGACGGCGATGATCGGGATGCCCCCACCTACGCTCGCTTCGTACTTGATGGCCACCCCCCGGGCCGCGGCCGCCCGGAACAGCTCGGGCCCGTGCTTGGCGATCACCTCCTTGTTGGCCGTCACCACGTGCTTGCCCTGGGCAACGGCTCGGTGGATGAAGGTGAGCGCTGGCTCTTCGCCTCCGATCACCTCGACGACGATATGGATGGCGGGGTCGTCCAGCACCACGGCCGGGTCGGTAGTGAGGCAGGCCGGGTCGAGGCGGACAGCGCGTGGCTTCTCGCGGTCGCGCACCAGCACCCGCCGGATCGTCAGGGAGGTGCCAAGGTGGCCGAAGAGCGCTTCGCTCTTGGCCGGCAAGATCCGCGCCACACCGCTGCCGACCGTCCCCAGGCCAAGCAGCCCGATCCCGAGCTCATGCCGTGCGTCCACGCATCCTCTCCTGAACGAACGGGCCCGCAGCTCAGCCGGTACCCGCGACCAGTTCAAGCGTCACTTCGTCGTCGCGGCTGACCACGTCGCGGACCCCGCGGATGATAAAACCCTGCTTGCGCAGAAAGCGGACCGCCGGGTAGTTGCGCGCCTCGACCGTCACGGCCAGCCGCTGGCCACCCCGCCGCTGGGCCCAGCTGCGGACCTCACCGAGCAGGCGGCGCCCTAGCCCGCGCCGCCGCCAGGCCGGTGCGACCACCAGGAGGTCCAGCTGCACGGTCGTCCCGACGAGCTGGGCCAGCACGTAGGCGACCGGTGCCTGGTCCTCCAGGAGGAGCGCAAAGTCGGCCTGGGCTAGCCGGTCATCGAGCGAAGGTTCGATCGGGTAGCCATCGACGGTCCGCGGGCGGGGAAGCTGCGCCGGGCGCAGGCGAAAGCTCAGTTCGTCGCCCCACTCCTGCCGTTCCAACTGCCACACCCACTCGGTGGTGTAGCCAGGGTCGACCTCCAGGCACTGGAGGACGTCATCGTCGGCCATTCGGCGCGCACGCAGCATCGGTGCAAGTATAGGCGCCCGGCGGGGGGAGCTTCAGCGAGGTCGCTTCCTTGTTCGGTCCCTGGGCGCTTGGTATACTCACCTCGCCTCCCGGGAGAGGAGCGATGCCCTACGAGCCGGTCATTGGTCTCGAAGTCCACGCCCAGCTGCTCACCACCAGCAAGATGTTCTGCGCCTGTAGCGCGGCCTACGCGGAGGCGCCACCCAACACGACCGTGTGCCCGGTGTGCTTGGGGATGCCCGGGGTGCTGCCGGTCGCCAATCGCCGGGCTGTCGAATACACCATTATGACCGGCCTGGCGCTTGGGTGTACCATCCCCCCCTGGGCGAAGTTCGACCGCAAGAACTACCCCTACCCCGACCTGATGAAGGGGTACCAGATCTCCCAGTACGATGCGCCGCTCTGCCTCCATGGCGCCCTCACCATCACCCGGCGGGATGGTAGCACCCGGACGATCGGCATCCGCCGCGTCCACCTGGAGGAGGATACCGCTCGGCTCTTGCACCGCAGCGACCCCAGCGGCGAGAACTACTCGCTCATCGATGTCAATCGCTCGGGCGTGCCACTGATCGAGATCGTGAGCGAGCCCGACCTGCGCTCGCCCGAAGAAGCAAAGCTCTACCTCCAGAAGCTGCGCACCGTCCTGCGCTACCTGGGCGTTTCGACCGGCAACATGGAAGAGGGGAGCTTTCGCTGCGATGCGAACGTTTCGGTGCGCCCCCGCGGCACCAGCGAGCTCGGAGCGAAGGTCGAGATCAAGAACATGAACAGCTTCCGTGCCGTCGAGCGGGCGCTAGAGTACGAGATCCGCCGCCAGATTGGCCTGCTGGAACGGGGCGAACGGGTCGTCCAGGAGACCCGTGGCTGGGTCGAAGAGAAGGGCATCACCGTCGGCCAGCGCACCAAAGAGCACGCCCACGAC
>JAILZB010000195.1 GCA_023512725.1 Chloroflexota bacterium | reverse complement strand
GTCATCACGTGCGGCCGCGCCACCCGGCCCGAGCACCTGCCGGTCCCGCGGGAGACCCTGCAGCGCATGGGGTTCGCCGTGTTCGACATCGAGCGGGGAGGTAGCGTCACCTACCACGGCCCCGGGCAGCTGGTGGGTTACCCCATCGTCGACCTGCGAGCCTACGACGAGAACGTAGTGGGCTACGTGCGGATGCTGGAGGAGTGCGTGATCCGCACCCTGCGGCCGTACGGGATCGAGGCCGCCCGACGGCCGGGCTTCCCTGGGGTGTGGGTCGGGCAGGAGAAGATCGCGGCGGTAGGCGTGGCGGTGAAGCGACGGGTGACTCTGCACGGCTTCGCGGTGAACGTGAACACGGACCTCGACCACTTCCGGGTCATCAACCCCTGCGGCATCGGCTACGTGCCGACCTCCATGCAGAAGCTCCTGGGGCGGCCCGTGCCCGTGGAAGAGGTACGGGAAGCCTGCGCGCGCGCCTTCGAGGAAGTCTTCCGGGTCCGGCTGGAGCGCGTACCGCCCTACCGGCTCGGCCCCGAACCTGCGCCCGCGGAACCCCTCCGTACCTCCTGACAGCTCCCTCTACCCTCCGGCCTCACCCCAGGGGAGGCCCGACGATCTCGATGCCGTACCGCAGGGCGGTCTCCGCCAGCACGGCTGCGGCCTCCGGCGTGGGCGGACCGCCAGGAGGCGGCAGCTCCGGACGCAGGGCGGGCCGACTCATGGCCCGCACGAACTCCTCGAAGTCCCGCCCCGTGGTGACCGTGAGCCAGCGGGCCCGGTCGGAGAGGACCCGGTAGGTGTGCGGCACGCCTTTGGGAGCCAGCAGGCTCTCGCCGGAACCGACGGTCTGGTCCTCCACCCCCACCCGCAGCTGCAGGGTCCCCTCGATCACGTGGAACACCTCATCCTCCGTGTGGTGGATGTGTACGGGCGGGGAGTCTCCGTGGGGCGCCAGGTGCTCCAGGATGGAGATCCGGTCCGCGCCCTCCCGGTGAGAGACGCGGACCCGGACGAGGGTGTCGAGGAACCACAGGGGTTGGGACAGCATGTCTCACTCCGTTACTGGACGATGATCGTTCCCTTCATCCCCAGCATGGCATGGATGGGACACCAGTAGGTGTAGGTGCCGCTTCGGGTGAACCGGAGGCTGTAGGTGCGGGGCCCCGGAGCGCCCAGGGGCACCAGGATCCCGGAGTTGACGTAGCCGCTCCCCGCGTACTCCCTGTGCGGGGTGGGCGCCGCCACCTTGGGGTTCAGGAGCAGCTTGGGAGGTCCTCCGGTCTGCATCTGAGGGATCACGAAGGGCGGGACCTTTTCCGTTCCCACGAAGGTCACCGTGTGGATCTCGAAGGGGTCCTGGATCTCCCAAGTGACCGTGGTCCCGCGGCGCACCACCAGAGGGGTGCGGGTGAAGCGCATGAGCGAGTACCCGCGCTGGCCGTCGCCCACCATGGCGATGCGCACGCTCCCGCCGCGTGCCTCGGGCCGCAGGCGTGCCAGGGCCCGTTGCCCGGCCTGCAGGGTAGCCCGCTGCTCCTCAAGACCCTGCTGGAGGGCTCCGGCCGGGTCTCGGGGTAGCGGTGTCCCCTGCGGGTGGACCCGCACCACGCCCGACATGGCCGGGCCGTGCACGATACAGGTGTAGACGTAGGTGCCGGGTTTGGTGAAACGCAGGCGGTAGCGGTGTTGCTGGGAGGCCCAGACCTGCGGGTCCTCCGGGGGGACGCCGGAGTTTCGGTAGCCCTGCCCGTCGTACTCCGCGGAACCCACGGGGAAGGCCACCTGCGGGTTGAGGTACGCGGACTTGTCCTGCGTCACCACTAGCGGCGGGAGCTTGCCCCCGCCCGCAAACGCCACGTTGTGGAAGCCCGCGAACTGCCACTCCACCACGTCCCCGACCGTGACGTCCACCCCCCTCGGGTGGAACGCGTTCGACCACACGCTCCCGTCCCGCGTGAGTCCCCCGGCCACCACCGTCCACGTGCGAGCCTGGGCCTTGGCGGGCGGCGGGGTGACCGACACCAGGGCTACCAGGGCCGCCAAGACGAGACCGCGATGCCATCGGATCATGCCACCACCCCCTCTGAGCCTTGTGGGGGCAGGGTAGCCCACGCCGGGGATCCCGCCATCCGTGAAAAGGCGGATGGGCCCTTAGATCCCGGAGAGCTCCGCCGCCTCGTACACGGTTTCTGGGCGTCGACGACGAAGTCGCACGGTACCAGGTGGACGAGGTCGGGCCGGACGGAGGCAGCGCGTTCATCCGCGCCGCCTCGGCAACACGGACGACGTTCCCCGGTTCGATCTCGTGGTCGCCGCGGGCGATGGGGACGATGCCGCGGGAATTGGCCGAGGAAATGTGCTGACGATGGCGCAGACTTTGTGGGTGCGAATGCCGAGACCGGCGACCAGGCCCTTCTTCGGCACGGGTGTGAGCCTGGGCCTGTATGAGGTCCGACGTCTCCGGCCCGGTACGCCCGTCCAAGAGAGGCACGTTTCCGTTCCGGCTCCCCTTAACCGCCTGTGAGGGGCTCCATCCACCCTTCTGGAGCGACTCCTCCTGTCCGCGTACGCCTGGTTCAGTGCCCTGGCTGGTAGTAGACGCCGTGCGGCCGCCCACCCCGCGGGTAGGGGTAGAAGACCCGGAGTCTGCCCCGGTCGATGTCGATGACGGCCACGCCCCCCAGTTCCCCGGGGCCTTCGACTGCCATGAAGGCAAAGCGGCCGTCCTCGCTGAGCCACTGGTGGCCCGTGGTCGTGCCCCCCACCTCCACCCAGCTGACTTTCAGCGTGGCCGTGTCCAGAATCGCCGCCTGGGCCGGGATGCCGCGTAGGCCGACGATGAGGGCCCGGCCGTCTGGCGTCAGGGAGAGCGTGTCAGGCTGCGTACCGACCGTGGCTTCGCCGACCATCGCCCGAGACGACAGGTCGACCACCTTGACCTTGTCCTCGTTGCGGACGGAGACAAAGGCGGTGCGGCCGTCCGGCGTGACCAGCACCTCGCTGGGCCGGTTGCCGACGGGCATCGTCCATAGCAGTCGACCGCCTGCCGGGTCGATGGCCGCCAGTTCGTTGGACCCTTCGCTGACCGCGTAGAGGGTCCCGTCCGCGGCTGCGAAGGGGGCGTGGGTGCGCGCTGTGGGGGAGGCACTGGCGGCGAGCCCCATGAGCCGCCGGTCGTCCCGCGTGTCGATCATGCCGACCTGGTTCGAGCCGAATTCGGCGACGTAGACGTACCGTCCCGACGGGTCGTGGCCCATGTGATGGGGTCGGGGCCCGGTAGGGATCGTCGCCAGCAGCTTGAGGCTGGAGGCCGAGAGCACCGACACCGTGTTAGAGCCCTCGTCGGAGACGTAGACCTTGCCGGTCCCGGGCGGCGCGACGATCCCGGTGGGCGCCCGCCCCACTGGTGCGGTCCCCCGTACCATCCCGGTCGCGGCGTCGAATAGGGCAATGTTGTTGAGGGTCCGGTTGGTGACCCAGACCCGCCCGCTCAGGCTCTGAAGCTCCTGACCCACGGTCACACCGGGGACGGAAGCCACGGCCAGCAGGAGGCTCAACGCGAGCAGGTGCCAGAGCGGGTTTCTGTTCATCGATCCACCTCCTCATGTGTGGTCGCTGCGAGCTCAGGCCAACGGGCGGCGGGGCCACCGACGCCAGGGCCGCCAGGGCGAGAACGCGATGCCATCGGATCGTGCCACACCTTCTCTGAGCCTTGTGCGTGTAGGGTAGCCCAGCGGGGGATCCCGCCATCCGTGAAAAGGCGGATGCGGCCCTTCTTCGAGGGGTACCCTCAAAGAGTGGGGAAATGCGAGGCGGTGTACTCTCCTTCCAGAAGACCTCAGGGCTGAAAGGCCCGGAAAGCGGGCCACGGCGGTGATCTGGAAGATGCTCGTCGTGGCCTCGGAGGAATTGGGGGCTGCGCCGTCAGGGCCGATGTCCGCGGGGGCAGACCCGGTGCGTCTGCCCGATCCTTGAGGCGGCTGGTGAGGCTGCGGTGCTGTCTAGACGGCGGGACGGCTGAAGCAGCTCCGGCTCGCGCACATCTCAGCACTCCGCAATAAAGCGGAGCCGCGGAGTCGTCTTTGCTGGTAGACGCCGGGGGCGGCGGCCGGGGTGACAGGGACGGCGGGGCCAACAACTCGCCGGGGCCGCCCTGGCCGGCCGGGTCCCGATGCCGGCTGCAAGCCTGCTGACTCTGGGCCTGCCTCCCGCGTAGCCTTCGAGGCGCATGCTTCCATGTGAAGCGGGGCGCCGGCCGAGGGGAGGAGAACATGCTCAAACCCACTACGGACCCGAGCGTCACCACCGGTCTATCCGAAGCCATTGAGTTTTTGCTTCCGGCGCTTGAGGACTTCATGCGCTTCGAGGATCAGGATCTTGCTGCAAGCGAGCACGCAAAATGGTTCTCTTCGCTCAATGAAGCATTGCCCAGGCGCGGGAGGGGCGCTGAACCGACCCTACGGGTCTTAAGGGATGTAGTCATTCCTTGCGGCCTACGCATTGGCGCCCCAGGCTTCGCCGGCTGGGTAACCACGATGCCAACGGTTGTACCCACCGCGGCTGCGCTCGCCGCAAGCATCGCCGGTGCCCAACGCTGGTGGGTCCAGCCCTTTAACTTCCTAGAGTACCTCGCATTGGAATGGCTGAAGGAGCTCCTGGGCCTTCCCGCCTCCTATCAGGGCACCTTCAACAGCGGAGGCTCCGCGGCCAATCTGATCGCCCTTGCCGCTGCCCGACAGTGGGCCTGCGAACAGCGCGGCCTAGACGCATCGCGGGACGGTCTCGAAGCGCTCGTGAAGCCGCGGCTCTATGCCTCCAATCAGGTTCATCACGTGGTGAGCCGCGCCGCAGCGGTTCTGGGCTTGGGCCGCCGTGCCATGATCCAGCTGCCCACGGACAGAGGGCTGCGCCTGGACGTGGACGCGCTCCGCGACAGGCTTCGGCAGGACAAGGCGGATGGCTGTACCCCCATCGCCGTGATTGCCAGCGCGGGCACAGTAAACACCGGGGCGATTGACCCGCTCGACGACATCCTGCAGGTCTGCCGGGATGAGAGCGTCTGGCTGCACGTCGATGGCGCGTACGGCGGATTCGGCATACTCGATCCCGAGGTTGCGCCACTCCTCCGAGGCCTCGCCGAGGCCGACTCAGTAGCCGTCGATCCACACAAGTGGCTCGCCGTGCCTCTGGGCTGCGGCGCCACATTCGTAAGAGACCGCGCATTGCTCGGCCGCGCACTCACCTTGGAGCCGGCCGAGTACCTCGAAGGCGCGGCGAGTCCGGAGGAACGGGTCGGCTCGCAGTTCGACGGGCTGGGATACCCTTTCCACGACTTCAACCTCGAGCAATCCGCGCGCTCGCGGGGCGTAACGGTGTGGGCGGCGCTGTACGAAATGGGCGCGGAAGGCATGCGCGCCAGGGTAAGGCGCCACAATTCGTATGCGCGCCGTTTGGCGGAGCTCGTCGAGGCGTCGCCGGTGCTGGAGCTCCTCGCGCCAGTCACCCTCTCCATTTGCTGCTTCCGATATGTGCCAGCTCAGCTGCAAGGCGGAAACGGCAACGGGAAAACTCTGAACAGCCTGAACCGAGAGATCCTGAGGCGACTTCACCGGGAACACCATCACATCCCGTCGGGTACAGAGATCAATGGGCAATTCGCGATTCGCGCCTGCTATATCAACCCCCGCACGACGCCAAGGGATGTCGCAGGGCTTGCCAGCTCGGTGGAGCGGATAGGGGCAGAGACTTGGGCCCGCTTCACGCCCGGGGACTAGCCAGGTGCGGGTGCGGTGGGCGGAGGGGACCTAGCCCTCTGTGAACGGCGGCGCGGTAGCCCGGTTTCCGTGCCTTCCGGAGCTTCGGGGTGACCTCTCTGTGGGGGGAGAGCTGGGTGTGAGCTGGATCTACGAAGCGGAGGACCTGCCGGGCGCCATGCTTCTCAAGAGCGGCGTGGAGACCCTTGACGGCTGCATCGGGGGCCTCCCCGTGCCGGACCTGGTGGAGATCTTGGGCCTCCCTGGGTCCGGCAAGACGCCGCTCCCCCTCCTGTGGAGGCCGGAGGTCTTTATAGGTGTGGAGGCCAGTGGTCGCAGGAAGAAGCTACGGAAGCTCGGCCACGGGCACCGGGCGGACGTCTACGCTGAGGGTGTAGAGCCGATCCGCGACAGCGCTCTCCCTCCAGAGGCCGTGGAGGAACTTTCTCACGTCGTCAAGACGGCCCGCTTCCTCGCGGGAGTTCCCTTCGTGGCGGGGGGCTCTGCGTTCGCAGACGACCGCGAGATGGTCCTTATGGGGCGGTGTCCTCGATGAGGTGGGGCCATCCCGGTGACCCTTACTACGGGCTCTGGGTGCGTGCCTGGCACTTCTACCACCCGGAGGCCAGACAGGGGGACGAGAAGCCGAGGGTCAAGAGGGGACGAATCCCTCCGACCGTGGACGCGCTGGACGAGCTGCTCGCCATCTGGATCGCCCAATCCATGCTGGACGGAGGTGAGGAAGAGTGAAGTCTCCTGGGCGGGCTGGAGACGGTCCGGCGGGACGACTGCAGCGCGGGCTGAGCCCGGGCGCGGTGGCGGCTCTCAACTACGCGGTGGCAGCGACGGGCCACCGCACCAAGGAGCATATCGTCCGGCTGCGCGAGAGCGGGCGGACGACGGGGTGGTCTTCGATGTTGCGGTCTGAGGCCAACC
>JAILZB010000194.1 GCA_023512725.1 Chloroflexota bacterium | reverse complement strand
CGGGTGTTGCCCACCTGGCTGCCACCACTGGCGGCATCGAACAGCTGGAAGGTGAAGTCGCACTGGCCCGTGACGGGGCTTCCTCCGCGCGTGAGCTGCCCCTGGTAGGTGAAGGCCGTCCCCAGCGGCCCGCTCGCCCAGGCCAGGGGCAGGGCCAGCACCCCTAGCGCTGCCACCGCCCCAAGCAGCGCCACTAGCCACGGCTCACGGGAAACCTGCAGTCGCATCTACCCTCCTTCCGGCGTGACCTCCCCTGTTCACCGCTCATCCCCCTCCACAGCCGAGGAGGGCCCTTGTGACCCGGGAGCGCCCCGCATGCTTCGTTCCCTGCAACGGTAGCGCTGGCGGCACGTGCAGTCAAGCTTCCCACCAGGCAGCCGCCAGGCTGCTGGCTAGCGGGGGTACAGCGACCTGGGCAGCTGTCAGCCGCGCTGGCTGCGCCGCAGTCTCGGGAAGCCCTCCCGCACCGCGTTCTTGCCCGTCGCCTCCGCCGGGTTCCGCACTCCTGCAGGCTCTCCCCCGCGCCAGCTGGCCAGGGCGGGTGCTGCTGCCCCCCTTGCCGCGCGCCGGGCCGGGCCGGGACTGGGCATCCCCGGCTGTCGTTCCAGCGCACTTGCTCCGTGCCCCAGCCTGCGGAGTAGGAAGCCACCAGGCGGCGGCGGACGTGCCTTCCAGGGAGCGGCTGGAGCGGACTGCGCCGTAGAATACCGTGAGTATGACGACCGAAGAACGCCGTCCCCTCTCGACCGCAGACCTGGTGCGGCCAACGGGCCGGATCGCCGGGCTCGTGCTGGCGGCCGGGGAATCTCGCCGGATGGGGCGGCCAAAGGCGCTCCTGCCGGTGGGCAACGAGTTCTTCGTCCAGCGCGTCCGTCGCGCCTTGCTCGATGCTGCCCTCCACCCGGTGCTGGTCGTGCTCGGGCACGACGCCCTGGAGATCGCCCGGACCGCCAGCTTGCCTCCCGAGGGGATCGTCCTCAACCCCGACTACCAGCAGGGCATGCTCTCCTCGCTGGTTGCCGGCCTCCGGGTGCTGGAGCCGACCGACGTCGAAGCAGCAGTGGTCGCGCTGGTCGATGGACCAGACATTTCGACCCTGCTCGTCCGTCGCCTGATGGAGCGCTACTGGGCTACCCGCGCTCCCATCGTCGAGCCAGTCTATCAAGGCAAAGCCGGGCACCCGTTCCTGATCGCCCGGGAGCTGTGGCCCGAGATCGCCGCCGCCGATCCCGAGCAGGGACCGCGAGCAGTGGTCCGCCGCCACCGGGCACGCGCGGCCCAGGTCATCTGGGATGACCCCAGCATCCTCACCGACCTGGACACCCCCGCCGACTACCAGGCCTGGATCGCGAGCCGAACATGAGCGCCCTCACCCGCCGCATCCTCCAGGCCATCGAGCAGGGCGAGACCGTGGCCGTGGTCAGCCTGCTGGCCACCCCCGCGCTCCCGCCAGCGCGGTATGGCACGCGGCTGGTCGTGCCCGAGGTGGGGGAGGTCGTCGGTGGCTTTGGCGACCCTGCGCTCGATGCCGCCGCGGTGGAGGCGGCCCGCGCGGCGATCGCGACCGGCAAGGGCGGTCGGCGGACCGTGAGCGATCCCCTCGGCCGCCCGGTGGAACTGTATCTCGAGCTGATCGAGGCCCCACCCTGGCTGATCATCGTCGGGGCCGGCCACGTCGCCAAGCCGACCGCCCACCTGGGGAAGCTGGTCGGGTTCCGGGTGACCGTGCTCGATGACCGGCCCGAGTTCGCCAACTGGGAGCGGTTTCCTGATGCTGATGAGGTGATCGCCGACGATTTCCGGCTCACCCTCGAGCGCCTGCTTCCCGCCATCCACCGCCAGACCTACCTCGTGCTGGTCACCCGCGGCCACCGCCAGGACGAGATGGCGCTGCGTCAGGTGATCCACTCCCGGGCAGCCTACATCGGGATGATCGGCAGTCGACGGCGCACGCGACTGGTCCTCGACGCGATGCTGGCCGATGGCATTCCTCCCGATCGCCTGGCCCGGGTTCATGCTCCGATCGGGCTGGATATCGGGGCGGAAACGCCGGAGGAGATCGCCGTCAGCATCATCGGGGAGATTATCGCTGTGCGCCGGGGCGGCACCGCCCGCACCCTGAGCGCCCGCCCCGTGCTGCGGCGCCTCGTGAGGAGCCCAGATGGACCGTGAGATCTATGCTGCTATCGAAGAGGCGCATGCGCGCGGTGAGCCGGTGGTGCTCGCCACGGTGGTGAGCACCCGCGGCTCGACCCCGCGGAAAGCCGGCGCGAAGATGGTGATCTACCCAGACGGCCGGATCCGCGGCACGATCGGTGGGGGCTGCGGCGAGAACGACGTCTGGCTGGCGGCTCAGCAGGTCGCTCGTACGGGGGTCCCCCAGCTCGTTCGGGTCGACCTGACCGAGGAGTACGCCATCGAAGTGGGGATGGTCTGCGGCGGGGTGATGGACGTGCTGGTCGAGCCGCTACCGCCGGATGACACCTGAGCCCGTCACCGTCGAGCTGCGCCGCTACGACGGTCAGCTCGTCCGCCGGGTACGGGGCTGGCGGCTCGCCGAACGCGCGGGCGCCATTCGCATTGCCATCCCCTTTGGCAGCACCTTCGAGACGGCGCACGGGCTCTGGCGCCCCGAGACCGGCGGGGTCTACTACTTCTGGCCGGGCGGCTGGCAGAACGTCTGCGTGATCGTCCAGCCGAGCTCCCTGGCCGTTGCCTTCCTGTACTGCGACATCATCACCCCCCCCGAAGTCGACGGAGATTCTCTGCGCGCGCTCGACCTTGACCTGGACCTGATCGTCTACCCCGATGGCCGCTACGAGGTCCACGACGAAGCCGAGTTCGCCGCTCATGCCCTCCAGTTGCACTACCCGCCGGACCTGGTCACTGCTGCCCGGGCCGCCCTCGACCAGCTCCTCACCTCCCTCCGGAGGGGGACAGGCCTCCTGGCAAGCCGATCCTGGTTCGAGCTGGACCCTGATGCGCGGATGGTCTTGACGGCCGGCCATATTTTAGAGTAGACTAAATCAGGTTTCCTGACTTCTTAACTTCGGCCGGCATCCCGCGACGGCCGTGTGGCAAGGAGGTCCCGTGAGGCGTGCCCTGCTCCTCCTGGCGCTCCTCGCGCTGGGAGGCTGCGCCCCACTCCAGGCCCAGCCCCGGGAGGACCTCTCGCGCCGGACCATCCGGGTGGTGGCGACGACCGGCATGGTGGCGGACCTAGTTCGCGCAATCGGGGGAGACCGGATCGAGGTGAGCGCGCTGATGGGCCCCGGGGTGGACCCCCACCTCTACAAGCCAACGGCAGGGGACGTCCGGCGCCTGGAGGCGGCGGATCTGATCGTCTACAACGGGCTCGAGCTCGAAGGGCGGATGACCGATACCTTCGTCAAGCTGGCACGCGCCGGTCGCCCGACTTTCGCCGTCACCGAGGAGATCCCGGAAGAGCGCCTGCGCACGCCTCCCGAGTTCGAAGGCAAGTACGATCCGCACGTCTGGTTCGACGTTTCCCTCTGGCGGATCGCGGCGCGCACCGTCGCCCGCCACCTCAGCCAGCTCGACCCGAGTTCGGCCGCGCGCTACCAGGCTAACCTCGCCGCCTACGACCAGCACCTGGAGGCGCTCGACCGCTACCTCGCGGAGCAGGCGGCGCTCATTCCCCCACGCGCGCGGGTGCTCGTGACCGCCCACGATGCCTTCGGCTACTTTGGGGCGCGCTACGGCTTTGCGGTGCGCGGGCTCCAGGGAGTGAGCACCGCCGCCGAGGCGAGTGCGGCGGATGTGCGCGAGCTGGCGGCTTTTCTCTGCAGCCGCGGGGTCAAGGCCGTGTTCATCGAGTCGTCCATCCCCCCGGCAGCGATCGAGGCAGTCCAGCGCGCCGCCCAGGCGAACGGCTGCTCGGTCGGCCTGGGCGGCGAACTGTATTCCGATGCCCTTGGCCCCGAGGGCTCCCCTGCCGGGACGTATCTTGGCATGCTTCGCCACAACATCGACACGATCGTCCGTGCGCTGCGATGAACCCGGCTGCGCTGGCCATCGAGGGGCTGACGGTCGTCTACCGGGAGGAGCCGGTGCTGGATGATGTCACCCTGACGCTCCCCGCCGGCCAGCGGATTGCGATCGTCGGTCCGAACGGCGCTGGCAAGACCACGCTGCTCAAGGCAGTGCAGGAGCTGGTCCCCCGGCGGAGCGGGGAGGTGCGGGTCTTCGGCCGGCCGTACCGTGACGTCCGCCAGCTGGTCGGCTACGTCCCCCAGCGGACGACGGTCGACTGGGACTTCCCCACCGATGTGGTGGACGTGGTCACGATGGGCACCTACGGACGGCTGGGCTGGTTCCGGCGGCCCGGGCAGCGCGAGCGGGAGGACGCCCTCCGGGCACTCGCCCAGGTCGGCCTGACCGAGCTGGCCCACCGCCAGATCGCCCAGCTCTCGGGTGGCCAGCAGCAGCGGGTGTTCCTGGCGCGGGCACTTGTCCAGGATGCCCAGCTCTACCTGATGGACGAGCCGTTCACGGGGGTCGACGCTGCGACCGAGCAGGCGATCGTCGCCGTGCTGGCCGCGCTCCAGCAGCAGGGCCGGACCGTCGTGTGTGTTCACCACGACCTCGCGAGCGTGACCGAGTACTTCGACTGGGTGGTGTTGCTGAACGTGCGGGTGGTCGCTGCCGGCCCGGTCGCGACGACCTTTACCCGCGAGCAGGTCGTCCGCACCTACGGGGGACGGCTGAGCGCCCTGGCACGGTTGGGGGAGTGATGGAAGGGCTGCTTGCGCTCGCCAGCGACTACACCGTGCGCACGGTGGTGCTGGGCTCGGCCGTGCTGGGGGTGGTGAGCGGGGTGCTGGGCTGTTTTGCCGTGCTCCGGCGACAGGGATTGCTCGGGGATGCGCTCGCCCATGCCGCCCTCCCGGGCATCTGCCTGGCGTTCCTGCTCACCGACACGAAGACTACCCCGGTGCTGCTGCTGGGCGCTGGGGTCTCGGCCTGGCTCGGCGCGCTACTCCTCCTCGAGATCAGCCGCCAGACCCGGCTCGGAGAAGATGCTGCCCTCGCGATTGTGCTGGCGGTCTTCTTTGGAGTCGGGCTGGTGCTGCTAACCGTGATCAACCGTCACCGCGCGGGCAACCAGGCCGGCCTCGACCGGTATCTGTTCGGCCAGGCGGCCACGCTCGTCGCAGAGCAGGTGGTGGTAATGGGCGTGTTGGCCCTGGTGGCGCTGCTGGCGACCGCGCTGCTGGCCAAGGAGCTGAAGCTGCTCTGCTTCGACCCGGACTTTGCCGCCAGCCTTGGCTTTGGAACCCGCCCCTTGAGCGCCGCTCTGACCACGCTCTTGGTGGTGGCGATCATCATTGGCCTGCAGACGGTGGGGGTGGTGCTGATGGCAGCGATGGTGGTCGGGCCAGCGGCGGCCGCCCGTCAGTGGACCGATCGGCTGAGCGTCATGATCGGACTGGCCGCCCTGTTTGGCGCGCTGGCGGGCGTAGGGGGTGCACTCCTCAGCCTGAGCGGCCCGCGCATTCCGACGGGGCCGGTGATCGTGCTGGTGCTGACGGGGATCGTACTGGTCTCCTTGTTTGTTGCCCCAGCACGCGGGCTGGTGCCCACCTGGTGGCGGACCCGGGGCCGGCCGGGAGGAAGGGGCCGCGCACGATGGGCGTGATTATCGTGACGGCAGCCCTGGTCGCGGCGGCAGGGGCGTTGCTGGGTCCATTCCTGTTGCTGCGCAAACTCGCGATGCTGACCGATGCTCTCAGCCATGCCATCCTGCCGGGGATCGTGGCCGCCTACTTCCTGGCGCGTGGCCCGAACCTGCTGGCGGCCTTCCTGGGGGCAACGGTTGCTGGGCTGCTGACCGCGGCCGGCGTTGCAGCCCTCCAGCGGAGTGGCCGCTTGCACAGCGATGCTGCGATCGGGACGGTCTTCCCCGCCTTGTTCGCCCTGGGCGTGTTCCTCGTCTCGCGCTTCTTCGCCCACGTCCACCTGGATACCGACGCTGTCCTGGCCGGCAACCTCGAATTTGCCGCTGCCGAGCTGCTCATCGTGGGGGACACCGTCCTCGGCCCGCAGGCGCTCTGGGTGATGGGGGGGCTCCTGGCCGCGGATGCGCTCTTCGTCTTCCTCTGCTTCAAGGAGCTGAAGCTGACCACGTTCGACCCCCAGCTCGCCGCCTGCCTGGGGTTTGCACCGGGCCGGGTCCATGCCGCCTTGCTCGCGATGGTCTCGCTGACGGCCGTGGGCGGGTTGACGGCGGTGGGGGCCGTGCTCGTGGTGGCACTCTTCATCGTGCCGGCTGCCACGGCGTTGCTGCTGAGCGAGCGGCTGGGAACGGTGCTCGGCCTCGCGGTCGCGCTCGGCGTGAGCGCGACTGTGGGCGGGTGCCTCCTGGCCTTCTGGCTCGACATTTCGCTCGCGGGCGCGATCGCGAGCGTCGCGGGGGCTGGCTTTGGCCTCGCTCTCCTCGTCTCACCGCGTCAGGGGGTGTTGACCCGCTGGTGGCGCCAGCGCTCGCAGCGCGGGCGCTGCGCACGCCTCCCCGCCTAAGCGGCACTCACGCCGGGCCTTCCGCGCTGCGTCGCGGCGCCTGGTGGCCTGCCCGCAGCAACACCGCCGTTCATTAGCATGGCTAGTACTCTGTCAAGCGTGATACTGGGATTTGGTAACGTTTCGCCTCTGGGGTATTCTACCCGATGGAGGTAAAAAGCAA
>JAILZB010000193.1 GCA_023512725.1 Chloroflexota bacterium | reverse complement strand
GCGCTACGCCCACAAGCGTGCCGTCGATATGGGGCTGGAGGTCCACTTCGCCCAGCGGCTGGCGGAAGATACCAAGTTCCCCGATAACTCATTCGATATCGTCAACGCCTTCATCCTCTTCCACGAGGTGCCGCTCGATATCGCCGAGAAGATCGTGGCTGAGGCAGCGCGCGTGCTGCGTCCGGGCGGGATCTTCTGCGTGGAAGACTTCGCCAATCGGAAGCTGGGCCAGGTGCCAGCGATGGCGGAATACAGTGGCTTCATCGACAGCACCTACAATGGCGAGCCCTACGCGCCGGACTTCGTCCACTCCGACTTCCCGGGCCTGCTGCGGAAGCACTTCCGCGAGGTGATCGAGAACTACAGCGACAAGTCCTGGCTACCCATCCGGGTAGCGACGAAGTAGCCACCTCTCCGGTTCGCGCAGCGGGCGCCCGCAGGCCCACCCTGCGGGCGCTTGGTGTTTGGGCACCTTCTTCCGACGCGGCGGGGCGCTTGCGCAGGCTCCGTTCCTGCCCCTGGCGAGGCGACTGCAACAAAGCGAGGCGCACCCGTTCCTCGCCGGCGAGGAGTGTGCTACAACTAGGGTGCCTGCTGGCGCGTGGAATCCGGGAGCCCTGCTCTGCTGCAGGTGCGCGCTGGCAAAGGCCACCTTGCGAGGGAGCTGGCCGGCTTGCGGGACCGCCCGGCCTGCCAGCATGGAGGAGATGATGGAGCGTGGCTTCCTCGGCACACTGCCACTGGGTGACGAGCGGGATGATGATAGCTACCTCGACTTCGTCGAGGGGGTACGGGTCTTTACCCAAACCCAGGTTGCGGCCAAGGTGCGGGAGGTTATCCCCGATAAGCTCACCGAGTTCGAGCAGCGGACAGGCCGCAAGCCTCAGACGATCGCCGACGCCCGCGCGGCGCTCGACCCGGTACCGGTGGTCGCGAGTCGGAACCGCCTGATGCGCTCTAGCCAGGAGATGATGTGGCGTCAGGTGGTTGAGACCTACCGCAAGCGCGAAAAGGAACTGCTTGCCGAGCTTGACCGCTATGACCGGCTCGGCCCCGGCAGTGTCGAGTACGACCCGAACTTCCAGTACCCGGACTACTACGCACGGGTCGAGTTCCACATCCAACCCGGCAACTACCACGCTGACCCCCTGGCGGGCTACATCTACCACTACGGGACGAAGGTCTTCTACACCGGACGCAACAATCACGACGACGTCCAGCGCGAGTGGGTAAACCTGGCCCCTGTGCCCGCCGACGGGAAAGTAGCCCGCATTCTCGACCAGGCCTGCTCGGCCGGGCAGAGCACAACCGCACTCAAGGAGCGCTTCCCCCAGGCGGAGGTCTGGGGCATCGACATCGCGGCGCCGATGGTGCGTTACGCCCATAAGCGCGCCGTCGATATGGGGCTGGAGGTCCACTTCGCCCAGCGCGCGGCCGAGGACACCAAGTTCCCCGATAACTGGTTCGACCTGGTCTACTCGCGGATCTTCTTCCACGAGATCCCGCTCACCGCTGCCGAGCAGGTCATCCGGGAGACCTATCGCATCCTGCGCCCGGGCGGCCTCTACGTGATCGTCGACTTTGCGAACCGCCCGCCAGGGCTGAGCTCGCCGGTGGACGACTACTTCCGCGACTTCGATACGCACGACAACGGCGAACCGTACGCGAGCGACTTCGTGTACTCAGACTTCCTGGGCATGCTCCGACGGGCCGGCTTCCGCATCGTGAGCGAGAATGCCACGCCCCAGCTCTACCAGCCGATGCGAGTCTGCGCAAAGTAGCTAGTTCGGTGGGGACAGCAGGCAGGTCGGAGCCGTCAAAGGGGGCGGCATGACCAATCACGCAGGGGAGACGCTCCGCCGTCAGCACGGCCCTAAGTCGGGGTCCCGCGGCACTCGTCTCACCCGCGGCGGAGCACCCGGCCGGGGAGCACCTCCCGCTGACCCGCTGGGTCCACCACGACCGTCCCGTTGACGATCACCCAGCGAATGCCATCCGGGAACTGGTGAGGTTGGTCGTAGGTCGCCCGGTCGGCGACCGTCCGCGGGTCGACCACGACGACGTCGGCGGCAGCGCCCGGCTGGAGCACGCCGCGTCCTGCGAGGCCAAAGCGCTCGGCTGGCAAGCCCGTCAGGCGGTGGATGAGGTCGGCGGCACGGTCCGGCTGGGTAGCCACCCGGCGGAGCAGTCGGGGAAAGGTGCCGTAGCCACGGGGATGGGGGCGGCCGCGGCCGAGCGCACCCCGAGGCACGCGCGCCGCGCTATCACTCCCAAAGACCGTGAGGGGGTGGTCAATTGCCGCCGCAACATCCTCCTCGGCCAGGGTGAAGAACAGGCAACCGACCGAGCCACCACTCGCTCGTAGGAGTGCCACCACCTCCTCCCACGGGTCACGCTGGTTCTGGGCTGCGAGCGCGGCGATCGTCTGACCCGTGGCATCGGGGCGGCCGCGAGCACCGGTCACCACAATCCCATCCCAGCCAGCGTCGCGGGCGAGGCCGGTCCAGGCGCCGGTCGCTTCGTCTTCCCGCAGACGCTCCAGGGTGGCCGGGTCATCCAGCCGGGGCAGGAGGGCTGCTGGGCCATCGGCGTGGAGCCAGGGCGGGAGGGTTGCAGCCAGGGTGGTGCTGGCTGCCGGGTAGGGGTAGATATCCCAGCCCAGGTCCAGCCCGCTTGCGCGTTCGGCCGTGAGCCAGCGGAGGACCTGTGGAAGTGTCCCGTGCTGGCGGCGCCCGCTGGCCTTCAGGTGGGAAATTTCCAGCCGGACGCCACTCTTGCGCGCCACCGCCAGCACCTCCGCAATCGCGGCGTGGAGCTGCTCCCCTTCATCCCGTAGGTGCACCGCCAGCAGGCCGCTACCAGCGACCACGTCGGCCAGGGCCACGAGTTCAGCCTGGTCGGCGAAGATACCGGGCGCATACGCCAGCCCCAGCGAAAGCCCCCATGCCCCTTCTTCCAGTGCTCGCGCGAGCGCTGCCTGCATGGCCCGCAGTTCGGTCCGGTCGGCGGGGCGGGCAGCGCTCCCGACAGCACCGTACCGGAGCACATCATGCCCCACCAGCAGCGCCACATTGATTGCCAGCCCACCCTCAGCCAGTGCCTGGAGGTACTCTGCCACGCTCTGCCATTCCAGCGGCACCCCGAGGCCCGCCAGTTCGCGCGCCACCACCTCCCGCGCCTCACCGGTCAGGGGGGCCAGGCTGGCGCCACAGTTCCCGATCACCTCGGTGGTGACTCCCTGGCGGACCTTGCTTTCCATCGACCGGGCGAGAAAAATGGTGGAATCCGAGTGCCCATGCACGTCGATGAAGCCAGGCGCCACCCAGCAGCCGCTCACGTCGAGGGTGCAGGCTGCCGGACCCGCCGCGGCGCCAACGGCGGCGAGGCGGTCCCCCTGGATCGCGAGGGCACCCAGGCGGGGAGGCGCGCCCGTCCCATCGAACACCAGCCCGCCGGTCAAGAGCAGGTCGATCACACCAGGACGATACCATCTTGCCCCCCGAGCGGGCAGCTTGCGGCGATACGGGTGCCTTTGCTAGTGTCGAATGATGACGGCCTTCGAGTGGACGGCGCGCTGCGCCCGGGCGGAGCGGCAGATAGCGCGGGCCCGGGCAGCCAGGAACATTTCCCCCGGGTGGGCGCACGAGGCAGCCGAAGCCGCGCTGCTGCTTGCGGCCGCCGCCCACGCTAGCGGCACGGTGAGCGAGCGCGAGGCGTGGCTGCAGGAGGCCACCCACTGGTTCGAGCGGCTGATCGCTGCCGAGCAGGCCGACCCTCAGGGAGAGGCGACCGTCCCTGTGCTCGATGTCGAGGTGATCAGCCGGGCAATCCTCACTGCCTGGGCAGCGGGGGAATTTGCGCGTGCAGCGGCGTTCGGGCGGCTTCCCGCTCCGCTCTTTCGTCCCGCCCAGCCTCGGCACCCGGACCCTGAAGCACGGGCCACTGCCTTCGCCCTGGCGAGTGCAGCGCGGGACGACCAGGCTGCCTTCGCGCGGGCGCTGGCCAACGCGCGCACCGCGATTGCCCGCGGAAAGAACGTTGAGCCGACCGCTGCCCGTGGCTACCGCGCGCCCCTCCTCGATGGGCTAGAGGCAGGCTTCCGCCAGCAACCCCGCCAGCTCGAACGCGCCCTCGAGCGCCTCCTGCGCTTCCACCGCTGGGACACGCGCACCGCAGCCATGCCTCTCGCCGCCCTCGACCTGACCAGTAGCGGCCTAGTACGCTGGGCCGATCAGCACGGGGTGCTCCTCACCCGGAGTGACCCCCTGCTCGCTCTCCCCTCCGCTGAGGCCCGGCGATGAACCCTCCCACGCGGGCAGATGTGCTGGCAGCGGCCCAACGACTGGCCGGGGTCGCGCGGCGGACGCCCGTGCTGACCTCCCGCACCCTTGACCAGTTGACCGGCTCGCAGGTCTTCCTCAAGGCAGAGAGCTTTCAGCGCGGCGGTGCCTTCAAATTCCGTGGAGCTTACCATGCCATTGCCAGTCTCACTCCAGCGCAGCGCGCCGCGGGGGTCGTCGCCTTTTCTTCGGGCAATCATGCGCAGGCGGTGGCACTGGCCGGGCAGTTGCTTGGCGCGCCGGTCACCGTCTTCATGCCCACGGATGCCCCTGCGGCCAAGGTGGCCGCCACCCAGGGGTATGGCGCTCGCATCCACTGGTACGACCGCCAGCGGGAAGACCGCGCTGCGCTCGCTGCAGCCTATGCCCGCGAGACTGGGGCCACCCTCATCCCACCGTTCGACCATCCGGCGATCATCGCTGGCCAGGGAACGGTCGCCCTGGAACTGCTGGAAGAGGTGCCCGACCTCGACGTGTTGTTGGTGCCTGTGGGCGGGGGTGGCCTGATCGCTGGCTGTCTTCTCGTTGCGAGCGAGCACGCCCCGCGGCCAGCCGTCTTCGGGGTCGAGCCGATGGCGGCAGATGATACTGCTCGCTCGCTGCGCGCTGGCCGACGGGTCAGGATCCCTCCGCCGGAGACGATCGCCGATGGTCTGCGCCCCACCGAGCCAGGGGAACTGACCTTCCCCATCCTCCAGCGCTTCGCGGCTGGCATTCTGACCGTCTCGGAAGAGGCGATCCGGGAGGCGGTGCGCGTTCTCCTCCTCCGGCTCAAGGTGCTGGTCGAGCCTAGCGGGGCGGTCGGAGTGGCAGCACTCCTCGCGGGGCTGGTTCCCGCGGGGCAGCGGGTCGGGGTGGTGCTGTCTGGCGGGAACGCTGACCCGCTGCACTTGGCCGCGATCCTGCGTGCGGAGGCGCCCCCCTAGACGCCGGTCAGGTGCCGACGCAGCCGTGCTTCTTCGCTGATGGGGGTCACCGCGATCAGCTCATCGCCCGGCGTGAGCACCAGGTTCGGGTTCGGAGCCTGCGGCCCCCCCTGGGAAGTGATGACCAGCGCGATGAAGGTGTTGATCGGCAGGTCAAGGTCCCCGAGACGCTTCCCGACGACCGGGCTCTCCTCGCTGAGGATGATATCGACGATCTCCATGCCGAACCGCGAGAGGTCCATCAAGTGGACCAGCGGATGGCGCGGAACTTCGTGCTCGATGTACTCCAGGATGACCTTCGTGCTACTGACCGGTGCGTCGATGCCAAGCAGGCGAAAGAGCCGATCGTTCTTGGGGTTATTAATCCGGGCGATAGTGCGCCGAACTTTGAAGCGGTTCTTGGCGACCTGGCAGCTGACGAGGTTGTCTTCGTCCTCGCCGGTGACGGCGATCAGCACGTCGGCCCGCGCTGCCCCGACTTCTTCGAGCGTTGACGCCTCGCAGCCATCGCCACGCTGAC
The DNA here is from genome assembly GCA_023512725.1 of Chloroflexota bacterium. Classification (GTDB taxonomy): domain Bacteria; phylum Chloroflexota; class Dehalococcoidia; order SpSt-223; family SpSt-223; genus JANWZD01. The sequence goes on along the minus strand of JAILZB010000193.1, from coordinate 935 downwards.
AGATGCTGCCCAACTCTTCATTGATCCGCTCGCAGGTGCGCGCGTCCTTCTCGATCAGGAGGACCTCGTGCCCTTCCCCAAGCAGCTCGCGCGCGAGGTGATACCCGACTTCTCCACCGCCAACGATGATGATGTACACGCTACTCTACCGTAGTCCCGGCGGCACGGCTGGCACTGGTGTGCCAAGGACGAGCGCCCGCATGTGTAATGCACCGACGATCGTCGGTGAGAACGTCTCGAGGCCGAGCTCACGGTACAATTGCTCACGGATGGGGTCGTAGATCCGGCAGACCACGCGCTTGACCCCAAACACGTGCTTGGCGATCTGGGCGGCCATCACGTTCCGGTTATCTCCCTGAGTGGCGGAGACGAAAACATCCGCTTCGGTGATGCCCGCCCGCAGGAGTACCTCCTGGTCAGTCCCGTTGCCCACCAGCGCCGAGCCACGGAAGTCGGCAGGAAGCCGCCGAAAGGCATAGGGGTCCACATCGAGGATGGTCACGTTGTGACCTTCGCGGTCGAGCATTTTGGCGAGGGTGGCCCCCACGCGCCCACAGCCCATGATGATCACTTTCATCGCCGCAGTGCCTCAACTGGTGCTGGCTCCCGCAGCACCCAGACGGCGCTGGGAGCATGCTTCAGCACGTACGGGATTGTCCGCCCGGGGTCGAACTCCCCGAACCGACGCTTGTAGCCGGTGCCCAGAATAATCAGGTCGGCCTCACGATCGATCGAAGGGATGAGATGAGGTGATGTCGGGGGAAGCGGCGGAGCGCGAACTGGGCGAAGGCTATGTAGAGCGAGGCTTGAGCCTGAATCAGGTCGAGCAGCGCATCGAGCTAGGCCAGGTCAACAGGGTGGTGGACCAGACCAGCCGTTCCCTGGCCTCCATCATCCGCACCAACGTCTTCAACCGCTTTAATGCCGTGCTAGGT
>JAILZB010000192.1 GCA_023512725.1 Chloroflexota bacterium | reverse complement strand
AGGAGCTGAACTACACCACCTGGCGCCTGGCCAAGATGAACCTGGCCATCCGCGGCATCGACGGCAGGATCGAGCAGGGCGACTCCTTCCTGAACGACCGCTTCCCCGACCTCAAGGCCGACTACATCCTGGCCAACCCGCCGTTTAACATGCTGGGAGAGAATTCATGAACCCTGGATCGATCGTACGCTGCCGCAACCGCGAGTGGGTCGTGCTCCCCGCGGAGACCGACGATGTCTTCGTGCTCCGGCCCCTCACCGGCACGACGGAGGACGTCGTCAAGGTGCACCGGGGCCTCATGAATCTCGTCGGCTACGACCTGCCCTTCGAGCGGGTGACGCCGGCCTCGTTTCCGTTTCCCACGGTGGACGACGTGGCGGACGCAACGAGCGCCAATCTCCTCTGGCAGGCGACGAGGCTCACGCTGCGTGAGGGAGCCACCCCGTTTCGCTCGCTCGGGCGCATCTCGATCCGGCCGCGGACGTATCAGTTCGTCCCGCTCCTGATGGCCCTGCGCCTCGACCCGGTCCGGCTCTTCATCGCGGACGACGTCGGAGTGGGAAAGACCATCGAGGCGTTGCTCATCGCCAGAGAACTCCTGGACCGGGGCGAGATCCAGCGCTTCTGTGTCCTCTGCCCGCCGTACCTGTGCGAACAGTGGGCCAAGGAGATTGCGGAGAAGTTCGCCCTCGAGCCGGTGGTGATCCGCTCGGGGACGGTGGGACAGCTCGAGCGGCAGACCCCGCCCGGCCGGAGCCTGTACGAGCACTTCCCTGTCCAAGTGGCGAGCATCGACTTCGTCAAGACCGACCGCAACCGGCACCAGTTTCTCCAGTTCTGTCCCGAACTCGTGATCGTGGACGAGGTGCACGGCGCCGCCGCGGCCCAAGGCCGCGCCCAGCAGGAACGGCACGCGCTCTTGCGCGAGGTGGCCAAGAACCCAGATCGGCACCTCATCCTTCTTACTGCCACGCCGCACAGCGGCATCGAGGAGGCTTTTCGTTCGCTCCTCGGCCTCGTGCGCCCGGAGTTTGCCGAATGGAATGTGGGCGACCTGGACGAGCCTCAGCGCATCGAGCTGGCCCGCCATTTCGTTCAGCGCACCCGCCGCGACATCGAGCAGGGCTGGGAAGCCGCCACGTGCTTCCCCAAGCGGGAGCCCGCGGACGAGACCTACGAACTCTCCGGCGCCTACCGCGAGCTGTTCGAGCGTACCTACGCCTTTTGCTCGGAGATCGTGCGGACCGGCGAGCACCTGGAGGAGCGCAAGCGCCGGGTACGCTACTGGGGGGCGCTGGCGCTCCTGCGCTGCGTGATGTCGAGCCCGGCGGCGGCCCTGGCGGCCCTGGAGAAACGTGAAGGAGCGGGGCCGGTGCTGGCGGCGGAGGAGGAGCCCGAGTTCGGATCTTACGTCTTCGAGTCCGCGGAAGACCGTACCGATGACGAATCGCCCACACCGCCGGTCGAGGCGGCAGCCGAGACCCTCGCCGATGCCGACCGCCGCAGGCTGCGAGACTTGAGGCGCCTGGCCGAGCGGCTTCGCGGCACGGCCGAGGATACCAAGCTGCACCGCGCGATCGAGATCGTGCAGAGATTGCTGCAGGAACGCTTCCACCCCATCCTCTGGTGCCGGTACGTGGCCACCGCCGAGTACCTCGCTGAGCACTTGCGCCAGCAGTTGGGCCCCGAGGTCCAGGTGGTATGCGTCACCGGCCGCATGGGCGACGACGAGCGGCAGGCTAAGATCGAGGAGATCGACCCCGACCGTCCTCGCGTGCTCGTCGCCACGGACTGCCTCTCCGAGGGCGTGAACCTCCAGGAAAAGTTCACCGCCGTCGTCCACTACGACCTGCCCTGGAACCCCAACCGGCTGGAACAACGCGAGGGACGGGTGGACCGCTACGGTCAGCCTGCCAAGCGGGTCAAGGCCATTCGCTTCTTCGGGCGCGACAACCCCGTGGACGGCGTGGTGATCGAAGTGCTCCTCGACAAGGCGCGGGAGATCCACCGCACGCTGGGCACGCACGTGCCCGTGCCGGAAGAAAGCGAAAGCGTCACCCAAGCCGTGCTCGAGGCGCTCTTCCTTCGCGGCGGGCGTGGCGCGGCCGGGCGGCAGCTCGTTCTGGACCTCGGGATCCCGGGGGTGGCCGAACTCCACCGCCGTTGGGAACGGGACGCCGAGCGCGAGCGGATCAACCGCACGCGGTTCGCCCAGCGGGCGCTCAAGCCCGAGGAAGTCCAGCGCGAGCTCGAAGCGACCGACGCGGTCCTCGGCGATCCCACCGCGGTGCGCGACTTCGTCCTTGCAGCGGCCCAGCGAATCGGGCTCGCCGTTGCGGCGGACCGCCGGCAGGGCGTTTACCGCGTTTCCGTTTCAGACGAAGCGCTCGCGACCGTTCCCGAGCCGATCCGACTGGCCCTGCCGCACCGCTCGCTGCTCGCCACTCGCCGCTCGCCGTTTTGGCTCATCAGCTTCGACTCCCCCACGCCCGAAGGCGCGGAATACATCGGACGCAACCATCGCTTCGTGGCCGCGCTGGCGCGTTTCCTGTTCGAGGAAGCGCTGAGCCGACCTGGCAGCGACAAGGTCTCGCGCTGTGGAGCGCTGCGCACCCGAGCCGTGCAAGAACTCACTACGATCCTGCTGCTGCGGGTGCGCTACCTGGTGGAACAGCCCCAAGCGCGGCCCCTGCTCGCGGAGGAAGTGCGGGTGGTGGCCTTTACTGGCGCGGGACCACTCGACCCCCATTGGCTCGATCCCCAGGACGCGCTGCGGCTGTTGGCTGAGGCCAGGCCAGACGCCAACCTCCCTCTCTCGGAAAAGCGGGAGCTGGTCGCGCAGACACTCGCGAGCCTGGGCGACTGGCAAGGGATGACCCAGGACTGGGGGAGGAGCCATCCGATTCAACGCGCAATCCGGGACCATCTGACTCGGCGCGCCGCTGAGCTGACCGACGCCCACAAGCGCATCCGGCAGGCGGTGTCGCTGCGCGTGCGCGGGCTTGAGGTGAAGCCGCAGCTTCCCCCGGATCTCCTGGGACTCCTCGTCCTGCAACCGGTGGTGTCGCGATGAGCCTGTTTCCCGCAATCCGCATCGAGGGCGGCCTACTCGGGCCGGACACGCTGGAGCACCTGCTCGCCGGCGATCTTTCCGGACAGAAGCCGAAGGACTTCGGGCTTGAAGGCACGCGAAGCCTGACCGACGAGATCGCCGGTGTCTTCGCGGATGCCCGCGCCCAGTGGGAGGTGTTCCAGCGCCGGCTGGAGCGCCTGCCGGACGCCGACCCGGCGACTTCCGTCACGCGCGATGCCTGGATGATCCCGTTCCTGAGTCTCTTGGGCTACGAGCTTCGCTACAACTCGCGCGCCTACGAGGTGGATGGCCTCACCTTCGCCATTTCCCATCGGGCCGGGGAAGCGGAGGACGCGCCACCGGTGCACATCGTGGGCGCCAGGCAGGAGCTGGGACGCCTGGCCCCCACGGGGCGGCCGCGGCTCGCGCCCCATTCCCTGGTCCAGGAGTACCTGAACCGCAGCGAGCAGCTCTGGGGCCTCGTCACCAATGGGCTTACCCTCCGCCTCCTGCGCGACAGCACCTACGTGCGCCGCCAGGCCTATGTCGAGTTCGACCTCCGGCAGATCTTCGAGGAGCAGCGGTTCTCCGACTTCGCCGTCCTCTACCGGCTCCTGCACCGAAGCCGCCTGCCTCGCCCTGCCGAGGACGCGCAGGATTCCCTGCTCGAGCAGTACTACCAGCACGCGGTGGAACAGGGCGGGCGGGTGCGCGAGCGGCTGCGGGACGGGGTCGAGGAATGCATCAAGCGCCTCGCCGACGGCTTTCTCTCCCATCCGGAGAACGGCGATTTGCGAGCGCGAATAGCCAGCAGTGAGCACCGAGCAGTGAGCAGCGACGAAGATACACCGCTCGCCGCTCGCCACTCGCCGCTCGCCCCGGAGGAACTCTACCGGCAGCTCCTGCGCCTGGTGTACCGGCTCCTGTTCCTCCTGGTCTCCGAGGATCGAGGCCTGATCAGTGCCGAGCCGCTCTACCGGGAGCACTACGGCGTGGTGCGGCTGCGGCGGCTGCTCGATCGCCGCAGTTCCTATACCGAGCACGACGATATCTGGTGCAGCCTCCGGGTGCTGTGGAAGACACTCTCCGACGAACGCCTCGCCGCGATGCTGGGCGCGCCGCCGCTCAACGGCGAACTCTTCGAGCCTCTGGACCTCGACGCCTGTACCATCAGCAACCGCGACTTCCTCGAGGCCTTCTGGCATCTCGCATACTACCGCGAATCGTCATCCGCGCCGCCCCGCCGGGTCAACTACGCCGCCCTCGACGTGGAGGAACTCGGCTCGGTCTACGAAAGCCTCCTTGACTACCACCCGGTGATTGAAGCGAGCGGCGAGCAGCGAGCAGCGAGCGGGTGGCGTTTTGCCTTGGTCTTCGGCTCGGAGCGCAAGAGCACGGGCTCTTACTACACGCCGCCGGAACTTGTCGCCGAACTCATCCGCTCGGCGCTGGAGCCAGTGATCGCTGACCGCTTGGCAGCGGTAGAGCGAGCAGCGAGCAGCGAGTGGCGAGCAGTGAAAGAAAGCCTCGTGCAAGCATTTGGAGAAGCTTATGTCCATTCAGTCGTTTCGCGACTTGGAAGTATGGCAGAAAGCCATGGAGCTGGCCGAAGAAGTCTATCGCCTCACCAAAGACTTTCCGCAGGAGGAGCTCTTCGGACTGACCAGCCAGATGCGGCAAGCAGCGACGTCGGTGCCGGCGAACATCGCCGAAGGCTGGGCACGGCGGGGAACGAGGGAGTTCCTTCAGTTCCTGAACATCGCCTCGGGCAGTCTCCGGGAGCTGGAGACCTACCTCCACTTGGCGCCACGCATCAAACTGACGACGCAGGAGCAGGTCGAGCCACTGCTGGATCTGGCTCAGACACTGGGCAAACAGCTTATCGCCCTCCAACGCAGCCTCCAAGCCAAGAGCAAATAGCGCGCCTGTGGCATTCCCTACCGCTCGCCGCTCGCCGCTCGCTGCTCGCCGAGTACGCTCTCCTGAGCGTGCGTGTCCTCGATCCCGCCTGCGGCTCAGGCCACTTCCTGCTCGCGGCCGCCCGCAGGCTCGCGAAGGAACTGGCCAAGATCCGCACCGGCGACGAAGAACCCGCGCCGGAGCGAGTCCGCGAGGCAGTGCGCGACGTCGTGGCCCACTGCGTCTATGGCGTGGACAAGAACCCGCTGGCGGTGGAACTCTGCCGCGTGGCCCTGTGGCTGGAGGCCCACTGCGCGGGCAAGCCCCTCACGTTTCTCGACCATCGTATCCGCTGCGGCGATTCGCTTCTGGGGGTGTTCGATCTGGAGGTGCTCAAGCGGGGCATCCCAGACGAGGCCTTCGCGCCCGTCTCCGGCGATGACAGGAGGCTGGCCACAAGCCTGACGCGACGAAACCGCGAAGAACGCCAGGGCCAGCGCACGCTCTTCTCGGGCCTGGACCCCGCCGAGGAAGTGGTCCGCCTGGGCATCGAGTCCCTCGATCTGGACGCGATCCCCGACGATACTCCCGAGGCCGTCCGAAAAAAGAAGCAGCGCTACGACGAACTGCAGCGCAAGGCCGAACACGACCGTCGCGCCTGCGACCTGTGGACGGCCGCGTTCTTCCAGCCCCGCAACGGCGCAACGCCTCAGACCGCCTTCATTACCACCGACACCTTGCGGCGCCACCTGGAAAGAACGTCGCCCCATCCCCAGGCCTTAGCGCAGGCCGTGGCGTTGGCCCACACGCACCGCTTCTTCCACTGGCCGATCGAGTTTCCGGAGGTCTTCGCCGACGCCGGCTTTGATGTGGTGCTGGGAAATCCGCCGTTCATGGGTGGGCTCAAGATCAGTGGCGCCCTGGGCGACAAATACCGCCACTGGCTGGAGGTCGCTTATGCGGGGTACGGCGGGACGGCGGATCTGTGCGCCGTGTTATTCCGCCGCGCCTTCGCCCTGCTCAAGCCCGGTGGGCGGATGGGCATGGTCGCCACCAATACCATCGGCCAGGGCGACACCCGCGAAAGCGGGCTGGCGGTAATCCTCCGCCAGGGCGGCGCCATCACCTTCGCCAAGCGTTTCATCAAATGGCCCGGCGCCGCCAATGTGGAGGTCAATCTCGTCGCCATTCGCAAGGGAGCGGCGAGCGGAGAGCAGGGAGCGGTCTCGCCCGTCCTCGACGGTCAGCCCGTGGATTTCATCTCCTCCCGGTTGGATTCCGAGCCCGAAGCCGAGCCCAAGCGCCTGCGGCAGAACGAAGGGAAAGCGTTCCAGGGGGATATTGTCCGCGGCATCGGCTTCGTGCTGGAGCCGGAGGAAGCGGAATCACTCCTGGCCAAAGACCCGCGCAACGCCGATTGCCTCTTTCCGTACCTGAACGGCGAGGACCTCAACAGCCATCCTGAGCAGAAGCCGAGCCGCTGGGTCATCTGCTTCCACGACTGGGGCTTGGAGCGGGCCAAGCAGTATCCCGACCTCCTGCGCATCGTGGAAGAGCGGGTCAAGCCGGAGCGCGAGCGCCTGCGTGGTCCCGGCGACAAACGCAACCGAGAATATTGGTGGCAGTTCGGCGCCTACCGGGCGGGCATGCGCGGCGCCATCGCCCCGCTGCGCCGGGTGCTAGTACGGAGCCGGGTAAGTGAGCTCCACGCCGTGGTTTTCGTGCCGAAAGGCTACGTTTACGGCGATGCTACGGTCGTCTTCGCCTTCGACGACGACTACCACTTCGCCCTGCTCCAGTC
>JAILZB010000191.1 GCA_023512725.1 Chloroflexota bacterium | reverse complement strand
GCGCACATGAGAACGTGTCATCTCGAACGTCAGCGCGGAGCCCCTGCTGCTGGAGAATTCGATTCAGCAGATCGAAGACACGCATGCGGTTGACCGCATTCAGGATCAGGCGCCAGGCATCCGGATATCGATAGACCAGACGGTCCTCGATGACCCCGCCGCGCTCGTTGCAGATCAACGAGTACTGCGCCGCACCCTCCGCGAGACGCGTCACGTCATTCGTCGTGACATATTGGAGGAGGGGAACCGCATCCGGTCCCGTGACCGAAATGCGCCCCATGTGCGAGAGATCGAACAGACCGGCGGCCGCGCGGGTGTTGCCACGAGGGTGGCGACAAGCTCCTCCAGCCGTTGGCCGTAGGGCTGGTGGAAAGTTGCGCCCTGGCTCTGGCCGTGGTCGGAGAGGACGATGATCTCGTAGCGCCGCTCGGTCACGGCGGCTGCATCGGCGATCAGCCGGAGCTGGCGGTCGATCTGGCGGAGGATGCGCAGGCTGTCCGGCCGCTCGATGCCAGCACGGTGGGCGACTTCATCGTAGCTCAGCAGGGTGGTATAGCAGATGCTCACGCCCTCGAACATCTTCTGGACCAGCAGGTGCTGGCTGAGGCGGGGCAAGAGCACCGTCGTGGCTGCTCGCACCAGGGGGTAGGGGAACCCACGACTGACGCGCGGCTGGACGTTCCGCAGGCGCTGGCGCCACCCCTCCCAGAGCTCTACCCCGATCTCCACCAGCATGCCCAGCACGGCCAGTTGGAAGGCGTTTGCTTGAGCAAAGTAGCCGTAGAGGTTCTCCGCCTGCGGGATCACTCCGCGACGCTTATCCCCCACGGTGGTGAAGTTCAGCACTACCTGCTCCGCATCGCCGTGAGCCCAGTTGTTCAGGCTGAAGCCCTGCTGGCACAGCAGCACCTGGCCGTTGAGGTTGGGCGCGAGGATGAGGGCAGCATCGCCGAGCCGGTTAGAGACGAGCAAGCGGCGCCGGGCTTTGTCGTAGAAGCGAAAGCCAGGAATAGCGAAATGCCGGCCGTGGAGGATGCCAGCCTGCATCGCTGAAGTCTGAGCGGGGAGGCTCGTCTCCCAGGCCACCAGGCGGTGGCTGCCACTCTCCACCCAGCGCCTGAGGGTGGGGAGATAGCCAGCTGCAATCGCCCGGCGCAGGACCGGCTCGGCAAGACCATCGATCTCGATCAGGATGAGCCCCGGTGGTTCGGGATGGGTGCGGTGCGGCTGACGCCGAGCAAAGCGACGAATCGCGGCGTACTGGTGCGCTTCACGGCTGGGGCCATGGAGCACGATTGCCGTTGCGCTCGCCGTGCAGATGGCAAGTACGACCGAGAGCACGAGCGCCGAGGGAAGATCGTCCACCTCAAAGCCGGGGACGACGGCGGCCGCGAGGAGCACGAGCAGCCCATTGAGCATGAGGCCGGGCACCCCGAAGGTGAGGAGGTCGAGCAGGAGGGTGAGGCGGACGATCAGAGGCCGGACGAGCGCATTGAGCACCCCGATGAGCGCTACCCCCGCAGCTGCGGAAGGAATATCCGCCAGCGCAAAGCCGGGCAGGACGGCCGAGAGGGGCAGCAGGACTGCTACCGTGACTGCAAGCGTCACCAGGTAAAGCAGGGCTGTCCGCAGCGGGCCCGCGCCCATGGTGATCAGGCCGGCTATCGGCGGTCTGACACTACCGGCAAGCTGGTGTTCTGCATTCCTGCACTCCTTAATTGAGGAGCTGGGCTGTTCTCCCGGAAGAGGGGCTTCTCCAACTGGCTGCTCTTCCGGGCAGACTCGTCCGCGCTACCACCCGTAGCCGGATCTCCTCTGAGCGAGCGTCCGCCCCGGTCACTGGGCTGCCGAGCTACCCTCCCCCTTAGCGCCTACCTTGCGGATCGCGAGAGTCACCCTCTCGCCGTCCACCTGGTGCGTCTCCTGGTACGAGCCGGGCAGCGGTTCCCCGGGCTCGAAACGAAGGGAGAGGGTTTCGCTCGCAATCCAGGACGCCGCCTGAGCGAGCGCAGCGGCGAGTGCAGGCGTAGCCTGGTAGCGGGTCTCGATCCGATCGGCGATCTCGAAACCGGCATTGCGGCGCATCGTCTGGATGAGGTGAAGCACCTCGCGAGCATAGCCCTCCGCCACCAGTTCGGGCGTCAGCTCGGTGGCGATGCCCACCACGTAGCCATCCTCTTCGGCCGCAACCACCCCTGGCCGCTGGACGGCGGTCACGATCACGTCATTGGCGCCAATGACGTGCCCGTCGATAGTCACGGTGCCCCCTGCTTCCCAGACGGCGACCGCCGCCGGAACATCGATCCGCTCGAGACCTCGGGCGACCGTCTGGACCTCGCGCCCGAGACGTGGCCCAAGGACCGCGAAGTTCGGCTTTACCCGGTACTCAAACAGGCTCCCTGCGTCCTGGGTGACGACGAGCTGCTTGATGTTCAGCTCGTCGGTGATCTGGCTCGCCAGCCGCTCCAGGACGGCAACCTCCTCGCGACTGCGCGGCCGGACGTAGAGAGTGCTGAGTGGCTGACGCACGCGCACGCCCGCACGGGCGCGCGCCGCCCGGCCTAGCCCCACCACACGCATGACCAGGGCAACGTCGTTCAGCAGCTGCTGGTCGATCAGCCGCTCATCCGCGAGGGGGTAGTCGGTCAGATGGACACTTTCGGGTGCCGTGCTGTCGTGGGAGCGCACCAGGTTCTGATAGAGCTCTTCGGCCAGAAACGGCGTGAAGGGAGCCAGCAGCTTTGCCGTCGTGACCAGGCAGGTAGAGAGCGTAGCGTAGGCGGCTTGCTTATCGCTGTCGTGCTCCGACTTCCAGAAGCGCCGGCGGCTGCGACGGACGTACCAGTTGGAGAGCCGGTCGACAAATGCCTCGATCGCGCGCCCGGCCTCGGTGGGGTCGTAGCGGTCAAGGCAGTCCGTCACAGTGCGGACCGTCTGGTGTAGCTCGGCGAGCACCCAGCGGTCAAGTTCATTCGGCTGCCCGGCAGGCTCGGCCGGCGTCCAGCCGTCCAGGTTGGCGTAGGTCACGAAGAAGACGTAGGTGTTCCAGAGCGTCAGAAGGAAGCGCCGCAACGCCTCATCGACGAGTTCCGCCGAGAAGCGCCGCGCGTTCCCGGGAGGCGCGGCAGTGTAGAGGTACCAGCGCAGGGCATCTGCCCCCTGGACGTTCAGCACCGTCCAGGGGTCGACCACGTTCCCGCGCGACTTGCTCATCTTCTCGCCCCGAGCATCGAGGATGAGACCAAGGCAGATGACATTGCGGTAGCACGGTTCGTTGAACAGCAGCGTCGATTCCACCAGGAGGGTGTAGAACCAGCCCCGCGTCTGGTCAATCCCCTCGCAGATGAAGTCGGCAGGGAAGGAGCGACGGAACCGCTCTTTATTCTCGAAGGGGTAGTGCCACTGCGCGACTGGCATCGCACCCGAGTCGAACCAGGCGTCGCAGACCTCGGGGATGCGCCGCGCCTCACCCCCGCAGGAACGACAGCGGATGGTCACCTCATCGACGAAGGGGCGGTGCAAGTCAAGGCCAGCCAGGGAACGCCCGGAGCGCTCCTCCAGCTCGCGGACTGAGCCGATGCACTCGTACCCATCGCAGCTGGAGCAGTGGTAGATGGGGATCGGCGTGCCCCAGTAGCGCTCGCGCGAGAACGCCCAGTCGACGCAGTTCGCCAGCCAGTTGCCGAAGCGGCCCTCCTTGATATGCTCGGGGTACCAGTTGATCTTGACGTTGTTGGCGAGCAGGTCGGCCTTGCGAGCGGTCGTGCGGATGTACCAGGACGCCTTGGCGTAGTACAGTAGCGGCGTGTCGCATCGCCAGCAGAAGGGGTAGCGGTGGTGATAGCGTTCGGCCCGGTAGAGCAGGCCGCGCTGACGCAAGCGCTCGATGATCAGGGGATCGGCATCCTTGACGAAGTGACCGTCGAACTCCGGGTCGACCCCAACAATCTCGCCCTTGAGGTCTACCGTATGGAGGATCGGAAGCTGCTCCGCCCGCCCGACCTCGAGGTCGACCGCGCCGTAGGCGGGGGCAAGATGGACGAGCCCGGTCCCTTCATCCAGGGCAACGAACGGTCGCGCTGGCTCATCGTCGAGCGTCACCGGCCCACTCACGGCATCCCCGGCAACCACTCGCCAGGCCGGCTGGTCAGGGGGAGTGGCGGGGGGAAAGAGCGGCTCGTAGCGCAAGCCGAGCAGCTCGGCGCCACGGAAGGTGGCAAGTGGAGCCCTCCCGGTCACGGCTTCCGCCCGCGCCGCTGCCAGCACCAGGTATTCCGTCGCCCCGTCGGCGGTCTGCTCTTCGACGAGGGCGTAGTCCGCTTCCCGGTTGACAGCAATCGCGACATTGGCGGGTAGAGTCCAGGGCGTCGTCGTCCAGACTAGGAGCGAAACGGGGCGCCCACTGGCCAGCGCCTGGCGGAGCGCAGGGGGCGCTTGCTCTTGCTCGGCCAACACCCGGAAGCGGACGTAGACCGAGGGGTCCTCGGTCTCGTCGTAGCCGAGGGCGACCTCGTGGGAGGAGAGCGAGGTTCCGCAGCGCGGACAATGCGGGGTGACCTTATAGTCGCGATAGATCAGCCCCTGGTCCCAGAACTGCTTGAGGATCCACCAGCAGCTCTCGATGTAGCTGTTGTGGAAGGTGACGTAGGGGTCGGTCATGTCGATCCAGAACCCGATGCGGTCGGTCATCCGCTCCCAGTCCTGGACGTAGCGAAAGACGCTCTCGCGGCAGCGCGCGTTGAACTCGGCGATACCGTAACGCTCAATTTCGCGCTTCGAGCGCAACCCCAGTTCCTTTTCCACCTCCAGCTCCACCGGCAGGCCATGGGTATCCCAGCCGCCCTTGCGCTCGGCGAGATAGCCCCGCATCGTCTTGTACCGGGGGAAGAGGTCCTTGAAAACGCGCGCTAGCACGTGGTGGACACCCGGCCGTCCATTGGCGGTGGGAGGCCCTTCGTAGAACACGAACTCGGGGCAGCCGCGTCGCTGCTCGATACTCTGCTGGAAGATCGCGCGCGCTTTCCAGAACTGGAGGATCCGCTCTTCAAGCTCAGGGAAACTCACTCGGCTGGTCAACGCTCGAAACATGCTGGCTCCCGTCAGAGTTGCCGACTACCGCTCGCCACCTCGCAGGGAGGTGACGGTCCGTCGTGCCTGGTCCAGTGGACCCGCTCGGTCGCGCGCTGGGGGCTGCCCGGCGCCACGCCGAGCTAGCGAATGGCGATGGGGAGCAAGGGGGAACACGCCGGCACGGCAGGCCCGCCGGCTCGGCCGGTCCAGCGCTCGCGTGCCGTGTCAGTTCGCATCAAAGGCTCCCACTCACGGAGGAGGCACGCTGCCGCGTGCCGTGCCTGACCATAGCACTCAGCGCGCGAGCGTGTCAACCGAACGGATGCGGCTAGGCAGCCTTACCACGTCGAGGGGTGCGTGCGCTATCCTCGAACGGTGAGCAACGCGCCCAACTTTTCGCTTGCGCGCACGCTACAGTCTTCCCGAGGAGCACGCACCGGTGCACGAGCCAATGCCTGTCGCTACCCCGCCCGCTCAGGCGCGACTTCGCCCCAGCGACCGCCAGCTCGTCGTTATTGAAGCGGTCTGGCCTGAGATCGATGGCGGCCGTTTTCCAATCAAGCGCACGATCGGCGAGCGGGTCGTCGTCGAGGCGGACATCTTCACCTATGGGCATGAGGCTGTCGCTGCCGATTTGCTCTTCTGGCACACCCGCCAGCCAGCGCCAGAGCGGGTGCCGTTTCTGCCGCTCGGAAACGACCGCTGGCGGGCCGAGTTCACCGTCGAGCAGCTCGGGGAGTACCGCTACACGGTGGTGGCCTGGCGCGACCCGTTCCTGACCTGGCAGCACGACCTCGACAAGCGGCTGGCCGCTGGCCAGGACGTGAGCGTCGAGCTGGAGATCGGCGCCCGCCTGGTGGAGGAGGCAGCGAGCCGCGCACCAGGCGAGGAGGCAGCCTGGCTCCGCGCCGCTGCCCAGGAGCTCCGCGCGGGCGGCCACCCGGCGCTGGCGAGAGCACGCTCCCTCGACCTTGCCCAGCAGATGCGCCGGTGGGGCGACCGGAGTTCCCTCTGCCGCTACCCGCGCGACCTGGTCGTGGTCGTCGACCGTGAGCGCGCTCGCTTTAGCAGCTGGTACGAGCTGTTCCCCCGTTCCTACGCTGCGACCCCAGGCGCCCATGGTACCTTCGCTGACCTTGAACGTCACCTTCCGTACGTGGCCGAGATGGGGTTCGATGTCCTCTACCTCCCGCCCATTCACCCGATCGGGGAAACCCATCGCAAAGGGCGGAACAACAGCCCCACTGCTGCACCGGGCGACCCGGGCAGCCCCTGGGCGATCGGCAGTGCCGCTGGTGGCCACACGGCCATCCATCCCCAGCTCGGGACACTCGCTGACTTCCGTCGGCTGCTCCAGCGCGCCCACGCCTACGGGCTGGAGATCGCCCTCGACCTCGCCTTCCAGTGTTCGCCCGACCATCCTTGGGTCCGCGAGCACCCGGAGTGGTTCCGCTGGCGGCCAGATGGGCGCATCCAGTACGCCGAGAACCCCCCCAAGCGCTACGAGGACATCTATCCCCTGGACTTCGAGACCCCCGCCTGGCAGGAACTCTGGTGGGAGTTATACCGGGTGGTCCGCTTCTGGGCCGATGAGGGAGTGCGCATCTTCCGAGTCGATAACCCCCACACGAAGCCGTTCGGCTTCTGGGAATGGCTGATCCGAGAGGTGAAGCAGCACTACCCCGAGACCATCTTCCTCTCCGAGGCCTTTACCCGCCCCAAGGTGATGTACTAC
>JAILZB010000190.1 GCA_023512725.1 Chloroflexota bacterium | reverse complement strand
GTGTGGCAGTGCGGGGGCGGCTGGTCGAACGGGTTCCCGCGCGGCGGGTTGTCTGGGGGGGCTGCTCCTGGAGGTAGCGCACGCCCTGGGCCGTCTCGACCTGGAAGCCGCCGCAGCGGGGGCAGGGCTCCGGCGAGGGGCGGTCCCAGACGGTGAAGGTGCAGTCCGGGTAACGCTCGCAGCCGTAGAAGGTCCGCCCTTTCTTGCTCGCGCGCACCACCAGCTCGCCCTGCTGGCATTCCGGGCAGCGAACGCCGGTCTTCTCGAGCAGCGGGCGGGTCACGCGGCAGTTCGGAAAGCCGCTGCAGGCGATGAAGCGGCCGAAGCGCCCATGCTTGATGACGAGCGGCTTCCCACACTGGTCGCAGTTCTCGCCGTAGGGCTCATCTTCGACCTTGACGGTGGGCATGGCGGCCGCCGCGTGCTCGACCTGCTGGTGGAAGGGGCGGTAGAACTCGGCCAGCACCGGCTGCCAGGCTCGCTCCCCGCGCGCGATCTCGTCGAGCTGTTCTTCCAGCTGGGCGGTGAAGTTGACGTCGACGATATCGGGGAAGAACTCCACCAGGAGGTCGTTGACGGTGAAGCCGAGCTCGGTCGGCATGAGCCGGCGGTCGACCCGCTCCACGTAGCCACGCTCGATGATGGTCGAGATGATGGGGGCGTAGGTGCTGGGGCGGCCGATCCCCTGCTCTTCGAGCGCCTTGATCAGCGTCGCTTCGGTGTAGCGCGGTGGTGGCTGGGTGAAGTGCTGCTGGGGGTGGAGCGCAACCAGGTCCAGCAGTTCGCCCACGCTAAGTGCAGGGAGCAGCCGGCGGTCCGCTTCGTCGGCCTCCTCGTCGTCGGTGCCTTCGCGGTAGACGATGAGGAAGCCGGGGAACTTCACCACCGACCCACTCGCCCGGAGCAAGTACGCCGCGCCGCTCGGCGTGCCGCTCGCGCGGATGTCGATGGTGGTGGCTTCGAGCACTGCCGCTTCCATCTGGCTAGCAAGGAAACGCTTCCAGATCAGGTCGTACAGCCGATACTGCTCGGGAGTGAGCGCCGGCTTGACCTTCTCCGGCTCGCGGAAGATGCTGGTCGGTCGGATCGCCTCGTGGGCTTCCTGGGCGTTGCGGGCCTTGCGGGTGAACACGCGCGGCGTCGGCGGGACAAAGTCGCCGCCGTACTTCTGGGCGATGTAGGCGCGGGCCTCTTCCTGCGCGCTTGCCGCGACGTTGGTCGAATCGGTTCGCATGTAGGTAATCAGGCCGATCGGCCCTTGCTCGTCGGGAAGGGCGATCCCCTCGTACAGTTGCTGAGCGACCAGCATCGTGCGCTTGGCGGTGAAGCGCAGCTTCCGCGCCGCCTCTTGCTGGAGGGTGCTGGTGGTGAAGGGCGGAGCCGGCTGGCGTTGGAGGTCGCGCTGGCGCCGGTCCTCCACCTGGAAGGTGGCTGGCTGCAGGTCGGCGATCAGCTCGCGTGCACGTGCTTCGTTCGGGATCTCCAGCTTCTCGCGCTGTCCCCAGAGGCTGACCAGTGCTGCCCGGACCGTCTCCTTCTTGCGCTGGCGGCGCGCAAGCTCGGCCTCGATCGTCCAGTACTCGCTCGGTACGAACGCCTGGATGGCGCGCTCGTGGTCGACGATCAGGCGCACGGCAACGGACTGGACCCGACCGGCGGAGAGCCGCCCCTTGACTTTGCGCCAGAGCAGCGGGCTCAGCTCGTAGCCCACTAGCCGGTCGAGGATCCGCCGGGCCTGCTGGGCGTAGACCAGTTCCATATCGATGCCGCGCGGGTGGCGGAAGGCCTCGGTCACCGCTTCCCGGGTAATCTCATGGAACACCACGCGCCGCAGCTTGGTCGGCGGGATCTCGGTGGTCTCAGCGAGGTGCCACGAGATCGCCTCTCCCTCGCGGTCGGGGTCGGTGGCGAGCCAGACGGCGCTCGCTTTCTGGACGGCCTCGCGCAGCTCCTTGATCAGCGCTTTCTTCTCGCGGGGAACCAGGTACTTCGGGGTGAAGCCATGGGCGACATCCACCCCCAGCTGGCTTTTCGGCAGGTCGCGCACGTGGCCCAGCGAGGCGCGGACCGTGTACTTCGCGCCGAGATAGCGGCTCAGGGTTTTCGCTTTCGTCGGCGATTCGACGATGACAAGCTCTCGGGCCATCGCTCGTTCCTTGGTGCTGTGGGCGCCCTAGCGGGTGCAGGACACTGGCCGATTGGCATCCCAGTCGGCCGTCATGGGAGTGTACCAGAGGGGTCGTGACGCGGCCAAGCAGCCGCCGGGTCACGGCCGGAGCAGGGTGTAGAATCGAACGGAAGTGCGGCTCCCGGGAGAGGCCGTGAGCCAGCCAGGGGAGGGTAGTCGCACCGGGAAGGCCCCTGGCCTCATCGCTGGGAGCGAAGGCAAAAGGGTGAGCACGCGAAACGGGTTGCCGCGCCCGGAGGGGAGAGCATGAAGATAGCCCTGGCAAGTGATGAGCGTACCCCGCTGACGGATGCCGTTGTCGAGGAGCTGACCCGCCGCGGGCACCAGGTGGAGACGTGGCTCCCCGCACTCGGGGAAACGCTCCCCTGGGCGGAGGTCGGTGCTTGGGTTGGGGAGCAGGTAGCGTCTGGCCGGGCCGACCAGGGGGTGCTGTTCTGCTGGACTGGCACCGGGGTGAGCATGGCTGCAAATAAGGTGCCGGGGGTCCGCGCTGCCCTCTGCAGCGATGCCGAGACTGCACGCGGAGCCCGCCGCTGGAATGATGCGAACGTGCTGGTGATGAGCCTCCGGGCGACCAGCGAGCCGGTCGCCCGCGAAATCCTCGATGCCTGGTTTGCCACCCCAGCCAGTGAAGCCCCCGACGACCGCGCGAACATCGCTCGCCTCGAGACGATCGGCCACCAGCCTGCTACCTCCCGCTGAGCGGCCGTGCGGAAACACCCTCGATTCTCCCCAGTAACACAATCCGTAGGGGTATCGAGGACGAATTTCTACAACATAGCCGCATTACCGCTTGACATGCCTGGCTGGCAGTGGTACTGTTAGCATAGACTGAGGTGCCAGATCTGGTACTTCTCTAGTGCAAAGCAACCAATATGTGGACGAGAGGCCAGCGCGTGCAGTGTCCGTTCTGTCGGCAAGGCGATAGCCGAGTGCTCTCCTCGCGAGAGGGTGCGGGCTACATCCGGCGCCGGCGGGCCTGCCCGTGCTGTGGCCAGCGCTTTACCACCCATGAATCGCTGGTTCGCCCCTCGCTGCTGGTCGTCAAAAAGGACGGGCGGCGGGAGCCGTTCGACCGCCAGAAGTTGCAGCGGAGTATCCAGGTCGCCTGTGCCAAGCGGCCGGTGGCAGCCGAGGCGATCGAGGCGGCGGTCAGCGCGGTCGAAGCGGCTGCCTACGGTCGTGGGGAGGCCGAAGTGGCGAGCCGCTGGCTGGGGGAGCTGGTGCTGGTGGAATTGGGGCGGCTGGATGCGGTGGCCTACATTCGCTTCGCCTCGGTCTACCACGAGTTTCCGGACCTGGCGGCGCTCCAGCAGGCGATTGGGCAACTGTCAGGGGAGAGCCCGGGTGGCAACGTCGCTGCGCTAGCCGGCTAGCCGGTCAGCGCGCGCCGCGGCGTTCGGGAAGGCATTCCAGCGGAGTTCCAAGGAGGACGTGTGATGGTAACGGCAATTGGCGTGAAATGGCCCCGACCGGCCCTCGCGGGCAACTGGACTGAGGCGGCCCGGAAGGTGCTGGCCGAGCGCTATCTGCTCCGCGATGAGCGTGGGCAGGTCTGCGAAACGCCCGAGGATGCCCTCTGGCGAGTGGCCTGCGCCATCGCCGCGGCGGAGGCCCATCACGGTGGCGACGAGGCGACCGTGCGCTCCTGGGCGGAGCGCTTCTACACCCTGATGGTGACGGGCCGCTTTCTGCCGAACTCGCCGACCCTGATGAACGCGGGCAAGAACAACGGCCTCCAGTACTCCGCCTGCTATGTGCTGCCGGTCGAGGATAGTCTGGAAGGGATCTTCGAGAGCATCAAGCGAGCCGCCATCATCCACAAGAGCGGAGGTGGAACCGGCTTCTCCTTCTCGCGCTTGCGCTCGAAGGACGCACGCGTGTCGACCACTGGGGGCAAGGCGAGCGGACCGGTGAGCTTCCTGCGGGTGTTCGATGCCGCTACCGAGGCGGTCAAGCAGGGTGGCACGCGCCGCGGTGCCAATATGGGCATCCTGCGGGTGGACCACCCGGATATTCTCGAGTTCATCACCTGCAAGCTGGATGGCGGGATCACCAACTTCAACATCTCGGTCGGGATCACCGACGCGTTCATGGCAGCGCTCGAAGCCGACGAGGAGTATCCCCTCATCGCTCCCGAGAGCGGGAACGAGGTCGGGCGCCTCCGCGCGCGGGACGTGTTCGCGGCGCTGGTTGATGCGGCCTGGCGAAGTGGCGACCCTGGGGTGGTCTTCCTCGACCGAATCAACGCCTCGCCCGCCAACCCGACGCCCGCGCTCGGTCTGATCGAGGCGACGAACCCGTGTGGTGAACAGCCGCTCTTCCCCAACGAGGCTTGCAACCTCGGCTCGATCAACCTGGCCGCCTTTATTCGTCCGCCGGCCGACCCGCGCCAACCCTGGGCTGAGCCGCCGGCCAGCCGCATCGCGTGGGAGGATCTGGACCAGGTGGTGGCCGACTGCGTCCGCTTCCTGGACGATGTGATCGATGTCAATCCCTATCCCCTCCCGGAGATCGTGGCGGCCGTCCGGGCGAACCGCCGTATTGGCCTAGGCGTGATGGGGTGGGCCGATGCTCTGATCGAGCTGGGGGTGCTGTATGACAGCGAGGAGGCGCTCGCGCTCGCCGAGCAGGTGATGCAGCGAATTCGGGCGGCAGGCTATCGGGCGACTGAGGCGCTCGCGGTCGAGCGCGGGCCATTCCCCAACTGGCAGCACAGCATCTACGCGAGCGGTGTCCCGCGGCGCAACAGCACCGTCACCACCATCGCCCCGACGGGTACGATCAGCATCATCGCTGGCTGCAGCAGCGGGATCGAGCCGCTCTTTGCCCTCGCCTACCGGCACCGCGCCCCCGGCCAGGACCGGCTGCTCACCTTCGTCAATCCGGTGGCAGAGCGGGTGCTCGCCCTCCACGGCCTAGCAAGCCCGACGATTGCCGAAGCGATCGCCGAGCACGGCACCCTCGAGGGGGTCGCCGGGGTGCCAGAGCGCATCCGCCGCGTGCTGCGCACTGCCCACGAGATCGCGCCGGAATGGCACGTGCGGATGCAGGCGGCCTGGCAGCGATGGACCGATAACGCGGTGAGCAAGACGATCAATCTCCGCAATGAGGCCACGCGCGAAGACGTCGCCATTGCCTACCGGCTGGCCTACGAGGCGGGCTGCCTGGGGATTACCGTCTTCCGCGATGGGTGCAAAGGCGAGGCCGCGCAGGTGCTCCACGTGGGCAGTAGCGAGCGGCGCGCCAGCGAGGAGAAGCCAGCGCCACCGGCCGAGCCGGGGAAGCTCGCCGCCGGTTCCAGTGGCGTCCGGCCACGCCCGAGTGTCGTCCATGGCTACACCCGCCAGATTGTGGCGCCCGAAGGCAAGGTGAACGTCACCCTCAACAGCGACGAGCAGGGGCTGCTCGAGGTATTCATCAACGTGGGGAAGGCGGGGAGCGATATCGCTGCCCTAGCGGAAGCGCTTGGGCGCCTGGTGAGCCTCAACCTGCGGATGGCAGGCCCCCTCTCGCCGAATGAGCGGGCACGCGAGATCGCCAACCAGCTCCGGGGGATCGGGGGGAGCCGATCGGTTGGGTTCGGGCCGAACCAGGTGCGCTCCTTGCCGGATGCCGTGGCGCGGGCGCTCGAGCTGCACCTGGGCGAGGAGCGCCCGCTCGCCCTGGACGGTGGGCCCGACCTGGTCCACCGCTATCCCTCCCCCGTCCTGAGCCGGCCGTCTCCAGCGGTTAACGGGGCGGTCAATGGCGGCAGTCACCCCGAGCCAGCACCGCTCCAGACTGTGCTCGCCGTCGCGACGAAGACCACGGGCAATCTCTGCCCCGAGTGTGGCTGCAACACCCTCTTCATGATGGAGGGGTGCAAGAAGTGCGAGGCGTGCGGCTACAGCGAGTGCTAGCTTCGCTCGCTGAGGGAGGCGGGCACAAGAACGGGTGGCCCCAAGAAGCGCGCTGGGAAGAGACCAGCGCGCTTTCCTGTCAGGGCCTAGCGGGCTCTCCCGTAAGGCGGGGCAGTCTGCACGGGGGTAGCAGTGCGGGTCGGGGTGGCAGTGGGGGTGGGGGTCGCCGTTGCGGTCGGGAGTGGTGGCGGCAGGTAGGCAGAGCTGAGGGCGGCGTTCTTGAGGACCATGGGAAGGACGATGAACCCAGGGCGGGTGTAGGGTGGGGGTGGGGGCGCGTAATAGCCGCCGAACGCCCGCGCAAAGCCGACCAGGGGCGTGGTAGAACCTGCCGTCAGGCCATAGAGGAGGAACCCGCCCGCGACTAGCACCGGAAGCCAGTGCTGTGCTCGCCGTTGTCGAGCGGTCGCCATGCTTCACCTCGCGGGCTGCTTCGTCATTCTTATCGGCAGGCCCGGAGGAAAAGCTAGGGCCGATAGTCCCGATCCTTCCCAGCGAGTTGCAGCGGACGAAGCGAACCAGTAGGATTAGTGTAATACGCACGACGGCGGTGACGGCTGGGGCCCGAGGGGTGCTCAGTCGTTTTTCGTTCCGACCAGCTACGGTCAGCCGTCGAAGGAGCCGGCGATGGTAGAGAAGCCCGTATTTCTGACTGCAGAAGGCCGGGCGAAGCTCGAAGCTGAGCTCGAGTATCTCCGGCGAGAAAAGCGCCGGCAGATTACCGAACGCATCGTCG
>JAILZB010000189.1 GCA_023512725.1 Chloroflexota bacterium | reverse complement strand
GGGTGCCCCTGTTCCCGGCTGACCTTCCTCCTGAGCTCGCTAGCGCGCTGCTTGCTGCCATCCGGCAGGCGCTGCTCGGCGGGTTGGAGGCTGCCTTTCTGACGATGTTCGTGGTTGGGCTGGTGGCAGCTCTTCTGGTGGCGTTCTTCCTGCCCGACGCCGAGCTCCGCCGCGGCCGGCCCGCCACGGTGATGAGCGCACCCGTGCCGGAGCCAGCGCGCGCTCCGGCCCCGCTCTCCTCCTGAACTGGTGGGGGTGAACGGTGAGGAACGCTTCCTCCCTTGACGTGCTCCCCCTGAGCGCCCTGCTCGGGCGGATCGCCTTTCTCTTTCCCAAGCGGTTCGCGGAATGGACCGGCCGGAGCGGCCCGGCCGTGCGCCTCCTTTTCCTGCTGGAGCAGCGAGAGGAGGTCAGCCAGGCGGAGATCGAGCGCGATTTCGCGGTAGATGGTGCGACCGTGACGCGGCTGGCTAAGCAGCTGGAAGCGGAAGGTCTCATTCAACGGGCGCCCCACCCCGAAGATAACCGCTTCACTGTCGTCCGCCTGACCGCCGCTGGCCGGCAGGCGCTGGCTGAGATCCGAGCACAGGTGCCAGCCTTCGAGGAGGCCGTCTTCGCGGGGATCGCTCCGGAGGACCTGAGCCGCTGCCGCGCCGTCCTCGACCGCATCCGTCAGAACCTCACGGCCCTCCGACCGCCGCAGCACACTTCCGCGTGAGGCCCTCGCCGCCCGGCGGGCCCAGGGACCACCGGCCTCGCTCTGCCCAGCGGAGCTAGCGGGGTCATCGGCGTAGGGGGCGTTGCGGGCGCACTGGTGGGCAACGGTCTTCCCGCGGCCGCTGCCCGGGGCAGCTTAGCCGTAGAGGAAGCCGCCATCGACGATGATCGCCTGCCCTGTGAGGTAGGCTGCATCCTCCGAGAGCAAAAATGCGACCACCCCAGCGATATCGGCGGGCTGGCCAACCCGGGCGAGCGCGATCTGGAGGGCAGCTGGCGCCTGCATCCCTTTGAGTAACTGGCGCACCATCGTCCCCGGGGGTTGGCCGAGGGCACGGTCGGCCGGGTGGTAGATCGGCGTATCGATCAAGCCCGGGAGCACCGCATTGATCCGGATGCCGTGGCGGCCAAGCGGCCCCGCCCAGACCTGAGTGAGCGCGACGAGGGCAGCCTTGGAGGAGCAGTAGGCCACCCCGCTAACGGGCCGCCGCGCCATGGCGGAGGCGATGTTGACGATGGCACCACCCGTCCTCTGCTCGACCAAGCGGGCGCCAAGCGCCTGGATGAGCAAGAAGGGCGCGCGGGCGTTCACTGCGTAGACGTGCTCCCACTGGGCCAGGGTCAGCTGCCAGGGATCCACTGCGCTGTCGCCGGTCCCCGCACAGTTGACCAGCCCCCACAACTGCCCGAGGGTTGCAATGGCGTGGGCAGCAGCGGCACGCACCTGCTCCGGGTCGGCAAGGTCGACCACTGCCATTGCAGCACCCGGGAGGCAGGCAGCGACTTCAGCGAGGCGCTCAGCATCGCGGTCGATCAAGTAGAGCCGCGCCCCCTCGCTGGCCAGCCGTTCGGCAGTTCCCCGTCCGATCCCACTGGCGGCACCCGTGACGACGATCCCACGGTCGGCAAAGCGCTGCATGGCCTCCTCCGCCCAGCGATGATACCCCACCGGCCGCTGGCGCTCTGGCCAGGAACGAGGTGAGCTAGCGCCGCCAGCCCCGCTGGCCCGGGGGTGCTTAGTGGGCGTCGGCGAGCGGCCCGTTGCCGCCGTCCACCAGGCTCAGCAAGGTCCGCACCTGGGCGTGGCGCTGAAGCGGGTGGCGGAGCGGCAGGTCGGGATTGATCTGGTAGTGGGAGCGTCGGCCGACCCGCCGGTGGGAGATGTAGCCTTCCTCTTCAAGGTCACGCAGGATCCGCAGGACGGCGCGCTCTGCAATCCACACCCGTTCGGCGACATCGCGGAGGCGCGCCTGGGGGTCCTCAGCAAGGCACAACAACACGTGGGCATGGTGGGTCAGAAAGGTCCAGCTGGGCTGGGCAGCCTGAGCAGTCACCTCATCCTCCGTTCGGCGTCGCCCTCACGCAGCGGGCTGACACCGGCCGGTGCCGGGCTCCGAAGTCCTTCTGCCGGGGATGGCTCCCGTTGACCTCGACGCGCTGGGCTTCCGGAAATAACGCTCGCCGCGCGTGCCTGGGGATACCAGAATGACGCGCGTGCCCGAAGGGAGAAGATCCTCCACGGCGGAGGATTGCCCGGGGCATACCGGTGCGCTCTTTCGCCGTTCTTCCCGCCTAGTGGGACAGCCCACCCTCTCATCGCGGCCTGGACCGCCATGGCGTCGCTCCATCTCCCCGCCGGTGAGAAGCGCACCGCCTCGGACGCGCCCCAGTGGCACGCCGTGCGCCATCGCTCTTTCAATCACTAACAGTTTAGCGGAAGACAACCGACTTCGGTTGGCGTGCTCGCCACCTTTTGCGTATGCGTCTTCAGGCGGGAGGTGAGGCGAGCGCCCGGGCAGCGATGCGCCTGGTTGCAGTCTGGCTGCTCGGCTCGCCACGGGGAGCATCCCCGCCCATTGTGCTCACCCCAGCGGTGCGCCCGCCCGCTTGAGCAGGTGCTCAGCGATCAGCATCCGCTGGACCTCGCTCGTCCCCTCGTAGATCCGCAAGATCCGCGCGTCGCGGTAGGCGCGCTCGACTGGGGAACCCCGCATATAGGCCAGCCCGCCGTGGATCTGGACGGCACGGTCCACCACGCGATTGGCCATCTCGCTTGCAAACAGCTTGACGATGGCGGCTTCGTGGGAGACACGCTGGCCCTGGTCGATCATCCAGGCAGCTTTGTAGACCATCAGGCGGGCAAGCTGGATCTCGGTCTCCATGTCGGCGAGCATCCATTGGATCGCCTGGAAGCTGGCGATCGGAACGCCAAACTGCTTGCGCCAGGTGGCATGGGCGAGCGAGAGCTCGAGCATGTGCTGCGCCATCCCGACCGCCCCCGCTGCCAGCGAGACCCGACCACCATCGAGCGCTCGCATCGCCGTCACGAAGCCTGAGCCGACCGGTCCGAGCAGGTGGTCCGCTGGCACGCGACAGTCGTCAAGGTAGACGGGGGCAGTGTAGGAGCCGCGCAGCCCCATCTTCTCGTCGGGCTTGCCGATCGTCAGCCCGGGGGTGTCGTGCGGCACGACGAAGGCCGAAATCCCACCGTGAGCGCCCCGGGAGCGGTCGTTGGCAGCGTAGATGACGAAGGTGTGGGCGATCGGGGCGTTAGTGATCCACTGCTTCTGACCGTTGAGGACCCAGCTCTCCCCCTCCTGACGAGCCGTCGTCCGGATGGAAGCAGCATCGGAGCCGGCCTCTGGCTCGGTCAGGCCGAAGGAGCCGATCCGTTCACCGCGCGCCAGTGGCACGAGCCAGCGCTGCTTCTGCTCTTCCGACCCCGCCAGGTAAATAGACGTGGCCGCAATCCCGGTATGAGCGCCGATCAAGTTGGTGATCGCCGAACTGGTAGCCCCTAACTCCTCGAGAGCGACGCAGTACCCTAGCTCCCCCGCCCCAACACCGCCGTACTGCTCCGGGAAGGGGAAGCCAAAGAAGCCAAGCTCCGCCATCTCCCGCACGACTTCATCCGGAATGCGGTCTTCCCGCTCGATCTGGTCTTCCAACGGTTGCAGGCGGGTGCGCACGTAGTCGCGCACCGTCCGCCGGAGCAATTCAATCGGCTCGGGCAGGGTGAAGTCCATCACGCTCCTCCTGAGCGCGGTGTGTCCGTCGGCTGCGGGCGGAGTGGCTCCCCGCGAGCTGCTCGCTCGACCAAGCTCGCTGGCGGGGTGAAACGCGGGCCAACGGTGGCGGCAAGCCGCTGGAGCAAGGCAACCACTCGCGGGAGCCCTTGTTGCTCGGCCCAGGTAAGCGGCCCCAGTGGCCACCCCGCGCCCGCCTGCATCGCCAGGTCGATCTCGTCCGGGGAGGCGATCCCCTCTTCCAGGCAGCGATAGGCCTCTAGAAAGCCTGCCGCGAGCACCCGCTGGACGAGCTGCTCCCCTTCCACCGGTTGGTCGCCGAGCGGGAGAGGGGTGCCATCCGGCTGATAGAAGCCGCCCCCACTCTTCTGGCCGAGCCTCCCCTGGGCGACGAGCTCCCGCACGATTGGCGGTACCTGGAACCGCTCGCCATACGCCGCCTCAAGGATGCCCCCAATCTCCGCCACGATATCGAGCCCCACCAGGTCAGCCAGCTGGAAGGGACCCATTGGCACGCGCGCTTGCTCGCGCAGCGCTCGGTCGACCGCGTCAAGGGCGGCCCGCTGCTCCTGCTGGTAGCGCATTCCCTCGACCATCCCGGCCACCAGGATGCGGTTGACCAGAAACCCCGGGCACTCGCGCACCCGCACGGGGAGCTTGCCGATCTGGCGCGCGAAGGCGAGCGCTGTCGCGACGGTCGCCTCAGCCGTCTCAGCGGTCACGACGACCTCCACCAGCCGCATCACGCTCGCCGGGTTGAAGAAGTGAAAGCCGATCACGTTGGCCGGCCGGCCGCTCGCCTGGGCAAGCTCATGGACTGGGAGGGAGGACGTATTGGTCGCCAGCACTGCGTGCGGGGGGGTCAGCCGGCCGAGGTCACGGAAGACCGCCTGCTTGAGGGCAAGCTGCTCGGGCACCGCTTCGATCACGAAATCGACCGTCGTGAGCGCCTGCTCTTCGAGGGTGGGGTGGATGCGTGCCCGCGCTGCCTGAGCTTCCTCGGTCCGCAGTCGACCGCGTTCCACGCGCCGCTGGAGCAACGCGTCAATCTGGCGGAGGCCTCGTTCTAAGTACTGGGGTGCAATCTCCTTGAGTACGACGGGAACGCCGTGTTCGGCAATCACCAGCGCGATCTCGGCCCCCATCGTGCCGGCACCGATCACCGCCGCCTGCTGGACAGCCATGCCTGCTCCCTCATCGACCGTTGCCTCATCCTACACCTTCGGGGTGGAGGCTGGCCAGCCCGGCCTGCGGGGCGCTTCCTTGCCTCACCCACAGTGCTAAGGAAAGCCCAGAATGGCCTGCCCGCGGCAGGAGATCGCCGCGGGCAGGGGAGGGGGATACCGGAGGCAGGTCTCGGTTAGCGGGCGCTCGAGAGGCGGGCCTGGGGCGTGCCGAAGGCCAGGTAGCCCAGCAGCAGGGCACTCACCAGGTGGAGGATCGTATCCGGCACGTTGATAGCCACCGCCTCGACGATCGGGGCAATGATGCTCCCGATGACGAGCACGACGAAGATGGCTGCCAGCACGGGCGTCAGCATCCGGAAGCGGCTATCGGCCGTCCCCGCCACGACCATCAGGGCTCCCAACACCAGGTGGGCGACGTTATGCAGGGCATTCACGGCGAAGATGCCAAGCAACAGCCCCTGGCCGGGCACCGCCGTTGGGACGACGAGCGGGGGAACAAACCCCAGCACGCCGATCAGCAGGTAGATTACGCCGAACACGGTGAGTATTTTGCGCGCAGTTGCGAGCGTCATCGGTCCCTCCTTGTCACACTCACTAGCACTTACGGCCTGGGCATGCCCGACGGATCATCAGCTACTTCCGGTCGGAAAGGAGTATACTGTCGCCGCAATGACACGGCGCCAGCGTTGGCGCCCGGGAGGCCAGTATGAGCGAAGCAGCAATCCGGTTAGACCACCCGGCCCTACTGATCATCGATATGCAACACGGCTTCTGCGACCCGAACGGCTCGATGGCTCGCATGGGGTTCGACGTGGCGCCCTGCGCCGCTGCGATCGAGCCGTGCCGCCGCTTGATCGCTGCTGCTCGGGCAAGCCAGGTGCCGGTCTTCTACACCCGCTACGTCTACCGGGCGGACTACGCTGACGGTGGCTTTCTCGTCAACGAACTGATCCCTGCCCTGAAAGAGGCTGGCTGCGTGGCTGAGGGCAGTTGGGATGCGGAGATCGTCCCGGCCCTCGCGCCCCAGCCGGGCGATTACGTGATCGACAAGAACCGCTTCAGCGCCTTCTACGGCACGCGCCTGGAGCCGTTTCTGCGTAGCCTCGGAGTCCGTACCCTTATTGTTGGCGGGGTAACCACCAACATGTGCGTCGAGACTACCGTGCGCGACGCTTCCCAGCGCGACTACCGGGTCTACGTGGTGCGCCAGGCGACCGGTGAGGTCGACCCCGCCCGCCACGCGGGTGCGCTCACCACGATGGGCTTCGGCTTCGCCTACGTCGTCGACCTTGACCCGATGTTAGAGGCCCTTCGCCAGCTCGCTGGGGTGGCAGCCGTCTAGTCCGCCAGCGGACCCTCAAGGCGAGGGCGGGTATCTTCCAGCTGGCCAGCGAGCCGCGCCTGGAACGTTTTCCTCCAGGAAGCCGAGAGGACGGGCAGTTCAAGGAAGCGCGCCAGGGACGGGTAGTCTTGCTTGTCCCGGTGCATCAGCCGGTTCGCTTCGGCAATTGTGGCCCAGGGGTACGGTCGTTCGAGGAGCCGAAGTTCCGCGCCCGGGACGATCTCACCAGCTTGCACGCAGCGAAGGTAGAACCCCGTCCTCCCATGCTGCTGGATCCACCGTGGGAACTCGCGCACCCCGTGAAAGAGGGCCACTTTGAAGCACGGCTGGCGGGGCTGGCTGACCTGAAGCACGGCGCTGCCGACGGCAAAAACATCCCCCAGGCAGACCTCGCTTTCGAGGAGCCCGTCGGTGGTCAGATTCTCTCCGAAGCTTGGCACTACCAGCGAGCGACCAAGCGCACGCTCCCAGAAAGCATAGTGCTCGAAGGGATAGCAGCAGGCGGCCTTATCTGAATACTTGCAGTCAGGAGCACACCGTAGTGCCGTATTCCTACTCATGTCTATTATACACATCTGACG
>JAILZB010000019.1 GCA_023512725.1 Chloroflexota bacterium | reverse complement strand
GGAACTGGGAGCCCGCCACGGGCCGGAGTTCGCCTGTTTCCCGCTCAAGACCACCCTGGGCAATTTCATCGAAGCCCTGGAGGCGGGGGCCGACGTCCTCATCATGGTGGCCGGGCGCGGGCCATGCCGCTTCGGTTACTACGCCGAGACCCAGCGCCGCATCCTCGCCGAGGCGGGATATGATTTCGAGATGGTGCCCCTGGAGTTCGAGCCCTCCCGCCTCCCCCTGACCGTCAAGCGCCTGAACCGCCTCAAGCAGGGCCGCAGCTGGGCGTCGCTTTACCGCGCCATCAAGTTCGCCCTGCACAAGGCGCACCTCATCGACCGCCTGGAAACGCTGGTCTCGCAGGGCACCCGGGTGCCTGGCCTGGGCAAGATCATCGTTGACCCCGACCAGCTACTCGACCTGATCGACCAGATGCGGATCTCCGTTCCTAAGGAGGTCCACGAAGCGCGCCGTGTGCTCGAGGAGCGCGACTTGCTTCTCAGCCAGGCCCGCCAGCAAGCCGAGGCGATGATCACCGCTGCACGCGAGGAGATCGAGCAGCGGATCCAGTCGAGCGATGTGGTGCGCCAGGCCCAGGAACGCGCCCAGGAGATCATTGCCCAGGCCCAGCGCTCGGCCCAGCTCATCGAGGCAGACGCCAACGCCGACGCCGCGACGATCCGGCGCGAGGCCGATGAGTACTCGATCGCCGTCATTCGCAAGATGCTGGCCCAGATCGAGGCGGTCGAGCAGCAGCTGCGGCATTACCTCGAACAGGTCCAACAGGGCCCACCCCGCGGTTGACCGGGGGCCGGGTGGCCCGCTACACTTCTCCTGAAGACGCGAGCCGGGATGCGGGCCCGGCTTTTCCCTCCCTTGGACCCCAAGCCATGCAGTACAACATCTCGCAACTGCTCCGTTGCCCGGTGGGCGAGGTGCGACACTACCGGGTGGAGGGCGATGTCACTGATGTGGATGACGACCCTCAGCCGATCCCCGTCCAGGGAACGGTGGTGCTGACCCGGACCAACCAGGGTGTGCTCGTGCGGGTCGAGGCGGCGCTCCACTCGACGGAAGAATGCGCCCGCTGCCTCGCGGTGATCCGCTACCCGCTCCAGCTCACCTTTGAAGAGGTGTTCTATCCCACCATCGACCCACTGACGGGCATTCCCCTGCCTCCACCGCCGGAGCCGGAAGCGTTCTTGATCGATCACAACCACATCCTCGATCTGAGCGAGGCGATCCGCGAATACGCGGTGATGGCACGCCCGCTTCAGCCGCTCTGCCGGCTCGACTGCGCGGGCCTGTGCCCGCAGTGCGGTGCGAACCGTAATCTGATGCCCTGCGCCTGTGCTGAGCCACCGCCGGACCCGCGCTGGTCGGCGCTCTGGCAGCTCGGTGCTCTGGAGTAGCTGATGGCTGTTCCCAAGAAAAAGACCCCGCGCTCCTACCGGGGAAGCCGGCGGAGCCACCATCACCTGAAGGTGCCTGCCATCCAGCCCTGCCCTCAGTGCCGCCAGCCGATGGCCATCCATCGGGTCTGCCCGGCGTGCGGTTGGTACCACGGGCGGGAAGCCGTGCCACCGAAGGCGGAGGCTGCGCGCGGGCGCTAGGTGCCGATGGGGGCGCTTGACCGGTCGGCCTTGCAGGCGGCAGTCCGCCCCCTTGGCCTGAGGCTGAGCGCCTCCCAGCTCGACCAGTTCGAGCAGTACGCAGCGCTTTTGGTCAGCTGGAATCAGCGGCTTAACCTCACCCGCGTGGTCGACCCCACCGGGATCGCCATCCGCCATCTGGCTGATTCGCTGGCGGTGGCGGCCGTCTGGCAACCGGCGGGGTCAGCGAGGCTCGTCGATGTCGGGAGCGGGGCTGGCCTACCCGGGCTGCCGCTGAAGATCCTCTGGCCCGCCCTGACCCTTACCCTGATCGAAGCGGTCGGCAAGAAGGCCGCGTTTCTGGAGGCGGTGGTCGGCGCGCTCGGCCTGAGCGGAGTGCGGGTGGTGGCGGGCCGGGCCGAAGAAGCTGGCCAGCAGCCTGCCCTGCGGGAGCAGTTCGACCTGGCGCTCGCCCGCGGGGTGGCCCCCCTGCCCGTGCTCGTCGAGCTGGTTCTCCCGCTGGTGCGGCTGGGTGGGCAAGCAGTCCTCCACCAGTCACGCACCGCCTCGGCAGCGCTTGCCACGGCGCAGGCGGCGATCACCCTGCTCGGCGGTAGCCCAGCGACCGTCTATCCGGCTCCGCTCCCTGCCCTCCCCCACCACGATCTGGTCGCGATCGCGAAGGTCGCGCCTACCCCGGCAGCCTATCCCCGCCGGCCAGGGCTGCCGGCCCAGCGCCCCCTCGGCGGCGCCCCCAGCCGAGCGGCGCGGCAAGGCCAGCCACCCCGGCCGCACGCCGCAGCGGGGTAGCGCACCGTTGCTGATGGCTCCGCCTTCCGGCCGGTGCGGGGGGTGAGAGAGCCAGCGCTGCTGGGCCTGCTCGCCGGGCGGTAAGCGCCGCTGGGCGAAGCGGCTGCTCCCCCTGGGGTGACGAGCAGCCGCAGGTTGCCGCGCTTGACTGCTCGTTCTCCCTGGGCGAAGATTCGGCTGTGCGCACCCTCGCTGGCGCCCTGGCGCTGGTCACGCTGTTGCTCCCTGGCCTGGGCGGCCTGGCTCCCCCGCCGAGCACCGCAGCCTTGCTTCCTCCCCCGGTGCCGCCGAAGACGATCGGCTACGGGGTGATGACCCTGGCGGCGCCAGACCGGCTGGACCGCGCGAAGCGAATGGGCTTCAACTGGGTGAAGCTGATCGGGTCGTGGAAGGCGGTCCAGCCGACCAGCCGGGAGACGTTTACCTGGCAAGCCCTGGATGCCGACATCGAGCGTGCGACCACCCGTGGGATGCGCATCCTCCTGCGGGTCGACGAGCCGCCGGCATGGGCAACCGGCACCGACGCCCGCAATGCGCCGCCGCTGGACGACACCGCCTTGGCCGATTTTCTTGCGGCCGTTGCGGCTCGCTATCGCGGCAAGATCCAGGCCTATGAGATCTGGAACGAGCCGAACACCAGTCTGGAATGGGGCGGCCGGCCGCCCGACCCGGCGAAGTACGTGCGGATGCTGCGTGCCCTCTACCCAAAGGTCAAAGCGGCTGACCCGAACGCGATCCTCGTCACCGGTGGCCTGGCGACGACCGGTGATGCTGGGACCGGGCGCGAGGCGTGGGGCGACCTGACCTATTTGCGGGCGCTCTACGAGAATGGGGCCCGCGGGTTTTTCGATGCAATCGGGAGCCACCCGTATAGCGGGCCCTATCCTCCGGAGACTCCCGCTGAGCGAGCGCCGCTCGGGGTCTACTTCCGGCGGCTCGAGGAGCAGCGACGGGTTGCGGAACAGTTTGGGGATGACCCTGCCTTCTGGCTGACGGAAGTCGGCTGGCTCCATAACTTTGAGGGGGCGCGCTGCAACCTGGCAGCCTACGACCCCTATCGGGCGGCCTGGCAGGTGAGCGAGCAAGAGCAGGCCGACTACCTGGTGCGCGCCTTCCGCTATGCTCGCGAGCACTGGCCCTGGGCCGGGCCGATCTTCATCTACAACCTTGACTTTGCCCTCGACCCCTGGCGGACCCGCTGCGACCCGAACCGATTCTACTCGCTCGTGCGGGGCGATGGCACGCCGCTCGCTGCCTGGCAGCAGCTGGCCGCGATGCCACGGTGGGAGAGCCAACCACCCCGGGCGAAGGTGCAGCCGCTACCCCCGGTGCTCGGCGACCTCTGGTTCCCGCTGCGCTGGAGCGGCTTTGATGGCGAGAGCGGGGTCGCTAGCTACGACGTCGAGTACCGGGTGCTGCCGGAAGGCACGTGGCAACCGCTCGCAGCGAATGTGGGAGATCTGGTGCTGGAGGTCGATGTCGCAGACCGGACGACCTACCAGTTCCGGGTCCAGCCGATGGACTGGGCGGGGAACCGGGGACCCTGGGCCGAAAGCACGCCCTTGACGGTCAGCCTGGCTGGCTATCTCTCACCGACCCAATCCTTCGTGAGCCTCTGGCTCACGCCAACTGCTGGGATCACGACGACGGTGCTGGCGTACAACTACGGTGGCAGCCCCCTGAACTGGCAAGCGCAAGCTCAGCCGGCGTGGCTCACCGTCAGCCCGTCGAGGGGCCACCTTGGCCCTGGCCAGTCCCTGGTCCTGACCGTGACCGTAGCGGCCAACCTCGCTCTCGGGGTCCACGACGGGGCCATCCTCCTGAGCAGTGATGGCTGGCGCACCGGTGGGCCAGTGAGCGTGCGCGCGCAGGTGCTGCCTCAGGTCGAGAGGCGCTATCTCCCCCTCGTCTCCCTCGGTGAGGGAGCGGCGACGCCTTTCCAGGTGAGTGGGCCGCCACGGCGGGTGAGCCTCCGCCCGCGCTGAGCGCTGCCGGGCGAGAGACCGTGGTGGCGCTGAGGGCGCAGGCATCACCTGCAGCAACGGGGCACTGAGCACCCGCTCTCGCTGGCAGCCGGCGTGAGGCGCACGCGGAGGGGATGCCGCGTCTCCGGCGGGGGACTGGTGAGAAGCGCCCCTCGGCCACGCTCCTCCCCCGCTCTGGGCTGCGCTACCGCCACGGTGATGGCCTCGGGATGCGGTGAGGGGGGCTACGGCACGCTGCGCTCGGTTCGCGGGGAAGAGGAAGGGAGCGCGCTCAGGGCGAGCTGCAGCTCGATCGGGCCCCAAGGGGTGGTAAGCTCGACGCGCTGGCGGGCGGTGTGCACAGTTGTGACCTGGCTGCCTGCTCCCAGGATGAGGGTGGGCGGGCTGATATCGACAGTGAGGCCAGCGTGCGCGAGGGCGGTACAGGCGTGGCCAGCGATGACATTGGCCAACTCGGCGATGCCGCTCGGTGCCAGCGCGGCCGCTTCCTCGGGTGGAGTGCTAAGCAGCTGGGCTGCCAGGGCAGTGGCCGTGCTCTCGGCGAGGCCGAGAACGAGGGCGCCCCGCAGATCCCCCACCACCCCGACCAGGGCGGTAATCGCGTGAGCCCGATAGGGGCCGTCTGCCATGGTAGGGGCGTTGGCAGAAGGGAAGGATCCCAGCTCCTGGTGGAGCACATCCTGAGCGGCCGTAACGAACAGCGCCACGACCTCTGCTGGCTGCGACGCTGCCCGGGAGGGCTCAGCCACGGCGTCCGGTGAGGGCCTCCGAACGGCGGAACCCTTCGATGGCAGCGATAATGCGCTGTTTGTCGCTCGGCACCCGGATCGGCATGTTGGCGAAGGTGCCGCGGATCGGGTTGGAGCACTGGAGAACGCGGGTCTCGGTCACGAACTCCTCGTACAGCTCGCCGACGTGGTAGCGGACGGTATAGTCGGGGTCTTTGAGCAGATGGCCGGTCAGGAGGGCAACCACATCTTCGTCCCGGCTGACTACCTCGTCGGTGCCCTGCTCAACCAGGCTCGCGATCCCGGCGATAGCGGCGGCGGAGGCCGGCTCGCAGCCGATCCCGTCGCGGCCGACGATCGCCTTGGCATCCGCAATCGCCTGCTCGCTGACCTCAGTGACCCAGCCATTCGTCCATTCGACTGCCCGCATCGCTTTCTTCCAGCTCACCGGGCGGCCGATTTTGATGGCGGTCGCCAGCGTCTTGGCGTGGACCGTGATCAGCCGGGTGGGGTCGCCGCTGGTGATGGTACGGTAGAGGGGGTCGGCACCGGAGGCCTGGACGATCGTCAGGCGGGGCAGCCGGTCGATGAAGCCGAGGTCGTACAGCTCCTTCAGCCCTTTCCCGATGGCAGAGCTATTCCCCAGGTTGCCTCCCGGCACCACGATCCGGTCGGGTGGGCTCCAGTTCCGCTGGTGCAGAAGCTCGATGGCGATCGTCTTCTGACCTTCCAGGCGGAAGGGATTGATCGAGTTGAGGACGTAGATGCCGATCTCTTCGGCGACCTCGCGCATCAGCTCCTGGGCGTCGTCGAAGTCGCCCTCGACCATCAGGGTAAGGGCGCCGTAATCGAGCGCCTGAGAGAGCTTGCCGAAGGTGATCTGGCCATCGGGGACCAGCACGATCCCGAGCATGCCCGCCCGGGCGGCGTAGGCAGCCATCGAGGCTGAGGTGTTGCCCGTCGAGGCGCATAGCACGGCGGTCATCCCCAGGATCTTGCCTTCCGTGACCCCGGTGGCCATGCCATGATCTTTGAAGGAGCCAGTGGGGTTGAAACCCAGGTGTTTGACTGTCAGCCGGTTGAGCCCGCAGTAGGCAGCCGTGCGGGGGGCATCCAGCAGGGGGGTGTTCCCCTCCGGGTAGGTAACCAGCTGGGATTCGTCCTCGTAAAACGGCAAAAGCTCACGGTAGCGCCAGACGCCGCTGCGGTCGATCGGGCGTGGCGACTGCAGGCGCTCGTTCCAGAGCCGCTTCAGCCGCTCGGGGTCGATCGCGCCCCAGTCGTAGGTGACGTCCAGCAGGTCGCCACACTGGTCGCAGTGGTAGCGCGGCTGGGTGGTCGGGTAGGTCGCCGCGCAGGTGATACACCGTAATGAGGCTCGGTTCACGAGACGCGCTCCCCGTTCACTCGGCTCCATTCTACACCACGGCCGCTGCTTGGCTGCGTTGATCGAGCGCGAACCCGCTGGCTATACTGCCAGGAGGGTAGGTGAAGAAGCAGCATGAATGAGCAGGTAACTGTGGGGGATCTGGCCGGCGAGTACCTGGATTCCCTGCGCCAGAAGCAGGTCTCGCCGGAGGAACTTGCGGCCGCGCAGCAAGAGACGAACCGCTTTGTCCGGTGGTTCGGGGCAGACCAGCGCGTGGGGGTCCTGCGGCCAGCGGATATCGAACGCTTTGTCGAAGAGGTCTCGCGGACGGCCGCGGGCTCACCGAACAAGCTCCAGCCAGTGCGCGAGATGCTGATGCTGGCGAAGAAGCGCGGCTACACCAGCGAGAACCTCGGCACCCATGTCCGCATCCGCCGCGCCGGGAGCAAGAAGGAGGGGCGCCAGCCGACCTTCGAAGAGCAGATGATCCCGATGACGGCCGAGGGGCTGGAGAGCCTGCGCCGGGAGCTGGAGGAGCTGCTCGCTCAGCGGCCGCTGATCGCGGCTGAGCTGGCGCGAGCGATGGCGGACAAAGACTTTCGCGAGAACGCTCCGCTCGATGCTGCGCGTGACCGCCAGGCGCAGGTCGAAGCGCGCATCCGGGAGCTGGAAGCGCGGATCCGGCTGGCGAGGGTGGTGACGAACCACGGCCAGGCGGAGCGGGTGACCCTGGGGCGCACGGTGACGGTGGTCGACCTGGATGAGGGGGACGAGCTCCGCTTTACGATCGTCTCGCCCAGTGAGGTCGATATCCGCGCCGGCCGGATCTCGACCAGCTCTCCCACCGGCCAGCAACTACTCGACCGGCAGGTGGGCGAGGAAGTCGAGGTGCGGGCGCCGGTGGGTTCGGTGCGCTACCGGATCGTCCGGATCGAGTAGCAGCTAGCTCTCGGTAGGCAGCTCGCGCGGGCGGAGCTTCCAGAAATAGTTGGCGTAGCCGCCGCCCTCGTGGAGCCGGCGGAAGGTCAGCTCGACCGGGAGTCCGATCCGGGCGAGGCTAGCCGGGGCATCCGTCATCTGCCCGTAGAACCGGCCGCCGCCCTCTAGGTCTACCACCAGCATGGCGGTGGGCGGGTCCGGGCTGGGGTACAGGTGGTCGCGGGTGAAGGTGTAGACCACCCCCCGCCGACCGAGGGGGACGTCCTCCATCTCGTCTTTGGCCCGGCAGGCCCGGCAGATGCGCTGGCGGGGGTAGCTGAGGGCGCCGCAGCGACGGCAGCGGGTAGCGAGCAGCTGCAGGTCCTGTTTCTGCTCTTTCCAGAGCATCGCCAGCGAGGAGTACGGTGCGAGCGGCTCCTGGGCGACCAGCTGGCGGAAGGCGAGGAAGCGTTCGTAGTTCTCCAGGGAGCGGCGCTGGGCGACTTCCCGGGTGACACCGCGCCGCTCGCGCGCTCGCATGACCAGCTCGGTAGCGCGTAGCAGCACGACGTCGCTGTTTCCGCTGCCGTAGGAGGCGACGAGGATGAGGTCGCCGGGGGCAGCGGTCTCGAGGGCCCAGGCCAGGAGGAGGAGCGGCGAGACCGCGCCAATATCGCCGACGCTGGCAAGGAACGGGTCGTCGGGGTAGCTGCCTGGAGGGAACCCGAGACCGCTCAGCACGCTGGTGTAGGAGCGGCGGTCTGGCGCGGCGACGGCCACCCGGGCGATGGCAGCGGGCTCGAGCTGGAAGTGGGCGAGCGCGCCGCGCAGGGCATCGCGGACGATGCGCTGATAGCCGTAGGTCGTCACGAAGGCAACGTCGCCGCGTTGGGGCAGGAGAGTGCGCTCGGTGCGCCAGACGTCGGTGAACTCTTCGCTGATCGAGTAGATGCCCTCCAGGGTAGCGAGCACTTCACCCGTCCCCAGCAACACCGCGGCTGCCCCGTCGCCGACGAGCTGCTCGAGGTCGCTGCCCGGCTCGCCGGTGCGGACTTCGGCTGCCGTGACGAGATAACGCTGAGCGGAGCCGGCGCGCAGGGCATCGTGGGCGGCCTTGAGGGCGGCAGTTCCCGCGCGGGGAGAGCCGGTCACATCCAGCGTGGTTGCGGTGCGCGGGAGGCCACAGACGGTGGCGATGAGGGTCGAGCCTTGCTTCTCGTGATAGGGGGCGGTGTTCGAGACGAAGGCGAGGGCATCGGGCGGTCCGCCTGAGACCCCTTCCAGGGCTGCTTCAGCCGCGCTGACGGCCATCGTGATCGCGTCTTCATCGAAATTGGCGACGGCCCGCTCGCCACCGCCCGCGGCTGCGCCCCAGGCCTTCCCAATGACCGTCCGCGGCAGGCGGTAGCGGGGAATATGGACGCCGAAGGAGAGCACACCAAACGTCACGCTTCACCTTTCGCCACTCGGGGGATGGCTGCCAAGTATACTGCAGTCGCCCCGGGAGGCGTAGGCCAGGCGGCCGTCCTTGCAATCTGCCCGCCCGGTCCGTACAATTAGCGCAGACCCCCAAACGCGGGGGCAGTGGCCCCGTGGTGTAGCGGCCTAACATGCCACCCTGTCACGGTGGAGATCGAGGGTTCGAATCCCTTCGGGGTCGCCGGTACGACGCACACCCTGAGCCGGGACGCTGCTCCCGGCTCAGGCATTTTCAGGGAGCATCGCCTGCTCCCCCCACGTCCCCGCAGACCACTCGCCCACCTGCCGCCCTGCTTTCCTCTCGCTTGGAAAGCTCCTTCCCAGCGCGCTGCTCGCCACTTCTCTCACCTTGCGCTGCCTGCTGCCGCAGCGGGGCACTCGGGCATGACCTCGCCTGACCACGGAGGCGTGCTCCTCGGGAGGGCCAGGAGTACCAGGGCGCGACCTTGCCCTCGCTCTCCCTGATGGCGCTGGCGGGCAGGCAGCGGTACGCTACTCGCCGGCAGGCGCCCGCCGTGCGTTCCCGCGAAGGCAACCCCTCAGCTGAGCGGCTTGATCCCCTTGAGCTGGCGGATCTCTTCGATCGGGCGTGGCTCAATGGTGAGGCCGCTGAGCACGCGAGCGATGTAGGCCTTGCGCGCCTCTTCCAGCTCTTTGCGCTCCTGCTCGTTCGGTTGGTACTGGTCGATCTCCTGGGGAGTAACGCCCCCGCGCTGAGCCAGCAGTCGCTCCAGGATGAACAGGCGGTCTTTGGTCACCCACAGCTCGTTCGCCAGGTTGATTACAACGGCCATGAACCGGTCAAGCTCGGGGCTCTCAAAATACTGTGGGCGCGGGTCCCGGATCGTTGGGGGTGAGGTCGTGGTCATCGGTGGTCTCTCCTGCCTCGTGGCACCCGGGTGGCGTGCCAGGATCAGCAGGCCCAGTATAGCAGCGGCCTCGCCAGGAGCGTAAGCGAGCCTAGAGTTCGGCGCGCTCGCGCAACTCCTGGCGCATCTGCTCCCACCAGGAGCGAGGAGAGAAGGCCCCCGCGAGGGGCAGGCGGACTCCACACTGGAGGCAGGCCCAGAGCGGTGGGCGCTCGGGCAAGAGGTGAAGGTCCCCCTGGCAGCGCGGACAGGCGCGGTGGCGGACGGGCATGGAGCGTTCCCAGAAGCGACGGTCGGAACGACCGTTCTGCTTTTCCTATCGGCGGAAGGCTGCCGTTTCGGTAGCGCTCGCTTAGAAGGGGAGGTCCTCTTCGCTCAGGTCAGTGTCCAGCTCCCCGGCAGGGGAACGGCCACGGCTGGTGCTGGCGACCGGCACGCCCTCGCCGAGGTCAGCGCGCTGGGGGCTATCCAGCGGGATGAGATAGTCGGCGGTGATGTCCAGCGAGAGCCGGGGCTGCCCATCCTGGCCGGTGAAGGTGCGCGGGGCAAACCGCCCGGAGACATAGACCCGCCGCCCTTTCTGGAGGTAGTTCGCTGCGAACTCCGCCAGGTTGCCCCAGCAGGTCACCCGGTACCAATCGGTGACTTCCTGCTTGCCGTCACTCCCCTGGGAAACGACCCGGTTGACCGCGACCGTGAATGAGACCACCTGTCGCTGGGTCGGAGTGAAGCGCGTTTCTGGGTCCCGCCCGATGTTGCCAATGATCTGGATGACCGCCATACCCGCCATAGGTCCCCCTTTGCTCTCGCCGTAACCGCCAGCGATCTTCTCCCCAGCGTGCCCATCCGGCTAGCAGAACAGGCGTTCTGCACTCCCTATTATCGCCGACGGCGGTACCCGCTGCAACCCACCTGATCAAACGAACTTTCCCGGATTCAGGATCCCCTTGGGGTCGAGGGCGCGCTTGATCTGGCGCATCACCGCCAGGGCGGGGCCATGCTCCCGTTCGAGATAGCGCGCCCGCACGAAGCCGACGCCGTGCTCGCCCGTCACGGTGCCGCCCAACTCCAGGGCGAGGCAGTTGATGGCATCCGCCGCCTGCTCAACCCGCGCAAGCTGCTCGGTGGCCGTGAGGTCGGCGACGAGCGCCGCGTGGACGATCCCACCGCCGATGTGCCCGTACGAAGCGATCGGCACGCCGTACTCCGCCGAAATCGCTTGGATCCGCTCGAGCGCTTCCCCCAGCCGTGTAATCGGCACGCAGATATCTTCCCCCGCGTACGCGCGCACGCCCTTCGGCTGGAGGAGCCCGACCGCGGCCCCAGCGACCGAGCGCGCCTCCCAGATCTGGGCGACGCGAGGCGGGTCATCGGCCCAGTCGACCTGGCGTGCAAAGGGGCGGACCACGCGCGCGATCTCCTGGGCATCGTAGTGGACGCCCGGCAGGTTCCCGTCCACCTCAAACAGGAGCAAAGCGGCCGCGCTCGGCAGCCCAAGGTCGGGCCGGAAGCGGTTCGCCGTCTCGATCATCCGCTGGTCGAAGATCTCGACCGCGGATGGCAAGATCCCGGCTCCAAGCACCGCACTCAAGCCAGCGGTCGTCGCTTCCAGCGAGGGGAACGCTGCGAGGGTAAGCCCACGCGCTGGTGGCAGGGGCCGCACCTTCAACCGCAACTGGGTGATGACGCCGAGCGTCCCTTCCGCACCCGCGAACAGCTTGGAAAGTTCGTAGCCGCTGGCCGACTGGAGGGCACGCGAGCCAGGTGACCCCGTCCAGATGACGCTGCCATCCGCAAGAACGACCTCCAGGCCGAGCACCCACTCGCTCGTTGCGCCGTACTTTATCGCGCGCATGCCGCGCGCGTTGGTAGAGACCATGCCGCCGATGGTGCACATCCGCGAGGACCCGGGGTCGGGGGGAAAGACGAGCCCCGCACGGGCGAGCAGAGCGTTCACATCGGCGTGGACGACGCCCGGCTCGCAGAAGAGCTGAAGGTTCGGCGCGTCAAGGTCGAGGACGCGCTTCATCTGCGAGAGGTCGATGACGATCCCCCCCTTGACCGGGACCGCGCCACCACTCTGGCCGGTCGCAGCACCGCGGGGCGTGACAGGCACCTCGAGCCGGTCGGCAAGGCGGAGCACGGCAGCAACGTCGGCCGTGGTGGTGGGCTGGACGGCGACGTCAGGCGGGCAGGGGTGCAGAAAGGCGGCAAAGGAGGCATCGTAGGAGTAGCTGTCCAGCTCGGCCGGATCGTCCAGGACCCGGCCCGTCCTGATCACCGCTCGCAGCTCGCGGGCAAGGCTGGAAGATGGCATCCTGTTCTCCCCGGTCAGGCGGGTGGGCGAGGTGTTTCCCCATCATACCGCGCTGCCCCGGAACCTGCCCCACGCGCTGGCCACTCACTCGGCGTTCCTACCACCCCTGGCTTCCGCGGGCAGCGGAAAGCGCGCGTCCCCCTGGCGGACTACCCCCCCGCTCAGGGTGAACTCACCGCCCACCTCGACGGCATCCGCGGTGGGCAGAAGCGCCAGAACCCCCGCATTGACCGCGGGGCGCCAAGGGAGCAGGAGGCCAGAGCGCGTGCAGAACGCTGCTAGGCGGTCGCGCGGCTGGCCGGCGAGAAAAAGGAAGCCCCCTCCGAGGTAGAGGATGCCCGCGCACCAGGCCAGCGCCGCGACCGGCCCATCCACCTCCGGCGCCCATTCGGTCGCGGTGCCACTTCCGGCATCCAGCGCGGCCAGATTGCGGCATGCCTGACCACCGGCGCGGGTAAAGCTTCCCCCAATGTAGATGGTGCCATCGGCCAGGGCGAGGGCAGCCATGGGTCCATTCGTGCTGGGGGGCCAGCTGGTCAGGCCGCCGCTGGTCGTCTCAAGGGCAGCAAGTGAGGAGCGAGGCTGGCCAGCGACCGAGCGAAACTGGCCGCCCAGGTAGAGCGTGCCCCCATCCG
Organism: Chloroflexota bacterium; assembly: GCA_023512725.1. GTDB lineage: Bacteria > Chloroflexota > Dehalococcoidia > SpSt-223 > SpSt-223 > JANWZD01. The sequence goes on along the minus strand of JAILZB010000019.1, from coordinate 15,766 downwards.
GGCTGAGGGCGAGCGCGCTCACCTCCGCGTTGGCGTCGGGGAACCAGGGCGCGGCGAGCCCAGAGGTGGTATCGAGCGCGGCAACAAAACGGCGGTCCTGCCCGCCAATGCGGGTAAAGCGGCCGCCAGCATAGAGCGTGCTCCCCTCAGCACTCACTGCCAGCGTCACCACTCGCTCGTCGGGGTCAGGGCGCCAGGCGACCAGGTCGCCCGTCGGGATGAAGGTAGCCAGGTTGGCCCGGGGCGCGCCATTCACGCGGCTGAACTCGCCGCCCACGTAGAGGCGGTCATGCTCGGCAGCAAGAGCCAGCACCGGGCCATCGACCGCTGGGCTCCAAGGAAGCGCGGTGCCACTGTTCACGTCCAGCGCGGCGAGGTTCTGACGGAGTTGCCCGCCCACACTGGTGAAGCTCCCGCTGGCGTACAGCGTCTTGCTACTGGCGGCAAGGGCGTAGACCGTCCCACTCGCGCCGGGGTCCCAGGGCATCAGAGCTCCGGAAGCGGCTTCAAGCGCAGCAAGGTGACGGCGCGGTTGCCCCGCAACGGTAGTGAAGTCGCCACCGAGGTAAAGGACCCCACCGCTCACCGCCAGCGCGTAGACCGTGTCAGCCACGTCGACCTGCCATCCGGTCGGGGCGCCGCTGAGCGGGTCAAGGGCGGCGAGAAAACGGCGCTCTACTGATGCTGGTGAAGCGGCCACCCGCGTAGAGCACCCCCTCGCCACTGGCCAGGGCGTAGACCGCGCCGTTCACCACGGGGCCCAGGCGCCGGGCTGACCGCTGGAGAGGTCCAGGGCGGCAAGGCTGCGACGTGGCTGGTCACCGACCCGGGTGAAGCCGCCACCGAGGTAAAGCGTGTTGCCCTGAGGGAGCAGCGCAAGGACGGGGGCATCAAGTTCAGGGAACCGCGGACCCACCTGGCCGCTAGCGGCATCAAAAGGTAAGGTAGTGACGCGGCTGCCCACCGATCCGGGTAAAGCGATCACCAACAAAAAGCTGGCCATCGCTGAAGGCGAGCGCTAGGACGCTGGCATCCGCCTCGGGGTTCCAGCCCATCAGCGTGCCCTCGCAGTATCCAGAGCGGCCAGGTGGCGGCGCGCCTGCGAGCCCAGGCGGGTGAAATTGCCGCCAACGTAAATGGTGCGCTCCGTTGCCACCAGGGCGAGCACTGTATCGTTCGCAGCGAGCTCCCAGGTGGGGTCGATCGTCTTATCCGCGCGCACCCGGCCCAGGTTGCGGCGCGCGAGCCCACCGGCCTGGGTGAAGCTCCCCCCAACGTACCACCCCCATTGCCGTCGGGAGCAAAGGCAAAGACCGGGCCATCGAAGGCCGGCCAGTCGGGGTCGGACGTGCCGGCACCCCGATCCAGAGCGGCAAACGAGCCAGTGGGTGGCCCCAGGTAGGAAAACTCGCCCCCCAGGTAGACGGTGCTGCCGCTGCGGGCCAGCGCGTAGACCGGGCCATGCGTGACCCAGGCCAGCAGGGGCGCTGGCGTTGCAGCCTCGTTCCCTTGCGCCAAGCTGGGGCGGGACACTCCGAGCCCGAAGGCAAGCAGCACCCCTCCCACCGCCAGCTGACGGACACCCCCGCGCATGCCGGCTTCCCTCCCGTGACAGCTAAGGGAAAGGTCCGCGTCTCACTGCTCGGCGTCAACGGGGCCGGCAGGCGGAAGAAAAGCGCGACCAGTGGTACGGTAGCGCTTCGCTGGGGAGGGAGGCGGAAACCTAGCCGTCGGGTCCCACCCTGGCCTCGCCACCGGAGGCGGTACCGTCGCGGCGGGAGCCTCCGTTAGAATCGCTCATTGTGACCTCGACGAGCGAGCGCGTGCTGGGCCGCCAGTTGCAGCGTGGTGTGATGGGGGGAGTGCACTGGAAAGCGTTGGTGCTGCCAGCGGCGGTCTTCAGCCTGGCGCTCGGGCTGCGGCTGTTCGGCTTGGACTGGGATAGCGGCGGCCTCTTCCACCCGGACGAGCGTTTCATCCTGATGACGGTGGAGGGCCGGCTTGGCTTGCCCTGGCCCCCAGCGCTGGACCTCCTGCTTGACCTGGAGCGGAGCCCGCTCAACCCGCGCTTCTTTGCCTATGGCTCCCTGCCCCTGTACCTCCTCAAGCTCGTTGCCCACCTTGCCAGTGCCCTCGACCCTGCCCTCGCGCGCAGTGACCTCCGGCTCGTTGCGCGGGCGCTCAGCGCCTTTGCCGATGCCACGAGCGTGCTGCTCACCTACCTGATCGGGCGCAAGCTCGGCGGGAATGCCGTTGCCCTCATCGCGGCACTCCTGGTCACCTTCGCGGCGATCCACCTTCAGCTTGCCCACTTCTTTGCTGTCGATACCCTGCTCGTCTGCTGGCTGTTGCTCGTCCTCTGGCTTGCCCTTCGGCTGATCGAGCAGCCGCAGCCTGGGCGTGCCATCGCACTCGGCGTGGCCTTCGGGCTGGCGCTGGCTACCAAAGTCTCGGTGGCACCGCTCGGGCTTGCCGTCGCCGGAGCGCACCTGTTAGCCCGGCCTGGCACCGCTTCCCCCCGTGTGAGCGCGACCGAGCGCATCCTGGGGGGGATGCTGCTCTCCTTCCTCGGAGCGGGGTTGGTCTTCGTAGTGACCCAGCCGTTCGTCCTGCTCGACTGGCCGACCTTCGTCGCCAACGTTACCGAGCAGAGCGAGATGGTCCGGCGCATCCGGGACTATCCGTACACCCGCCAGTACATCGATACCCCCAAGTACTGGTACCACCTCAGCCAACTGGCGCTCTTCGGGCTGGGGCTGCCGTTCGGGATCGTCGGCTGGCTCGGCTTCGCCTACGCCCTGCTCCGGGTGGTCATCTGGCGCTACCGCCAGGAACTCCTGCTCTTGCTCTGGGCCGGGCCGTATTTCCTCATCACTGGTGCGTTCGAGGTCAAGTTTCTGCGCTACCTCCTCCCGCTCACCCCGCTGCTCGCGCTCTTTGCTGCCCGCCTCCTCGTCGACCTGACAGCGCTGCTGGGCCGATTAGGCCCGCGTGGGCGCGTCCTCGGCCAGGCCGTGAGCGCACTGGTTGTGGGAGCGACGGCGCTCTGGGGGCTGGCGTACCTCCAAGTCTATACCCGCCCCCACCCGGCGGTCGCGATGGCACGCTGGATAACTGCCAACGTGCCGCCCGGGAGCACCATCGCCCGCGAGCACTGGGAAGAGGGTCTCCCCGGGCTGGGACAGTACCGCTTCCGCGAACTCCCGCTCTACGACCCGGATGACCTGGGGAAGCTCCGGACGCTCGCGACGACGCTAGCCAGCGCGGACTATCTCGTCTTCTATAGCCAGCGGCTGTACGGCACCATCCCCCGCTTGCCCGAGCGCTATCCCCTCTCGACCGAGTACTACCGGCGGCTGTTTGCGGGCGAGCTCGGCTACCGGCTGGTCCACGCCGAGGCGAGCTACCCCACCCTCTTCGGGGTTGCGCTGGCCGATAACCCCTTTGTCCGTCCGGGGCTTCCCATCCCGGCGGGGCTCGAGCGCTTCCTGCCCTCACCGCGGATCGACCTTGGCTTTGCGGACGAGTCCTACAGCGTCTACGACCACCCCCTGGTGCTGCTGTTCAAGCGGACAGAGCCGCTCACGTCGGCCCAGATCGAAGACCAGCTGGCACCGTTCCTCACCGCCGGAAACGCGAGTGGAGCTGCCCCGCGGCGGGGGAGCGGTCTCCTCCTGCCTCCGGAGGTCGCAGCGGCCGACTGGGCTGGTGGCACCTGGCGGGAGATCTTTCCCGCCACGAGCCTGCCCAACGCGCTGCCAGTTGTCTGCTGGCTGCTGGCCGCCGAAGGGATCGCCCTCCTCAGCGTGCCGGTGGCCTTCCTGGTCGGCCGGCGCCTGCCCGACCGCGGCTGGTTCCTCGCCAAGCCGCTCGGCGTGCTGCTCGTCGCCTGGCTGGTTTTTCTCGGGGCGAGCCTGCGGGTTGTGCCGTTCGAGCGCTGGTCGATCGCGTTGGCAGTCCTGCTGCTGGCGGGTGCCTCGGCCCTGGTGCTGCGCTGGCAGGGACGCACCCTCTGGGCCGACCTCCGTGCCCGGCAACGCACGCTGCTGGTCGGTCAGCTGCTCTTCTGGCTCGCCTTCCTCGCCTTCGTCTGGGTCCGGAGCCTCAACCCCGACCTCTGGCACCCGGCGCGGGGCGGCGAGAAGCCGATGGACCTTGCCTACCTCACGGCGGTGGTGCGCGCGACCTACTTCCCTCCCTACGACCCGTGGTTCGCGGGTGGCGTCCTGAACTACTACTACTTTGGCCAGGTTGTCGTTGCCACCCTGATCAAGCTAACGGGCATCGTGCCGGAGGTCTCCTATAACTTGGCGGTGGCCCTCTGGTTTGCCTTCACGGTGGTGCTCGCCTTCTCGGTGCTCTTCAACCTCGCCCGCTGGCGGCGCGAGCACGCGCCCGGGGAGGGTGCTGCCTGGGGGGCGGGGGTCGCCGCTGCGCTCTTCGTCGCCGTGGTCGGGAACCTTGATGGGCTCGCCCAGCTGCTCGATGGGTTGCGGGCGGCCGGCACGGTCGTGGTGGCTACCCAGCTACCGCTCATCGGGGGAGCAGTCCAGGCAGGGAGTGGCTTCCTGCGCGTGCTGAGCGGGGAAGCCCAGCTCCCCGCCTTCGATTTCTGGCGCAGCTCGCGGATGATGCCACCCCAGATCTCCATCACCGAGTTCCCCTACTTCACCTTCCTCTTCGCTGACCTCCACGCCCACCTGATCGCGCTCCCCTTTACTCTGCTGGTCGTCGCCCTGGCCGTGAACGCCGCCTTCGGCGGGCGTCGCCTGCCGACGCTGCTCGCCCTCGCCCTGGCGACTGGCGCCCTGCGGCCGATGAACACCTGGGACTACCCGACCTACCTGCTGCTGGCGGTGGGAGCGCTGGCAATCGGCGGTCTGGGGCGACCGCTTCCCGGCTGGCTCTGGGGCACCGCCTGGCGCACGGGGGTGGTGGTCGGGCTCGGCTACCTGGCCTTCCTGCCCTATTATCAGCACTACGAACTGTTCTACAGCGGGATCGAGCTTGCGCGCGAGACGACACCGCTCCACCAGTACCTCGCGGTCCACGGCTTCTTCCTCTTTCTTGCGGGCTCCTGGCTGGCCTATGAGGTTGCCTGCCAGCTCCAGCGAGCGAAGCTCACCCGCCTGCTCGACCTCGCCGGGCGCTACTGGGACCGCCTGCCCCGTCTCCTTGGGATCGTGGAGCGGCGGAGTGGCACCCCACTGACGGCACGTGCGCTCGGCGTGGTCGGCGTGGCGCTCCTGCTCCTCCTGCTGGCCGTGCTCGGCCTGCCGACGCCAGCCTTTGTGCTTGCGCTCCTGCTCCCGGCCGGGCTGCTGGCACTCCAACGGCTCCAGCAGCGCGATGGCGACCGCCCGCGCGACCTACTAGTCCTAACGCTCTTCGGGCTGGGGCTCGCGCTCGGCGCCGCCGTCGACCTGGTGACCTTGCAGGGTGATATCGCCCGGATGAATACCGTCTTCAAGCTCTATCTTCAGGCTTGGGTGCTCCTTGCGCTCACGGCGGCCTACGCCTGCTGGCGCCTCGTCCTCGCGGGGCCGGTGCTCGCCCCGACGACAAGTCGTGACGGCTGGAGAGGCCGGTTCGCCTGGACGACGGTCGCCTCGCTGCTCCTGGCGAGCACGCTGATCTATCCAGTGGCAGCCACGCCGGCTCGGGTCCGCGACCGCTTCGGTCCCTTGCCTCCGACCATCGACGGGATGGCCTTCCTGACGCAAGCGGTCTACCAAGACGAGCGCGGGCCGATCGAGCTGCGCCAGGACTATGCCGCGGTCCGCTGGCTGCGGGAGAACCTGGATGGCACCCCGGTCATCGTCGAGGGGGTGACCCCCTTCTACCGCTGGGGAGCGCGGATCTCGATCTACACTGGCTTACCGACGGTGATCGGGTGGGATTGGCACCAGAAGCAGCAGCGGTGGGGCTATCAGGAGCAGGTCGACCGCCGCATTGCCGAGGTGAACGCCTTCTACAGTGGGAGCGACCCGGCGGCAGCCGCCGCCTTTCTCCGCAAGTATGGGGTCCGCTACGTGATCGTGGGAACGGTCGAGCGGAACTACTATCCCGCGGCCGGGCTGGCGAAGTTCGAGCAGATGGGCGACCTCCTCCAACCGGTCTACCGTGCCGGGAGCACCACGATCTACCGGGTCGTGGCGTGAGACGCATCCTCCTGGGAGGGCTGGGCATCCTGGTGGGGCTCTGGCTAGCCTTCCTTCTCGTGCACCCCCCGATTGCCACCACGCTCAACGCTTCCCCCTGCACGATCGCCTGCCATCGCGGCGGCTGAGCCCAGTATACTTAAAGCGGCTCGACCGGGCCGGGCGACCGCGCGCCGTATGGCGTGAGGAAAGTCCGAGCTCCAGACAGGCAGGGTGCTGGGTAACGCCCAGGGGGGGCGACCCCACGGAAAGTGCCACAGAAACATACCGCCGGCGCTGCCGGTAAGGGTGAAATGGTGCGGTAAGAGCGCACCGGCGGCCGGGTGACCGGCCGGCCGGGCAAACCCCACCCGGAGCAAGGCCAAGCAGGGGGGCGGCCGGATGTCGGCCGCAGGCGGGTGCCTGTCCCCTCCCCCGGGTAGGCCGCTTGAGGCGGCGGGTAACCGTCGTCCGAGAGAGATGGTCGCCCCCGGAAAATTCCGGGACAGAACTCGGCTTACAGGCCCGGTCGGGTCATTCTCCTTCTGCCTCCGCTTGCTGGGCCAGCGCCTCGACCCGCGGCAGGACGGCACTCAGCGCTGCGTGTGCCTCAGCCGAGATCTTCACCTTCTCCAGGATGTAGCGGATCATCTTGGCCAGGTAGGAACTCTCGCCCGGGGTCAGCCAGAGGGCGCGCAGGTCATCGCTTTCCCCGCTCAGGATGAACTCGGTCTCGGCAGGCAACTGGTCCACCGTAATCTGGCGCTGACCGATCGTCACGCTCAGTGCCCCGACGTAGCGGTCGAAGAGCACAGTGACCTTTTCCTCCTCGTTCATCCTCGCTCCTCCGCCAGCCAGGCCCGAGTTAGCGTTGGACCCAGCCCGAGTAGGCCCAGCCCTCTGCCGTGCCATCGGCGGTACGCACAAGATACCACTTCGACGGCTCCGGGAGCGCAGGGTCGAGGATCTCGCCACCTGCGCTGTTGATCAGGAGCAGCCGGGTGCCCTGGCGAACGACACTGCGGGGCTGGCTCTCCATCCGTGGCTCGCTCTGGAGGCGGAAGTCGCGCAGGGCAACCGCGGGGATACCGGCTGGTCGGGTGGGGGTGGGAGTGGCAAGCTGGAGGAGCCCACTGCCAAAGCCCCCTGTGACCATCAAGCCAACCCCCCCGGCCAGCGCCAGCACCAGGCAGAGGGCAACGGGCACGAGCACCAGCCAGAGGAGGCGCCGGTTGGCGGGCTCGGGCGCTGCGGGCGGAACAGGCGTTCCCAGCGGCGAGCGTTCACCCGCGGTGGCAGGCCCTTCCTCAGGCTCAAATGGCGTCGTCTCGTCGATGGCGGGCATCGGCGCGGTTCCTCCCAGCTCGGCGACGGGCCCCGGCTCGCCGGCAGCATCTCCTGGTGGGATGGGGCGAGACGCAGCCAGCGGGGCTGTACTTGCCACGGGTAGCGTCCGCGGTCGCAGCGGCGGGGGTGGAGCAGCCGTCAGGCGAGGGTCGGCTGGTTCCCAGCGGTCGGGGACTTCCGCCAGCGGCCGGGCGCAGTTCAACTCCCGCGCCTTGACCAGCACCATCGCCGGTGGCTTGACGAGCTCCGGGTGGGTGCACCACCCTTGCCCCGGGATCGGGGAGGAGCGGTAGTAGCGGCAGGTGCCGCAGCGGCGCCCGCCCCCCGTGAACGGTAAGCTCATCGCCCCCTCCGCGGCATGCTCCCGACCCGCCCGGCACCGTCCGCGTGCGGTCGTCACCATGCCCGCCGTCGCGAGGCAAAGTCTACTCAAGCCCGCGTCAGAACGCCATACCTTGGAGGCAAGTGCTTGCTTATTTGCTAGATGTGGCAGCCAGCCAAGCGAGCCTAGTCGGCAATGAAATCGCGCAAGCGCTTCCGCCGGCTCGGGTGACGAAGCTTGCGCAGCGCTTTCGCTTCGATCTGGCGGATCCGCTCGCGAGTCACGCCGAGCTCGTGCCCGACCTCCTCCAGCGTGCGGCTGCGGCCGATGTCCACCCCGAAGCGGAGTTCGAGCACGCGGCGCTCCCGGGGGCTGAGGGAACCGAGCACTCGCCCCACCTGGTCCTTGAGGACCCGCCGCGAGGCGCTCTCCCACGGCGGTGGGGTGGTGCGGTCCTCGATCAGGTCGCCCAGCGTGCTGTCTTCATCCTCGCCGACGGGGCTTTCCAGCGAGACGGGCTTGAGCGAGAAGCGGACGATCTCGCGCACGCGCTCGGCGCTCAGTCCGAGTTCCTGTCCGATCTCGTCGGCGGTGGGCTCACGGCCCAGCTGTTGCTGGAGGGTGCGGGAGGTCCGGATCAGGCGGCTGATCGTCTCGATCATGTGCACCGGCACGCGAATGGTGCGCGCCTGGTCGGCGATCGCGCGCGTGATCGCCTGGCGGATCCACCAGGTGGCGTAGGTGGAGAACTTGAAGCCGCGGGTGTGGTCGAACTTGTCCACGGCCCGCATCAGCCCGATGTTGCCTTCCTGCACCAGGTCCAGCAGGGAGAGACCGCGCCCGAGGTAGCGCTTCGCCACCGAGACGACCAGCCGCAAGTTAGCCTCGATCAGGCGGCGCTCAGCCTCACGGCCACGCTCGACCAGGCGGTAGAGTTCGCTCCGGTCGAACTCCGACAGCTCCGGGTTGAGCAGGTACTTCTCGGCCTCCTTCCCTTCCCGGTACGCCTGGGCCAGCTCGACTTCGTCCTGGGCGGTCAGGAGCGAGATCCGGCCAATCTCGCGCAGATACATCCGGATCGTGCCGTCGGAGCTATCGCGTGCCTGCTCGAAGGCCGCTTCGAGGTCGTCCTCCACCTCCATGAGGGCGGAGAAAGTGTCTTCCCCCCGCTCGGCGGCAAGCAGCTCGGCATCGGATGGCGCGACCTCATCCTCTGATTCCAGGCCTTCCATCCGCGCCCACGGCAAGGCCGATGGGGCCGGGTCGAGCGCGGGACGGTCAGAGCGACGAGGGGGAGAAGCGGGGCGCGCAGGCGGCAAAGGGGACGCCGGTTCAGAGGTGCGACCGCTCACCTCGACCTCCGTGTCGGACGGGAACGGGGCATCCCGACCGTGTCGCCATCTGAGGAGCACCGCCATCCTAGCAGAGGCCTTGCTGGGTGTCAAGATGCTCGCTTGCATGAGTTGGCAGCGGGATTGCCAGGCAGTACTAGCTTGCTCCCGCCGACCGGTGCCGGGAGTTCCCCGGGAGCGGGCACAAACTCGTCCCTACTGCTTGCTTAACTGCTTCGACCGGCTGGAGGGCTGCGCTATCATGCCCCCGTGACCAGCAACCCTGACCTCCAGACCGCTCTCGAGGCCGGCACGGTCGTCCGCGGTCGCTACCGCCTCTTTGACCCCACGAGCGCCACCGGCCAGACGATCCGCGCCTTCGACCGCATCCGCCAGCAGACGGTCGCCCTCCGGCTCTACGGTCCGCTGGTTCCTGAGCCCATCCGCCAGCACGTGCGCCGGCGGGCGGCCGCCGCAGCGAATGTCACTCACCCCCTGGTGGCGCCGCTGTTCGCCTTCGATGAGGCGGGAGAATGGGCACTGGCCGTGCGGGCCTGGGTAGAGGGTGAGCCGCTCGCGACCTACCTGGCACGGCGTGGCGCGCTCACGCCCGCGGCCCTGCGCCGTCTGGCGCTCTCCCTGTTCGAAGGCGTGCTCGCCCTGGACGCAGCAGGCCTTGCTCATGGCCACCTCACCCCACGGAACGTCATCCTGGTGAGCGATGACGAGGGGGACTGGAGCGATGCCATCCTGGTCGATGCTGGCCTTTCACCGCTCCCGCCGCCAGCGGGGCAGGCAACCGACCGGGCAGCCCTGGCGCGGCTTCTGGTGCAAGCGCTGGGGGGCAGCGACCCGACCGCGGTGGGGGATGACCGTGCCCCTCTCGGGGGGGCAGCGGGCGTGCGTACCCTCCTCCGCGAGCTGGAGCGCAATGAGCAGGTGAGCCTCGCGGAGGCGCGCGTGCGCATTCTGAGCGCGATTGCCGCCTGGGAGCACGGCACGGTAGCGATCACGCTTCCTACCGCACCGGCCAGCGCAGGCCCTCCAGCGAGCGCCGACCAGCAAGCAGCTGCGCGCGAAGCAGCACCCGCGCCGGAATCAGCATTGAGCGAACCAGCAGCGCCTCTCGCGGCACCCGCGCTGGAAGCAGCGCTGAGCGAACCAGCAGCGCCTCTCGCGGCGCCGCCGTCGGAAGCAGCGCTGAGCGAACCAGCAGCGCCTCTCGCGGCACCCGCGCTGGAAGCAGCGCTGAGCGAACCAGCAGCTCCTCTCGCGGCGCCGCCGCCGGAAGTGCCCCCTGCCCTCCCCCGGCCGCGCGAAGTGCGCATCACCGGCACCCCACCTGGCGCTCAGGTCCTCTGGGATGACCAGCCGGCTGGCACCACCCCCCTGATCGTGCGCGACCACGTGGGTGGGCGCCATGGAGTGGTGGTGGCGGCGCCAGGGTACCTCCCCCAGCGGTTCATCCTCCAGGCCGAGGGAGATCTCACCCTCGAATATACCCTGACCCCCGCTCCGCTCCCCCCCGACGAAGCGGCTGCTCCGGCCACCCTGGTGCCAGCCGACCAGGCAGCCAGCTTCGGTGAGCCCACCCAGCGGCCGCGCTGGTGGCGCCGCTGGCAGGCCTGGGCACTCCTCGGCACGGGAGGCGTGGTGCTCGTGCTGGGGGTCGTGCTCGGGGTGACCCCCCTCCAGCTGTTCGGCCTGATGACCATTCTCGGTGCTGCGGGAGCGATGATCGCAGGCTAGCGCGCAGCGCGGGCTATACTTCGTGCATGGCCGCTCGGCCGCTCGCTTCCCTGATGGTGCTGGGTGCGCTGCTGGCCTTGCTGCTGGCGCCGCTCGCTCCCGGCCTGCCAACCTTCGCCTGGGTTGGGCTCGCCCTGGTTCTGGGGGGAGCTGGCCTCTTCCTCCGCTGGCGCCTGCCTCCTGCTCCGCGCGCTAGCGCGTTTGCCGACCCCATCCGTCTGGGTGGTGGGGAGTCGCTGCTTGCGCTGCGAGCAGCGAAGGACCGGCTGTTCAAAGAAGACCCCGAGTCGCCCCTCCTACCCGAGCAGCGGGCGCGCTTTACCGGCCTGCGCTACTACCCGCCGGACCCGGCAGCGGTCCTGGTCGTTCAGGTCCACGAACTTGCCGAGCATCCGCCCGCGCGGCTCGTGACGAACACCGGCCAGCCGTTCGACTACCTCCGCTGGGGAGAGGTGCACTTCACCTGGCAGGGGGTGGACTGCCGGCTGACGGTCTACCGCGCCGACCCGGACGACCCAACCCTCTTTGCTCCCTTCGGTGACCTCACCAATGGCCAGACGACCTATAGTGGCGGTCGCTACCTCGAACTGGTAGAGCGAGCGGATGGGAGCTACGTGCTGGACTTCAACCGCGCCTACAATCCGTATTGTGCCTACAATTCCGGCTGGAGCTGCCCGCTCCCCCCGCCGGAGAACCGGCTGCCAGTTGCGATCGAAGCGGGTGAGCGGGCGTTCGAAGACCATCCTCCCGAGGGCTCATGACGACGACTGCTTCCCCAAGCCCGTTCCAGACCCTGCGTCGCCGCGTGGTCTACCGCGTTCGCTCGCTCTGCGTGCGGAGCGATCTGGTCCGCCTGCCGGATGGCCGCGAGCGCGAGTTCGCCGTTATCGACGTGCCTGGGTGTGCGGTCGTCGTGCCGGTGGACGAGCAGGGGCAGGTGCTGCTGATCCGCCAGCACCGCTACGCGACCGGGGAAGAGACGCTCGAAGTGCCAGCAGGCGGCATTGACCCCGGCGAGACGCCCGAGCAGTGTGCCCGCCGCGAGCTGGAAGAAGAGACTGGCTACCGCGCTGGGCGGCTAGAGCCGCTCGGCCAGTTCTACACGAGCGATGGGCTCTCGAACGAGCTCGCCCATCTCTTTCTCGCCCGCCAACTGACGCCAGGCCAGCCGAACCTCCAGGCGGGGGAGGTCATCCGACTGGAATGGCACTCCCTCGCCGAAGCGATCGCGCAGGTCTGCAAGGGTGGTGTGCGCTGCGGGCCGACTGCCTTAGCGTTGCTCCTGGCTCACGTCCACTTGGGCGGGCAGGGGGAGGGCAAGGAACTCCTGGCCAGTGGGTGAGCGCAGGCGGGCGCCGCTCCCCGCCTCGTACAGCCCCAGGCGCAACCCCTGGCTTCCAAGCGGCAGGGGGATTGCCCGGCGGTCGAGGGGAAAGGTTGGCGGGCCATCCTGCTGGGCGAGCGGTCGGCCATCCTTCTCGACCGCATGGAGGAACAGCCGTAGCCCCGCGGGTGCCGCACCGCCCTGCCAGGATGTCGCCACCAGGGCCAGCGTGGCATCCTCGCGCTCAGCGCGCTCAACGGAGACGGCCACCAGCTGCCATTCTCCGAAGGTCAGCCCTACCGGCTGCCAGCGGTCGCGGGCGGTCTGGAACTGCTCGGCCGGTGCCTCAGCCAGCAGACCGAGCGGGAAGGCGAAGGGCCGGAGCGCAGCGGCTGCCGCCACAACTTCCCCAGCCGGTGCGGTCGTCGCCAGCAGCCAGCGTGAGGTGCGGCCAACGGCCTCACCGGCCAGCCGACCAGCGACCGGCCGCAGCACCGCTGGCAGGTAGGGCGCCAGCCGGCGGTAGGTCTCCTCGTTGGGAGCGACCACCCCGGCCCGCTGGCTGCTGGCAGCGCTGATGAGCTGCTGCTCGGCACTTCCCGGCTCGAGCCAGAGCGCACGGTAGAACACGAGCGCCCCGAGCCCAAGCGGCACCAGCAGGGCAGGCGTGAGGGTGAGGGAGCGCCGGAGCAGGGCGGCAGGGGAACGGGGGAGACCAAGGCCAGTGGCCAGGAGGTCGGCGACGAGCACCGCCAGGGTCCCCGTCCGCCAGAGGACGGCCACTGCGAGCGGTAGCGGCTCATTATCGAGCAGCAGCAGTGCCAGCGGGTACTCGAACAGGGTGGCAGCAATGAGGTTCGTGGCGAGGGGGAGGGCGCGCTCCAGCGGGAGCAGGACGAAGCCAAGCGCTAGGGGGTAGACGACGAACTGCGGGCTCCATCCTTTGGAGATGAGCAGCAAGCCAAGCAAGCCGGCTGCGGCCCAGGCTGCTGTCCGAGGTGGGGTCAGCGTGCGACGTGCCCGCAGTAGGAGGGCCAGATAGCCCAGGGCAGCAAGGAGGGCGAAGGGCAGCCAGGGCAAGCGCGCCGGCCGGGCGGTCATGGCAACCGTGGTCGGGTCGGTGCGGGCAGCGGGTGGTGGCAGCTCACCACCCCGGTAGTAGCCATCCACGAGCGCCCAGACGGTCTCCCAGGAGCCACGGGTGGTGAGGCTCGCTGCCGAAGCAGCCGCCAGGCGGGGATTGGCGACCACCACCGGCAGGAGGACCGCCCCGAGGGTGAGGACGCAACTTCCGAGCAGCCGCCAGCGTGCCCGCGGGGAAGCCCCGGCCAGCAAGGCAGGCAAGAGCGCGAGCGGAAAGAGCTTCGTTGCCGTGCCCAGGCCAAGCCAGAGCCCCGCCCAGGCGGGTCGCTGCGCTCGGGCCGCGCTGAGAGCAAGCAGCGTCAAGGCGACCACGAGCCCATCAAAGCCGGCCGTCCAGAAGAAGAGGGCGGGAAACGAGAGGACGAAGAGCCAGCCGACGAGGCTCGCTGCCCCCGGCCGGCCAAGCTGAGCGCAGAGGCGTCGGCTGGCGAGCAGACTTGCGACCTCGGCAGGCAGGGTGAGCAGCCCGAGCGCAAGGTTGAACCAGAGGCGCTCATCCGGCGGTGGTGGCAGCACGCGGGCGAACTGGTAGGCGAGGACGACCAGCGCGGGAAAGACGGGCGGATGCTCCATCCAGAAGTCGCGGAACGGCAGCAGCCCACGCTCTGCCAGCTGGGCCCAGCCGAGGAAGAAATGAAAGTCGTTCCACTCCCCGAAGTAGCCGAACGGGCGGAGCAGCACCAGCGCGGGCAGGCGGAGGGCAAGCAACGCAACCACCTGGACGGCCGCCTCGCGGTCCTCGGTGAGCTGCACGCGTGGGGTACGCAAGCGGCAAGCCAGGTAAGCCACGGCCACGGCCGCGCCAAAGGCGAGGAAAGGCCCGCGGTCCGCCGGGGTGCTGGCCAGGCTCGCTGCTGCGCTCCCTCCCAGCAGCGCTGACCAGAGCGTAGCCAGGAGGAGCGGGAGAGTCAGGAGCGGGAGGACAGCGAGCAGGAGCAAGCTGGTTGAGCTCGCCAGCGGGCCGATCAGCCCCACGCTCGTCACCAGCAGAGCGACCGTGTCGGCGAGGGCGGGCTGGCGCCAGCGCGCCAGGACCAGCGCTCCCATCCCAAGGGCCAACGGGAGCAGCCACTGCTCATCGGGAGTGGGCACCAGGGTGGGGTCGAGCCGCCGTTCGCTCGCCGTGAAGAGCAGCCCGCCGCCCGTCCCCAGCCAGGCGAGTGCCGAGCTTCCGACCATTCCTCCCATCCTCCACCAGGCCAGCCAGCCAGCTGCTACCAGGAACAGCGCGGAGCCTCCCCAGCGCGTGCGTCCAGCGGCCACAGCAGCGCCCAGGTGGACGAGCACCAGCAGGGGTGGGGCAAGCAGCGCTGAACCAGCGGCGAGGGCCGTCGCCAGCGCCCAGCGCCCGCGCTGCACTGCGGCCAGCCAGCCGATAAAGCCGGCCAGGAGCAGGGGGCCATCGCTCGCCACTGTGAAGGCCAGGAGGCCGAAATTGGCACCGAGCACCGCCAGCCGTGGCGGGCTGAGCTGGCGGGAGGCTAGCCACAAGGTCGCGAGCGTCCCCGTTAGGGGGAGCAGCCCGGCTGCCAGGGCACTCCAGAGCCGGCTGTCGACCCAGGGGGGAAGCAGCAGGCTAGCCCGGTAGGCACCCCACTGCCAGAGGGCGAGCAGCGGAGGCTGCTCCACCCAGAAATCGCGGTAGGGGAGAAAGCCGGCATCGATGAGGCTGAGCCAGTTCTGGGCGAGCAGGCGCTCGGGGCTATCGGTGAGGTAGCCGCCAAGCTTATACAGGAGGAGGGAAGCGACAGCCAGCAGGCTGGCGAAGAGCAGGAGGGCGCGGCGCTCCATGCTGGGGTGTTCTAGCGGGAGGTGACCAGCGGATCAAGGGTAAGCTAAGATGAAAAAGAACCTCTACGCGGTCTGTTGGTCTGCTTGCCATTCCTTGCCGCGTTGTTGCTGAGGAGAGTGTGATGCCAACAACCCCTTTCGGTGCCCGTGCTACCCTCGACGTTGGCGGCCAAACGGTCACGATCTACCGGCTGGAGGCACTCCAGAAGGCAGGGCTAACCGACCTGGACCGCCTGCCCTTTACCGTCCGCATCCTGCTGGAGAACCTTCTGCGGCGTGCTGAACACGGCGCCGCGCCGCCCGACCAGGTCGAGACGCTGGCGGCGTGGGGCCGCCGGCAGGAGAGCGACCGGGAGCTCTCCTTCCTACCGGCGCGGGTCGTCCTGCAGGACTTTACCGGCGTGCCCTGCGTCGTCTCCCTCGCTTCGATGCGCGACGCCATCGCCCAGATCGGGGGTGACCCTCAGTGGGTGAACCCGCTCATGCCCGTCGACCTGGTGATCGACCACTCGGTCCAGGTCGACGCGTTCGGGACGCCGCTGGCCTTGCGGATCAACGCCGAGCGCGAGTTCGAGCGCAACCGCGAGCGCTACGAGTTTTTGAAGTGGGGCCAGCAGGC
>JAILZB010000188.1 GCA_023512725.1 Chloroflexota bacterium | reverse complement strand
GCAACATGGCCGGCAAGCGCAGCACCACCCGCAGCCCTTCGTTGTCGGGCTCCTCGTCGTAGGCGTCGATCAGCGCAATCAGCACTCCACGATCCACGCCGGCTGAGGGTTCGATGACATAGGGGAAGTAGTGCTCCCCGGTCTCGTCGTCGTAGTAGCGCAGGTTCTTGCCGCTGTACTCGCTATGCCGGCGCAGGTCGTAATCGGTCCGGTTGGCGATCCCTTCGATCTCGCCCCAGCGAGAGGAGAACCAGCCCTCTGGAAAGCGGTACTCGATGTCGCTGGTGGCTTTGGAGTAGTGGGAAAGTTCGCTCGGCTCGTGGGCCCGGACACGCAGGTTCTCCGCCCGGATCCCGATCGCGCGGTACCAGGCGAGTCGCTCCTCGACCCAGCGCTGGTGCCACTCCTCATCCGTCCCTGGTTTGACGAAGTACTCCAGCTCCATCTGCTCGAACTCGCGCACCCGGAAGAACGATTTCCCGATCGTGATCTCATTCCGGAACGACTTGCCGATCTGCGCGATCCCGAAGGGGAGCTTGCGCCGCATGGTGCTGCGTACGTTCTCAAAGTTGACGAAGATCCCCTGGGCCGTCTCTGGCCGCAAGTACACCCGCGCCCCCGTCTCCTGCACCGGCCCGATGGTCGTTTCGAACATGAGGTTGAACTGGCGGGCTTCCGTGAAGCGATTCGGACAGGGCGGCTGGGGGCAGATGCGCTCATCGAGCTGGTCGGCGCGGAAACGCTGGCGGCAGACCAGGCAGTCCACGAGCGGGTCAGTGAAGTTCTCGACGTGGCCACTCGCTTCCCAAACGCGGGGATGCATCAGGATGGCCGTATCGATCCCGACCACATCGTCGCGGAGTTGCACGATCGCGCGCCACCAGGCCTCTTTGTAGTTTCGCTTGATCTCGACCCCGAGCGGACCGAAGTCCCACACGCCTGCCAGGCCACCGTAGATCTCGCTGCTCTGGAACATGAACCCACGGCGCTTGCAAAGCGAGACAAACTTATCGATCTCCAGCGGAACGGTCGAAACGTGCGGGATCATGGCTCCTTCTCGTGCGTTCGGTCAGCGAGAAGTATACCAAGCGCCGCCTGGCAGGCTGGGCCTGGCTAGGAGCACAGGCATCTGGTAGAGTTTGGGCTGCGTCAGCCGTGCCGGCGCGCCCCCAGGGCCGGCCTCAGGAGGTGTGATGGTACCGTTGGCCGCACTCCCCTGTCACCTAGCTGTGGTCGTGCTGCTGCTGGCCGGCTGCCAGATCGCTACGCCAGCAAGCGCTCCCCCCTCGCCCGGCAGTGCCCCGCCGCGCGGTGGCAGCTTCACACGGGCGGTGCCCTCCGATGCCCAGACGACCAATCCGTTGCTGGCCGCCGATAGTTACTCGCGCGGCTACGCCGAGCTGCACTACAACGCCCCCCTCGTGCGCCTTCACCCCGAGACGTTGGAATGGGATACCACCTATGGTGCAGCCGAGTGGTTCGCCATCTCGCCCGATGGCCGCCAGGTCACCTACCGGCTGCGGCCCGGCCTCCAGTGGAGCGACGGCACCCCGCTGACGAGTGCCGACTATCTGTTCACCTTCGAGAAGATGCTCGACCCGGCAGTGGACTACCCTTACCGCGCCAACCTGGCCTTCATCGCCGGGCTGCAGGCCCCCGACGAGCGGACCCTCATCTTCACCCTCAAGGAGCCCTTCTGCCCCGCCATCGAATACACCAACCTCAACCCGATCCCCAAGCACATCTTCGAGCGGGAAGACCTGATGAGCACACCCCTCAACCAGCACCCACCCGTTGGCTCCGGGCCGTTCCTGCTCAAGGAGTGGGTAAGGGACGACCACGCGACCTTCGTCGCCAACGAGCGCTTTTACCTCGGCCGGCCGCGCTTGGACACCTACACCATCCGCATTGTCCGGAACAGTCAGGTCGCCTACTCGCTGCTCAAGAGCGGCGAGGTCGACCAGGCGAGCATCCGCCCGGAAGACTGGACGGAAGCCCAGACCCTGCCCACGCTCCGGACCATCCGCTACTACCCGGCCGGTTCCAGCTGGGTCTATATCGGCTTCAACCTGCGTAGCCTCCTCCTCAGCGACCTGCGCGTTCGCCAGGCGATCGCCCACGCCATCCCGCGTCAGCAGCTCATCGAGCGGGTCCGGCTGGGCCACGCGCGGCTCCTCAACTCGATCTACGGCCCCAGCTCCTGGGCCCACGACCCGAGCGTGCCCGCCCTGGAGTACGACCCCGAGCGAGCCCGCCAGCTGCTGGAGGAGGCCGGCTGGCGGCTGAGTGAGGGAAGCGCGGTCCGCCGCAAGGATGGCCGCGAGCTGAAGCTGCGCCTGTTCTACAACGTCAGTAACCGTGACACCGAGCAGGTCGCGGTCATCACCCAGGCGGCGCTGCGCCCGGTGGGCATTGCCGTCGAGGTGATCGGGGAAGAGTTCAGCGCGCTGCTCAACCGCACCAACCGCACCCGCGACCTGGAACTCTGGGTGAACGTCTGGATCTCGCCCATCGAGCCGCACAGTCGCTACAACGCCTGGAAGAGCGACGATAATGCCACCGGCTTTGCCGACCCCGTGGTCGATGCCCTGTTCTGGCAGGCGGCCAGCGTTCCGGGCTGCCGTAACGCCGACCGCGCCCCCCTCTACCACGCCATCCAGCGCCGGATCGCTGCCCAAGTCCCCTATGTCTTCCTCTGGGAGATCGAGGTGCTGTCTGGCGTGAACCGCCGCCTCGTGACCAATCCCCTCACGCCGCTCGGCTTCTTCTACCGCGAGTGGGAGTGGTACTGGCAGCCCTGAAGCCCTAGTCCTTCGAGACCTGGTGCTCCTCGATCATGGTGACGCCCTTGTACTCCCCCTGGAGCGTGTGCTGCCAGACCCGGCAGCGGTGGCCTTCCGCGAGCAGCCAGATCATCTCCGAGAGGCGCGTCCCCGGTTCGTTGACATACTCCCACTGGAGGAGGATCAGGTCGGGCGCGGCCTCCCAGGCGCGGCCCCGCAAGCGGGGCGTGTCGAAGTGCAGGACGCCATCCTCGCTGAACTCGCCGGGAAAGTCGATGCTCTGGGTACGACCATCCGGCCAGCGGTAGAAATTGTTCTGGTGCCACTTGTAGCCATCGATGATACGGCAGGTCAGTCGGCTTTGATGGCGGTCCAGCACTCGACCCTGCTCATCGATCCGCGTGTAGGTCCCCTCCCAGACGCCGAGATGCTTGGGGAACACGTTCAGGGTTGGCGCGCGCCGTGGTGAGCTGGTCATACCCCCTCCGCCTTACTGAGACCGCTCGCAGGATAGTTCCCCTGCGAACAGGCGTCAACGACCAACTCCTGCTCTTGCCTTGACAGCACCCGGCTGACGCGGTGACACTGCCAGCAATCCTGTCGTGTGAGGAGCAGCATGACCCGGCTCGACCTGAACGACCCGGCGACGAACCTGCGGACCTTCCTGCGTGCCCGCGCCACCCTTGGCCCCGAACCGGTGGTCTACTGGTTCACTGGCAACGTCTACAGCTACGTGCCAGAGGAGCGCAGCCGCCAGCTCTTTGGCTTCGAAGGGTTCAATATCGGCCGGGTGACCGAGGCGCCCGGCGGCTACTACCTTCTCACCCGGGAGGCAGTGTTCTACAAGGATCCCCACACCGGTGAGATCCTCACCCACTGGACCAACCCCTGGACGGGTCAGGAAGTCGAGGTGGTGCACGTGCTCAACGACCCGGTCAATGCCCATCTCCAGCTCGAGGGGCCGCGCGGAGGCTGGCAGGTGCCGGTCACGGAGATGGGCGACGACGTCTACTTCAACGTGGACGCGCTGCTTTTCTACCCCTCGCCACTCCCCCGCTCGCGCTTTCCCCGCTACTCCGCCAGCGAGATGTACCTTGCGGCGGAGCTGTTCCAGTTCTTCGTCAAACGCGCGGATATCGAGAACGAGGCCCTCCGCTCCATTCCCTCCTCCTGTTCCTGGACGCGCCTCGGCCCGTGGCTACCCTGGATGGAGATGGGCGATCACTCCGGCCTCGTCTTCTACCACTGCCGAGGCAAAAAGCTCGAAGGCGGCTTCGCCCAGTTGCCCGCACCGATCCAGGAGTACGTCCGCCGGAACCATCCGGAGTACCAACACCCCCCTGCCGAGTACACCCAGCCGAACGAGACCAGCTGGACCTACTTCCGGAAACTGCTCCGCCAGCGCGGCCTCGCCGATTAGGCGACTGCTTCCTCCCGCGGCTTCTCAGCAACGACCAGACAGGAGAGACCGGTCGGCAGACGCAGCCGCTCGAGCGGCCGCAGCAGAGGCCAGACTGCGTTGAGGAGCGCAGCCTGCCCCCGGGGGAGGGTATACCGACGCAGCAGACGGCTGTTCAGGAACCAGCCGACGACCCCGACCAGGTTCAGGTAGCGGCTCTCCAGCACCCGAAAGCCGGCTGCCGTTACCAGCGCGACCAGCGGGCCGAGCTGATAGCGACGGTAATGGCCGAGCGCACGGTCCAGGCTGCCGTACAGCCAGGGGTTCGCTGGCACCAGCAAGATGAGCCGCCCGCCCGGCTGAAGCAGCCGGTAGAACTGACGGATGGCCTCCGTATCGTTCGGCAGGTGCTCCAGAACATTCATGCAGATCACGGTGTCGAAGGCAGCCGGCGTTGCAAATGGCCAGTCTGGTACCGAAAAGTCCACCTGCACCAGGCGCACATTCGGTCGGTCGGCGTATTTCCGCAAGAGCGAGAGGTAAGCCCGGTCGTAATCGGCGCTCACGAGGAGGTCCCGACCGACGAGGAACTTGGTGATCGTCCCGGTACCACAG
The DNA here is from genome assembly GCA_023512725.1 of Chloroflexota bacterium. Taxonomy (GTDB): domain Bacteria; phylum Chloroflexota; class Dehalococcoidia; order SpSt-223; family SpSt-223; genus JANWZD01. The sequence continues at coordinate 2,107 of JAILZB010000188.1, read as the reverse complement.
CCCGCCTCGAACACTCGTCGGCCGACGTAGCGTTGGATCTGCTGCCAGAGGTAATCGTTGTACCGGTCCAGCGAGTCCATCACCGCCAGGGCATCATTGCCGTAGTGGTCGCCCGCGGGGGAGGGGAGCACCCCGTACTTGATGATGGCCCAGATGGCCTGGACCCCATCCTTCCACGTGATCTTCTTGCCCTCAGCGTAGCTGCGCCCGTGGTAGCGGATCGGCACTTCGTAGACCCGGTAACCGAGCCGCGCCACCTTCGCGGTGAGCTCGGGCTCAACCCCAAACCGGCTCGATTCGATCCGAATGCGCCGGACGACCTCCAACCGGAACGCCTTGTACCCGGTCTCCATATCGGTCAGGTTCAGGTTGGTGGTGATGTTCGAGAGCAACGTCAGGAAGCGGTTCGCTACGGTGTGCCAGAAGAACAACACCCGCCGCTCGGGACCCGTAAAGCGTGAGCCGTAGACGACATCGGCCTCACCGCGGATGAGCGGGCCGAGCAGTTTGGGATAATCAGCGGGGTCGTATTCGAGGTCGGCATCCTGGATGATGACGAACTCGCCGCGTGCCCGCGCAAAGCCCGTGCGCAGCGCCCCCGCCTTCCCCTGGTTTTTCTCGTGGAAGACAATTTCAATCTCCGGGTCGTTGAGCGCGCGCAGGATCTCGCGGGTGCCGTCGGTCGAGCCATCATCGACGATGATGATCTGCTTCTGGTAAGGCGTCTGTTTGACGCGCCGGATCACCTCGCGGATCGTGGCCGCCTCGTTGTAGACCGGGATCACCACGGACAGTTGCATCGTTCGCTACCGGGGCGTGCGCTGTCCGGGGAGAATAGCAACGCCCGCCCCGACCAGCAAGGCTCTTACCCCGCGGGGTGAGGCGTGGCCGAGGCAACTGCCTGACCGCTCAGGCGACGGATCGTCTCCGCGTGGTGCACGTAGTGGGCAGCCATGCCCTCCAGTAAGTCGATCACATCGACCTCGCGTTGGCCCAGCCTCCCTTTGCGCGTGAGCTGCCAGTCCGAGAGGGAGCGCGCGAAGGCGATCTGCTCATCGATCACGTCGAGGGCGTTCTGGCGGGTCCAGGCCCAGTAGCTCTCGCGGTCGGTAAAACTCGGTAAGGTGAACGAACGGTCGGTCGCGAGCCCACGGATCCAGCGTGGGTACGCCCCGGGGTGACTGACATGCCGCACGTGGTCTAGGATCGACCAGTTCGCCCCGTCATCGACATGGCGCCAGTCGAGGTCACGCGTCGCGGCATCGAACTCCTCACGGGCACGGGTGAGGGCGGCGATGGCCGCCGCGAGCCGTTGGCGTAGCTCCATGATTCAGCCCTCCTTCGGACAGGGTTCAGCAGCAGGTGCCGGAGTCGCCTCCGTGCGCTGCTCAGAGCGGGGCAAACAGCTCCTCCAGCCGCGGTGGGTGAGGGATCAGCCCTTGCTCGTGGAGGAAACGCAGCTCCGCCTCGATCGAGGGGCGGCTTGGCTCCAGCCCGTAGAGCAGCGGGTCGTCGCCCAGAATGGCCCGCTCTTCCTCATCATACGCCTGCGCCCAGATGAAGGGGGAAAAGTCTGGGTTGCGGCGCGCGCGCTCGTAGCTCAGTCGGCGTGCTTCCTCGAAGGCCGCAAACAGCGCGCCGGCCAGCCAGGGGTGGGCCGCGAGCAGCTCGCGCTTCACCGCCACCACGTGCCCGATCGGGAAGATGCGCGTCTCCCGGAAATAGCGCGCCTCCGCTTCGCGGAAGTTGGGGAACAGCCGGCGAACGCGGGGGTCACCATCCTGGAAGCACCGCGGCTGGGTGGGATGGATCATGGCATCCAGCTCGCCCTCGGCGAGGAGGTGGTCCAGGTCGGCACCCGGGCGGTAGTCGATGGTGATCCCGGGGGGCGGGGTAGCGAACGTCTCCGGATGGGAAGTCACCCAGCGGATGCTTCGCAGATCCACCACGTACTGGTGCTGGAGGATCGCTCGCGCCCAGAGGGCGGTGCTCATCTTGTACGTGTACACCCCGACCGTCCGGCCTGCGAGGTCCGCTGGCTGCTCGATGCCGCGCGTGGCGTTGAGAAACCAGGCGCTGTGCTTGAAGTGGCGCGCTGGAAAGACGG
>JAILZB010000187.1 GCA_023512725.1 Chloroflexota bacterium | reverse complement strand
AGCCTGGAGAGCGCTCGCTGAGCGCTCTCCAGGCTCGGGCGTTCTTCGCGTCCGAACTGGTCCAAGCCGTGGGGGAGTGGCTCCTCAGCGCCCTCGCCCTGCCGCCGGTCAGCCGCCTGGCCATCAGCGGATCAGAGGTGCTGCTCCTCCTTCCCCGCTCGGTCCAGGGCCAGCTCGAGCCGCTCGCGGCGGAGGCCGAACGCCGCCTGCTCGAGGGGGGTGCTGAGGCCGCCCTCGCCCTCGGGTGGACCGAGGTGACCGGCCACGAGATCATGCACAGCGCGGGGGCGGCCTTGCGCCGGGCGCGCGCCGCCGCGGCGACACGGCCATTTGGTCGCCTTTCCGCAGTCGACCAGGGGCGGCTGTTCGCACCCTGGGACCCCGCCGAGGAGGAGCAGACCCACGCCGGCGAGCAGTGGGCCCGGCAGCTGCGCCAGGCCACCCACCTGCTCGTGCTCGACCACCCCGCAGGCACTTCCCACGACCCCGCGCAGCGCGCGCTGGCCGCCTTCGGCCGACGGGTCGAGATCGTGACCGGCAGCGTACCGCCCGAGCTGCCAACGGAGGCCGTCCGCGCCCGCCTCGTCCGCTTCGGGGTGGCAGGGCCCTACGATGCGAGCCACCGCGCCTGGGCCGTGCGCCAACCCGTGCCGGTGGCCCTGGTGAGCCGCCTCCCGCTCGACCTTGAGGAGCCACCCCCGGAGGCAACGGCGCTCCTCGCCCTCGGCCTCGATGGCGCAGGCGAGCGGCTCGGAGACGTGCTGGCAGATGCCCCGTTGGCCCGCCTGCTCGATGTCCTCGTGCTCACCCAGGCCTTCCTCACCGCGCTGGTGCCGAGCGCTGCCCGGCAGGCGACCACCCAGCGGCTCACCCCGATCGCGACCAGCACCGATTCTGCCCTGCTGGCTGCTCCACCCGGCGAGCTGCCGCGCCTGACGCTCGCGCTCCAGGCGAGATTGAGCGCCCTCACGAGCGATCACCCGGCGCTCCGCCTCTCGGCTGGGGTCGCCCTTGAGGCAACGCGGCAGCCGGCAGCGAGCCTCGCCGCCGCCGAATGGGCACTGCGGCAGCGGGCACAACGCTTCCAGCGCGGTGGCGACCCGCGGTCAGCTGGCCCGCTCGTGGGCCGCGACCAGCACGCGGTGGCCGCCCTCGACCGGACACTCGCCTTCGAAGAGTTCCGTACCGTCTGGGAGCGTGCCCTGCGGCTGGTCGAACTCGTGACCAAGCGGCGAGTCTCGCCCCGATTGCTGGCGATCGCCGCCGCGGCCGGGCAGAATGCAGGGCAGGCTGGGCGCCCGCTCTGGCAGGGAGCTGCGGCGCTGCGCCAGCTGGCGGCAACCGGTCGGCTGCCCGAGGCCGACCTGGCGACCTTGCTGAACGACCTTGCACGTCCGGAGAGTGCCCAGCGCCTGGCCCTGGCGGCCCGCTGGGCGGCCCTGGCCCTTGCACCTTCGCTGGGGGAGACACCGCATGACTGAACCCTCTGCTCGCCGCAGCCCACCGCGGTCCCCGGGTCCACGCCCGCCTGGGCCCACGCGACCCACCACCGAGGGGCGCCGCCCGCCGGAGCCGCTTCGCCCCCCCGACCCGAACGACCTGCGTGCCATCATCATCGCGGGCAACGCCCAGTTGACCGTGCAGGAGGCTCAGCGGCTCGCCCGGGCCCTCGCGGGGGAACGGCCAGAGGCGCGCCAGGCCACCAGCGCCGCGCTCCGGGTCGTCTGGGGAGAGCTACAGCGGCTGCGCTACGCGGGCGGCCCCATCGGGCGCGGGCTCCTCCTCCTGAAGCCGAAGCTCGCCTACCTTGCCGGTCGGGTGGGAAGTGCCGGGCGCGGGGTCGCTGACCTCCAGGCCGCGCTCGCCCCGGCCATCGACCTGGTGGAAGGGGACGAGCAACGCTTCGCCCACTTCTGCGACTTCGTTGAGGCCTTGCTCGCCTACTACGCTGCTGGCCCGCATTTCAGCGGGCGCTAACCGGAGGTTTCCGATGGCCGATGCTATCCCGGCAACGCTCTACGGCCGCCTGATCTGGCGCTCTGCACTCGAGGTCGTGACGGGGCTCCATATCGGCACCAGCCCTACTGCCGTCAGCGGCCTTGACCTCCCGATCGTGCGCGACCCGCTGACCGGCCAGCCCTATCTTCCGGGCTCATCGCTGCGCGGGAAGCTGCGAGCGAGCCTGGAGCGCCTCCTCGGCCTTGCTCCCACCACCACGGGGCGAGGGGGCGTCCAGTACTACGTGCCCCAGAGCCGCGACGAGTACGAGGCCTCGCCGATTGGGCGCCTGTTTGGGGTGCCGGGGACGCGGGCCTTCCCTACCGAGGCGGGCGCGCGCCTGGTCGTCCGCGATGCCTTCCTGGCGCCAGAAAGCGTGGCGGCCCTCCGGCGTGTTCGCACCGAGCTCCCCTACGCCGAAGTGAAGGCCGAGGCTGCCGTCGACCGGGTCACCGCTGAGGCAGTGCCGCGCCACCTCGAACGGATCCCGGCGGGCGTGCGCCTCGCCCCCCTCGAGCTGGTCTATAGCATCTACAGTGGCCGCGACCTGACCGATTTCGCCTGGGTCGTCCGCGGCCTGCAGGCAGTCGAGGATGACTATCTCGGTGGCCACGGGAGCCGTGGCAGCGGGAAGGTCCGGTTCCTGGACATCGAGCTCGCGCTCCGCTCGCGGGCGACCTACCGCGGTGAGGAGGCAACCGCCTTCGCCCCGCGACGCTACCCCGACCTGGCAGCCCTGCACGCCGATCTCGATCCCCTGCTGGCCGCCCTGCGGTCAGCTCTGGCCTTGCCGGCGTGAAGACGACTCTCCTGCGTCTCCAGCCGCGGGGGGCCTTCCACTTCGGTCTGGGCAGTAGTGGCCTTCCGGTGGTCAGCGTCGGCTCGGATACCCTCTTCAGCGCCTTCTGCCTCACCCTGCGCGACCTCCTCGGTCCTGCCCGGCTGGCCAGCTTCTTGCGGGTGGTGCGGGGCGCCGTCGTTCCCCCCCTGCGGCTCTCCTGCGCCCTGCCCTACGCTGGCGAACTGCTCTTCTTCCCGCGTCAGCACGGCGAGGGGTGGGTCTCCCAGCGCCTGTTCGAGGCAGCCGCAGCTGGCCAGCCGCTTCCTGCTCGTTCCCTCCAGGAGGGCGACTTGCTCGTGGCGGAGGATGAGCCGCTTCTACCTCTGCCAGGAGGACGCCTCTGGGCGTTCGAGGAGGTGCGACGCGTGCGGGTCGGCACCAACGGGGTGGAGCCATTGCGCGAGACCCTCGTCCGGTTCGCGCCGGGGTGTGGGCTGGCCGTGTTGGCAGAGATCGCCGAGGAGTGGCGTGAGGAGGTGCTGGCAGCCTTCCGAGCGCTCGGAGAAAGCGGCATCGGCGGCCGGCGGAGCTGGGGGGCCGGGCATTTTGAACTCGCAGTCGAGCCCTGGGAAGTGCGCGAGCCCGCCGAGCCCACCGCCTACTGCACCCTCTCGTTCTACGTGCCCGCTGCCCGCGAACTTGAGCAGGGCGTTCTGGGACCGCCGGCGCGCTACTGGCTTACCGAGCGGAGTGGCTGGGTCGGCCAACCGGGTGGAGGGGCGCTTCGCCACCGCTCGCTGCGGGCGATCGGGCCGGGCAGCGTGCTGGCACCAGTCGCCGGCCGGCCGCCCGTCGGGCGGCTCGCGGATGTCACGCCGGCAGGCTTCCGTGACCACGAGGTGCTCCGCGCGGGCTGGGCCTTCCCGGTCGGAGTGCGGGAGATGGTGCCATGAGTGAGGAGGCACGCTTTCAGCTCGTGCTCGATGTGCTGACCCCGACGGCGGTGGGGAGTGGCGAGCCACCCCTCGTGCCGGAGTTGGACTACCTCGTTGCCGAGAGCGCGCTCCTCGTCTATGGCCCCGGCCTCAGCGCGGAGGAGCGCGGCGACGACGGCCGGATCCTCGGCCAGCCACCCCCTGCCTACCACCTCCCCTTCGGAGGAACGGTACCGCCGGGTCCAGTCCGCCCGGTGCTGAAGGACGCTTTCCAGCAGCCCTACCTGCCGGGGAGCGCCATCAAAGGGGCTCTCCACACGGCGGTCGCGGCGGCCCTGCTGGCACGCGAGCGCGCCGCGGGCACCACCCTGCAACCCGGCGATATCGCGCTTTCCGCCCGCTTTGCTGCCCAGCCCCTCGAGCGGCGGCTGTTTGGGGCCCAGCCACGGGCAAGTGGCTTCCGGGCGCTCCGGGTGAGCGACCTCCGTTCCCTGCCCGGCGCCAGGCTTGCCCTGGCCGCCGTGCGAACCTATACCCTGGCGGAGGGGAAGCCTGCGCCCGCTTCTGAGCGCCAAGCCGTCGAGGTGATTGCGCCCGGCAGCCGCTTCCTCGGTACGCTCTGGATCGACCAGGATCTCCTCGCCCAGCAGAACCCACGCCTGGCCGCAGCCCCCAACCGGACCCTCGTCGCAGAGGCGCTGCTGCTCGCGCGGGCGGAAGGACAACGCCTCCTCGCCAACGAGCGCCAGCTCTTCTCGGGAAGCGGACTAGCCCGGTTGGAAGCGCTGCTGACGGAGCTGGGGGCCCGCGTGGAGGCTGCCGGCGAGCAGGCCGCCTTGCTCCCGATCGGCTGGGGCGCTGGCTGGCTCTCCAAAAGCCTGGGGCCAGCCCTGCTCGAAAGCCCGCTCTGGCCGACGGTGCGCGAGCGGTTTTTCACCAGCCGAGCGGGGGGACTGGGCGGACGTGGGCGCACTGCTCCGGGGCGCGCGGGTACCGGCCGGGCCGCGCCGTTCTTTCCCACGACGCGCAAACTGGCCGACCAGGGTGGCCAGCCCGGCTCCCCCCTGGGGTGGGTGCTGGTCCGCTGGGTGCCCGCGGGCGACCTCGTGCCGCCACCACCAGAGCCCGTCCTGGCCTGGCAGGATGATGCCTTTCTGGCCGAGCGGGAGGCCGTCGCGGTGCGCCCCGCTGCTCCCGTGGTAGAGCCTGCTTCCCCCTTTGCTGCCCTCCAGGCGCTCCTGCAACGTCCGGGTGCATCGACGACCGTGGCCGAACCGTCCCCCCCGGCACCGATCCCCCCCGTCTCTGACCGCGCGCTGCGCCCCGGGACTATCCTCGAGGCGGAGGTCGTTGCCGTCGAGCCGAAGCGGCTGCTCGTCAATGTGGGGCGGGCGGAGCCAGCAGTGCTCGAGGCCGCGACCGTTGGGGGAGGGGATCTCACCACGCGCTTCCGCAGCGGGCAGCGCTTGCGGGTGCGCGTGCTGACCCCACCGCCATTCTTCCGCATCCGCTTGGCCTGAGGTACACGCCTTCTGCGAGAACGTGCTACCCTTTGCCGATGCGGACGCTCCTGAGGAGGGGGGAACGATGCGTGAGAGGACCACGGTAATTGAGCTCCCCGGAGCGGAAGAGCTGGCGGCGCTGGAATCGATCCAACGCCGGGTCCTCTGGCTAGCCACCAACATCATCCATCACGCGAACACCCGGCCGAACCCGGATGGCACCAAAGTGGGGGGGCACCAGGCTTCCTCAGCCTCAATGGTCTCGATCCTGACCGCGCTTTACTTCTGGTTCCTACGCGCGGGCGACCGCGTGGCAGTCAAACCGCACGCCTCACCTGCCTATCATGCCGTCCAATATTTGCTGGGGAACCTGGACCGCCGCTATCTCACTACCCTCCGCAGCTTCGGCGGGCTCCAGGCCTACCCTAGCCGGACGAAGGACCCCGACCCGGTCGACTTCTCGACGGGTTCGGTCGGGCTCGGTGCGGCGGCACCCGCTTTCGCTGCCCTCACCGACCGCTACGTCCGCCTGCACTTCGGGGGGCCAGCCGACCGGCGCTACCTCGCCCTTGTCGGCGATGCCGAATTGGACGAGGGGAACGTCTGGGAGGCGGTCACGGAGGAACTGCTGCGTGACGTCGGCAATCTGATCTGGATCGTGGACCTGAACCGGCAGAGCCTGGACCGGGTGGTGCCGGGCATCCGGGCGCGCCAGCTGAAGGCGCTGTTCCGCGATAGCGAATGGCATGTCCTGGAGGCGAAGTATGGCCGGCGCTTGCAGGCGGTCTTCGCTGGACCCGGGGGTGAGGCTCTACGCCAGCGCATCGACGACATGAGCAACGAGGAGTACCAGGCGGCAATCCGGCTGCCGGGCGCCATCTGCCGCGAGCGCTTTATTGTGGGGGCCGACGACCCCGCTGGGGTGGCGCGAGCGCTCTCCCCCTTTGCCGACGAGGAGGTGCCAGCCCTGGTCAGCGACCTCGGTGGCCATGACCTGGCGGAGCTGTTGCGGGTGCTCCAGGAAGCAGCGGCCGTGACCGACCGCCCAAGCGTGATCTTCGCTTACACCATCAAAGGCTGGGGCCTGCCGATCGCGGGGCATCCCCTGAACCACTCCGCTCTGCTGACCGCAAAGCAGATGGAAGAGCTGGCGGAGCGGCTTGGGATCCCCCCCGAGGATGAATGGGCGACGTTCCCGGAAGGGTCGCTGGAGGCAGCGCTATGCCGCCGCGCGGCCGAGCGCCTGCGGGAGCCAGCTCGGCAAGCGCCTGCCCCGCCCCTCCAGCCAGCGCAGATCCCAGCAACGGTCGGCCATACTCCCCTGGCAGTCACCTCCACCCAGGAAACCCTGGGACGGCTGCTGGTCGAGCTGGCGCGTCAGCCCGAGATCGGTGAGCGGATCGTGACGGTGGCGCCCGATGTTGCTGTTTCGACCAATCTGGGGGGCTGGATCAATCGGGTCGGCGTGTTCAGTGCCACTGCGGCCGATAGCTATGAGCCGGGCCCCCAGCCCGTGCGCTGGCAGCCCGGGCCGCGCGGTCAGCACATCGAACTTGGCATCTCGGAGATGAACCTCTTCTTGCTCCTGGAGCAGCTCGGGCTTTCCTGGGAGATTCAAGGCGAGCTGCTGCTCCCGATCGGCACCGTCTACGACCCGTTTGTCCTGCGCGGGCTGGATGCCTTCATTCATGGGCTCTACTCCGAGGCCAAGTTCATCGTGGTGGGAACCCCGTCAGGCATCTCGCTCAGCCCTGAGGGCGGCGC
>JAILZB010000186.1 GCA_023512725.1 Chloroflexota bacterium | reverse complement strand
GGAGAAACCTAGTCGTGTTCACCAGGATGACCTCTCCCTCGACCGGCCTGGCCTGATTCAGTGTGCTCAGCAGTGCCTCGTTCATCTTGTTCAGATGAATCGCTCGGAAGCGGTGATACATCCGATTGAGCAAGTTGTAGTCTGGGGCTCGTGTCACTTCCGGCGCATCGTGCAGCTCCTTACTCATCAGCAGCGGGTCCTCGAAGTTGCGGTAGCGCATCTTGAAGTAAAAGCACAGCAGCGCTCATGCCGCCAACTGTGGCAGGGTAAATTTCTTCGGGCTGAAGGGTTGGCTGTATTGCGGGAAAATCGCCTGCTCCTGAGCGTAGATAATCCCTGCTACCTTGCATGGTGACTCTCACGCAGTTTCATCGTGCTTGCCTTTCTGCCTCTCATAGCTCCCAATTCTGCAAGGGTTTCAACTGAGCAAGGAGAGTGAGGATTTAACCTTCCCGAGAAGGCAGTCAGCGGGGACACCTTTGACCACTACCCGGCTCGGGACGTAATCACCCCTCAGATGAGGGATGTGGACTGGAGACGGCGCGCTGTTCGGTGTGGAGGCCGGGTGCTGATCGCCCTCGCCGTCAATAACACGACCCTGGGGGACGCCGTTCGCGGCCCGGGCGATCCGCTCCGGTCGAGGACAGGGAGTCAGCCGACTTGCGGATCGAAAAGAGATGAAGCGATTCGTCGATCGGCACCGCGATTTCATGGAAATCGCGTACACGCCCGAGGATCTGCGTCGCATCGTTATGATGGGCAAGCGCGCGGTCATGCTCGGCGTCGAGGTCGACGCAATCGGCAACTTCTCCCTATGCTCGGGCTAGCCCAGCTGGGGAAGCCTCCGCCGCGGCGGTACCCCGGGCCGAGCGGCCAGTCACCCGTCGATTGACTTCCGGGCCAGCCAGGAATAGGATTGAGGAGCTGGCGCCGGGCGAAAGGAGAACACGATGCGGAGATGGCTTGCGTTCCCCCTTGCCGCCCTCCTGATGGCCGGGTGCATGGTGCCACCGTATACGTCGGGCGGGCCGATCGGGGGAGCACCGCCGCGTCGGTCAGTGCCAGCATCCCAGGAGCCGAGCCCGGCGACCGGCTACGAGCCGGGGCAGATCCTCGTCCGACCAGCACCCGGCCAAACGCTCGAGGACCTGCAGCGTCGCTTCGGCGCGGAGAACGTGCGGCCGTTCGCCCCGGAGGGAATGGACGATAGTCTCCGCCTCGAGTTCGGGCTAGACCAGTGGTACGTGATTATCGTGCCGGAGGGCAGCGAACTGGGGGGGCTCTCCGGCCTCATCGAGGATGGTGCGATCGTGGATGGGCGCCTGGTCCCGAAAGGCCAGCGTCCTCCCGTCTAGCCGTGCCCCTCGCGTGGTCGCCTCACCACCGCTGACGGCCTCGCCCGCGTCCCGGGTGGTGCCGCACTCCCCCGCCTGGCCCGGCTGGCGCCTGGAATTCGGAGCGCTGGTAGGCATTCTGCTGCTCGCGGCGGCGCTGCGCCTCGTCCAGATCACGACGGTGCCGCCCGGGATCTCCCACGACGAAGCAATGTACGGGCTGGACGCCCGCGACGCGGTCCAGCTGGGGGTCCATCCGATCTATTTCGAGCGGAACAACGGTGGGCGCGAGCCGCTCTACATCTATCTCAGCGCGCTGATGATGCTGCTCGTCGGCCCGGAGCCGCTGGCGTTGCGCCTGGCCTCCGTCGCCTGCGGGCTGGGGACCATTCTCGCGGGGCATCTGCTCTTTCGGCGCCTGTTCGGGCCACGCGTTGCCATCTTCGCTTCCGCATGGCTGGCGGTGAACTTCTGGCATCTCGTTCTCAGCCGCAATTCCTTCCGGGCGATCACCTTGCCGCTGGTCCTGACCCTGGCATTGCTTCTGCTCTGGGTAGGGCTGACCGAGCGACGACGCTGGGCCTGGCCGGTGGGCGGTGCCCTCTTTGGCCTGGTGCAGTACACCTACTTTGCCGACCGCGCCGTGCCTTTCCTCCTCCTTGCCTTCCTCGCCTACCTCTGGGTAGTCCGGCGGGAGTGGCTTCAGGCTTGCTGGCGGGGGGTGCTCGTCTACCTGGGGGTGGCGCTCCTCGTCTTCTTACCGCTGGGCAGCTACTACTTGGGGCATCCCCACATCTTCTTCTCGCGCTTCGAGCAGGTGGCGAGCGTCGGTGGCAACGACCCGGCGGCGCCGCCCTCCCCGCTCGTCAACGTGGTGGATGCGCTGGGGATGTTCTCGGTTCGGGGCGACTACCTCTGGGGGCGGAACATCAGTAACCGCCCGGTGTTCGACGGCATCGGGGCCGCCTTCTTCTACCTCGGGCTGGTGCTCGCCCTGCTCCAGCTGCGGCGCCCGGCGATGGGGCTGCTGCTGATCTGGAGTGGGGTCATGATCCTCCCGACAGCACTTTCCACCAGCGCGCCGCACTACTTGCGAGCGGTCGGGCTGATCCCGGCGATCTTTGCCCTGCCCGCGCTTGGGCTGGACTGGCTGCTCGACCGGTTGCTGCCATGGCTCCGCTGGCTGGGGCGAGCGCGCGCTGGCCTGGTGACCGCTCTCCTGGTCGGCTGGCTGGGAGGAACGGCGGGAAGTGTCGCCTACGAGTACTTTGTCCTCTGGGCGCCGCGGCCGGAAGTCTATTACGGCTTCCACAGCGAGATGAACGCGATCGGCCGCTACCTGAATGAGGAAGTGAGCGGTGACCCGCTGGTGATGCTCTCCTCGGAGTACCGTGACCATCCCAGCACGCTGTTCCTGCTCAAGCGTCCCTTCGATCTCCGCTGGTTCAACGGCACCCAGTCGCTGGTGGTGCCGGCGGCTGGCGCGCGCGAGGTGCTCTATCTTTTCCCCTGGTCGGCTCGGCCAGCGGAGCTGGAGCGCTACTTTGACCCGGCCACCCGGGTGGCCGAACGGCCAGGCCCGGCAGGCACCGTGGCCTTTGTCGCCTATCGGGTGAGCCCAGCCCAGAACCAGGCCCTGGCCGAGCGGCTGCGGACGCCGCTGGGCGAGCCCGTGCCCGTTGGGCCGGTGGTGCTGCTCGGCTGGGAAGCGGGGAGCCGCATCCGGCCAGGCGAGCGGCTCCCCCTGACGCTGACCTGGCAGGTGCAGCAGCCGGCTGACCCGGCGCTCGACCTGGCCTGGTTCAGCCATCTCCTCGACCGCACCGGCCAGCGCTGGGGGATCGGCGATGCCAACGAATATGCCAGCCCCCAGTGGCAGCCAGGTGACCTCGTCCGTGGTCGCTATGACCTGATGGTCGACCCGAGGGCACCCCCCGGCGAGTATCGGCTTGCCGTCGGGCTCTACGACCGCCGGAGCGGTAGCCGCCTGCCGACCCTCCGCCCGGATGGCAATGTGATCTTCGGGCGGGTCAAGGTGCTTGCGACGGCGCCGCCGCCCCCAGCGCGCCACCCGCTCGAGGCCCGCTTCGGCACCATCCGCTTGCTCGGCTACGACCTGAGCGCACCACGCTGCCAGGACGGGAGCTGCACGGCGACCCTGCGGCTGCTCTGGCAGGCTGATGCGCCGCCCGGGGTGGCCTATACCGTCTTCGTCCACATCGTCGACGTCCAGGGAAGGATCCTGGCCCAGGCCGACGGTCCGCCCGCAGACTATCGCCAGCCGACCGACCTCTGGGAGGCGGGCGAAGTGGTGGCAGATGAGCGGCAGGTACCGCTTCCGGCCGGGGCGACCCGGCTCCTCATCGGTCTCTACCGGCCCGAGACGGGCGAGCGGCTGAGCGGCCCGCAGGGTGATGCCGTGGCCATTCCCCTCAGCCCGTAGCCTGCCCGGCTAGACGGTGTCCTTCTGCTTGAGGGCGAACGCGGCTGCGACCAGAAAGACCAGGCAGAACCCGAGCACGATGAGCGTGTGCCGGGGGACGTTCACCTGAAAGGCCTCCAGCCACTGCTGTTCAACGAGCATCTGGTAGGAGAAGCCGCCCTGCCGCTCGGCGAGCTGGGGCACCCCGAGCACCGCGCCGACTGCCTCCCAGCTCCAACGGCTCAAGACCAGGGTGGAGACTGGGCGGGTAAGTTCGGGCATCTTGGCGAGAGGGATGACTGCCCCCGAGAACACCACCTGGGGGATCAGCAAGATCGGCACGATACTGTTCGACTCATCGACACTGCTGACCAGGGAAGAGACCAGCAGGCCAAGCGCGATCGCTGCCAGGCTGGTCAACGCAAGGAGGCCAGCGAACGCTGCCGCCATCCCGGGCCCGCTGAAGGGAAAGGGGATGATCGCCATCACGATGGCAAGGAACATGAGGTTCTGGACCACCGCGATGCCAAACAGCGGGAGCAGCTTCGCGAAGAGATAGGGCAGTAAGCGCACGCCGACCATCCGCTCGCGCTTGTAGATCGGCAACTCTTTGACGATCTCTTTCGAGGCATTGGACGTGCCAAACCAGATAACCACCAGCACCAGGAAGAACAGCAGCGACATCACGCGCATGGCGTTGCCGCAGCCAGTGGTCATGCCGGGGTCGCGCAGGATCTCGGGGAGGGCGTTCACCTGGTCGGTCGTCAGCCCGCAGTTCGGGAGCGGGTCATTCGGGCCGCGCGCCAGCCCAGCAGCGAAGACCTTTTCGGGCGGGACGTACACCGGGCGGTCGTTGAAGATCGAGCGCGGAAAGACGATTGCCACCAGCAGGGCGATGATCGGGGCCTGCAGGAGCAGGATGGCCAGCGCCTTGCGGTTGGCGCGGGTCACGGCCAGGGTACGGGCAGTGAGGATGACGAACTGGCGGAAGGAGGAGATGCTCTTCTTGGGGCTCGGGCGCGGGGGTGGCGTGCTCTGGACCGCCTGCACTTCGCGGCTTACGGCACCCAGGTGTTCCTCGCGGTAGCGGGAGCTCGCGTAGCGGCGGGCGATCGTTCCTGGGGTCTCCTCGGCTTGCATCAGCTCGTAGATCTCCGGGAACGACTCGACGCCGAAGAAGTCGAGGGCTTCGTTCGGGGTGCCAAAGAAGGCGAGGTAGCCGCCGCGCCCCAGGAAGCAGACTTTGTCGCAGAGAGTGATGTTCTGGGTGGCGTGCGTTATGAGCAAGATGGTACGCCCCTGGTCGGCTAGCTGACGCAACAACCGCATCATCCGGGTCTCGGTCGCGGGGTCGAGGCCGGACGTCGGCTCGTCGAGAAAGAAGAGGCTGGGCTTCGTCAGCAGCTCGACACCCATGCTAACCCGCTTGCGCTGGCCGCCGGAGAGCTCTTCCACCCGGGTGGCCTGCTGCTCTTCCAGGCCGAGGTCGCGGAGCACTTCGAGGATGCGCTCTTCCAGCTCGGTTGCGCTCGTATCGCGCGGGAGGCGGAGCTTGGCGGCGTAGCGCAGGGTCGCGATGACGGGCAGCTCCCGATGGATGATGTCATCCTGGGGCACGAAGCCGATCGCGGTGCGGAACAGTTCGAAGTGGTGGTAGAGGTCCCGCCCGTTGTAGAACACCCGCCCCGCGGTGGCGGGACGAAAACCGGAGAGGGCGTTGAGGAGGGTCGTCTTTCCCGAGCCGGAGGCGCCGACGATCGCCACCAGCTCGCGCGGCTTGAAACAGAGGGAGACCGGCTGGAGGATCATCTTGCCGCCCCGCACCGTTCGGCTGATGTTCACCGCATCGACGCGGATGTTGCCTTCTGTCGAGACGGCAGCGACCAACCCCTCGTGGATGGTGAACTCATAGGGCCCGATCTGGATGCGGTCCGTCTCGCGGAGGATGGCCAGCTGGACCGGCCGACCGTTGACGAACGTGCCGTTGGTCGACCCGAGGTCCTCGATCTGGATCTGGCCCTGGCGGCGCACCAGGCGAGCGTGGAAACGTGAGACGAGCGGATGAGGAAGGGGGATGCTGTTGCTCGCATCGCGGCCGATGGTGAGGACATCGCGCGAGCCGAACTCGATCCGGATGGTGGCAGGGGCTGCCGGAGGCGGCAGGGCGACCCCGGGCCGAAAGGCAAGCTGGACGCTCTCGCTGAGCTGGTAGGTCACGTTCTCGGCGAGCAGGGTGCGCGTGATGCGCTGTCCGTTCTGGAACACGCCGTAGGTGCTGCCCAGGTCGACGAGCTCGAAGCCGCCCGGGACAGGGCGGACCTCAGCGTGGCGTCGGCTCACCTGAGGGTCATCCAGAACGACTGAGTTGCTTGGGTCGCGCCCGATCCGCAGTCCGGCGGGGGGGATCGGGTACTCACGCGTGCGGCCGCGCTCCCAGACGATCAGGCGTGGCGGCTGAGTGGGCACGCCGATGGCGGTCTGCTCGCGCGAGGGGCGTTCCTCGCTCGGGAGCGTCCCGCTCGGGCGTGCCAGCGCCTCCGAGCGCGCCGCCTGGGGCAGGGGCGTGGCGGGGGCAGCAGGAGGAGGTGCCACTGGTACGGCAAGCTCGAGCTGGTAGCAGCCGATCGTGACGGTATCCCCGGGACGTAGGGGAGTTGGGGTCCACGGCGGTAGCGGGGTGCCATTCAGCCGGGTGCCGTTACCGCTGCCGAGGTCGGTCAGGAGCAGGTGCTCCCCTCGCCGTTCGATCCGGGCGTGCTGCCGCGAGACGGTGGGGTCGGCCAGGCAGAGGGGACAGCTCGGGTCGCGCCCGATGAGGAGCGTGCTGTCGGGCAGGGGGGAGCGCTGGACCTGCCCCGCGGGGCCGCGAATGACGAGCTCAACGTGTGCAGCAGCCAATGGCCCCCCTTGGCGCGGCCAGGCTCACAGAATGTAGCGACTGAGGTCCTGGTCGGTGATCAGGTCAGCCATGCGCTGACGGACGTACTCCGCATCGATGTGGACCTGCTGGCCAGCGCGTTCGGGCGCGGTGAAGGAGATCTCCTCCAGCACCCGCTCCATGATAGTGTGGAGCCGACGCGCCCCGATGTTCTCGAGCCGCTCGTTCATCAGCACGGCCAGACGGGCGATCTCAGCGATCGCGTCCTCGCCGAAGGTCAGCGTCACGCCTTCAGTACTGAGCAGGGCCTGGTACTGCTTGGTGAGGGCGTTCTCCGGCTCGGTGAGGATGCGCCGGAAGTCTTCCTCGGTCAGGC
>JAILZB010000185.1 GCA_023512725.1 Chloroflexota bacterium | reverse complement strand
GGTCTGTCCCCCGACGTTGGTAAAGAACACCCCGACGAACACCGTGCTGCCACTCACCGCCAGCGCCAAGACAAAGCTGTTGGCATTGGGGTTCCAGCTGGTGACATTCCCGGTGGAGGCATCGAGGGCTGCGAGGTAGTTTCGGGTCTGTCCCCCGACGTTGGTAAAGTGCCCCCCGACGTACACCGTGTTGCCACTCACCGCCAGCGCCCAGACCACGTTGTTGGCATTGGGGTTCCAGGCGGTAGCAGCACCGGTGGAGGCATCGAGGGCTGCGAGGTAGTTTCGGGTCTGTCCCCCGACGCTGGTAAAGTCCCCCCCGACGTACACCGTGCTGCCACTCACCGCCAGCGCCCGGACCACGTTGTTGGCATTGGGGTTCCAGGCGGTAACAGCACCGGTGGAGGCATCGATGGCTGCGAGGCGGTTCCGTGGCTGTCCCCCGACGCTGGTAAAGTCCCCCCCGACGTACACCGTGCTGCCACTCACCGCCAGCGCCCAGACCACGTTGTTGGCATTGGGGTTCCAGGTGGGGTCGATAGTCTTGTCTGCCTTCACGCGCGCCAGGTTGTTGCGCACCAGCCCACCAGCGCGGGTGAAGCTGCCACCGACATACCAGCCGCCCGTGCCATCCGGCGCTATGGCAGAGACCGAGCCATTGAACACTGGCCAGCTGGCATCCCGCGTGCCGCTGCTGGCATCCAGCGCCACCCAGGAGCCGGTCGGGGGACCAACGTAGGTGAAGCTTCCCCCCAGGTAGATGGTGGTGCCGACGCGCGCGACCGCAGAGACTTGACCATTTGTCACCCAGGTCGTTGCGGCTTGGGTGGCGGGCTCGGCTGCGGTCGGACGGAGCAGGAGGGTGGGCTCACCACCCAGCCCGGCGATGAGTGTCCCTGCTAGCCCGCCGAGGATGAGGAGGTGTTTCCAGCGTCTGGGCATGCCCTTCCTCTGGAGATGTCCGTATGCACGCTGCATCCTAGACCCTGCCACGCTACGGGTCAAGCCAACGCTATGCCCAGCATGTACCAGGCGTGGCATCTGCTGTCAAGGGGTCAAGCCAACGCGTGCCTGGCACCGGGTCTTGCTGTGGTGGCGACGTGGGCGAGGCTGAGGAAGCACGGGGTGCCGTGTGGCTGCCAGCCGTGGTCGCGGAGCGCAGCGGCCACGTTCGAGCCACCACGCTGCCGCAGGAGTGCGCGGACGAGATGCCGCACGGTCGCCAGCACCTGGGGCGCCGTGCCGGTGGGCGCCTGGCAGCCGTCCGCGCCGAGCGGCACGTCCCCCGGCCAGGGCAGCTGGTGTTCGAACGCCCAGTGGCGCCGCAGTAGTTCCAGCCAGCAGGCCGCCCCCACCGCTGGCCCATGGCTCGTGACGGCAGCGCGCACCTCCCGCTCGCCCTTCAGCACCAGGCTGCCCCCCGACCAGTCCAGGGAACCGGCGAGCGCCGACGACGCCCACAGCCGTGGCACCTCCTGCCGGTCGCCGTGCCAGCCGGGCTGTTCGGCAGACTGAACTTGCTCCCCCGGCGGCGGCTCGGCACACAGCCGGGTGATCTCTCCCTCGAGCGTCGGCTGGTTGGGGTTGACGGTAATCCCCGCTGGCTGGCAGACGGTCCGCTGGGCAGCCAGCGCATCGCCTGTCGCCCCCGGCCCGGCCAGCGGCGGGTTGGGCAGGAGAGCCGGCGCGACGCTCCGCTGTGCCTCATGGGCTTCCCTGCCTAGGTGGCGACGAGGGGCACGCCTGGCAGCGCTCCGCTGTGGCTGCCCGTGAGC
Organism: Chloroflexota bacterium; assembly: GCA_023512725.1. Classification (GTDB taxonomy): domain Bacteria; phylum Chloroflexota; class Dehalococcoidia; order SpSt-223; family SpSt-223; genus JANWZD01. The sequence continues at coordinate 5,284 of JAILZB010000185.1, read as the reverse complement.
TCCTTGGCGTCGATGGCGATGGTCTCCGCCCGATCGCCGAGATTCGCCTGCACCCACGTCCGCGGCACGGCTGCGAATGCGCCCACGTCCAGCCGGCTGAAGACCCGGTGCAGCGTCGCTACGGGAGGGGTCTGCTCCCGGGAAAAACTCAGCGGCGTGACCACTGCTGGCTCCGGCAGTCGCCCTCCTGCCCGATCGCATCGAGACTGCGGGCACCCCCGAGCATCGCGGCGGTCGCCAGGGCCAGGATCGCCGCTAGGGGATGGCGTCGGCCCCGGGGACGGCGCGGGTCGGGCACCTGCGTAAAGGCCGCGAAACGGCGCCGAACCAGAGCTTCCGTCTCCATGCCCAAAGCCGACCACGAATGCATCACACAAAGACCCTAGCCCGGCAGGTATGCTCCCGCTAGAAGGGGCTGGTGGTGCCGGTGCTGCTGCCCGTGCTGGTTGGCTCGTGGCGCGGGGGTCCTCACGGCGAGCGGAAGGCCGAGCGCTCCCGGGAGCAGGGGTGCGCGCGCGCCCGCTGGTTGCACCGATACGGTGCTGGGTGCTAGCCTGGGTCCCGTGCAGCGATGACCAGCAGCAAGCCTGCCTACCAGATCACCGTCCACGTCGATGCGCCGTTCCAGCCCCAGGTGGAGGTAGCGCCGCTGGTGCAGGCCGTGCGGGCTACGCTCCAGGCCGAGGGCGTGCCTGCTCCAGCCGCAGTGAGCGTGCAGCTAACGGATGATGCGACGGTACAGGCGCTAAACCGGACCTACCGCGGGATCGACGCCCCAACCGATGTCCTGGCGTTCGGGTTCGATCCTGGCGATTTCGCCTTGCCCCCCGGGGCACCGCGTCAGCTTGGGGAGCTGGTGATCGCAGTTCCCTACAGCGCTCGCTCGGCTGCTGAGCAGGGGCAGACGCTTGCCCAGGAGTTGCTGGTGCTTGTCGTCCACGGGACCCTCCACCTGCTTGGCTATGACGACGAAGAGGACGAAGCGTGGAGGACCATGAAGCGGCGGCAGGATTCGATACTCGCCGCCCTCGCTCGTTGAAGCGCGCGGTCAGCCTGGCGGAAAGCTTTCGCTACGCCTTTGCTGGCCTGCGCTATGCCTTTAGCAGCCAACGGAATATCCGCATCCAGAGCCTGCTCGGCCTGATCGCAATTGCGCTGGGGCTCTGGCTGCAGCTCTCGCTGGTCGAGTGGGCGGTGCTGGTGCTCACGATCGCCCTGGTGTTGGTCACCGAGATGGTCAATACCGTCTTCGAGACCCTGGTCGACTTGGTCTCCCCTACCTACGACCCCCTGGCCGCGATCGCGAAGGATGTCGGGGCGGCGGCCGTGATCTCCGCTGCCATCGCGGCCGTGGTCGTCGGTGGCCTGCTCTTCCTGCCAAAACTGCTCGCGCTCGCGGGGGTGGGCCGCTAGGTGTGCGGGGACCCACTCAAGCGCCCCTTCGATCTCGAGCAGGTGCTTGCCCTGGTGCGCCAGGCGGTCGCTCCCTACCCCCAGCTGCGCTCTTCGCTCTCGCCGAGGCCGGGCATCGCTCTCTCTTCGAGCAGCTCGTCGCCTGCCTGATCTCGGTGCGCACCCGCGACGAAGTGACGCTCCAGGTGGCGCCTCGTCTCTTCGCTCGGGCCCGGACCCCCGCTGAGCTGCTTGACCTCCCGCTCACGGAACTCCAGGCCATCCTGCGGCCAGCGGCCTTCGCCGAGACCAAGGCCCGCCACCTGCGGGCGATCGCTCGCCGGGCTGTGGACGACTATGGGGGAGCCCTGCCTTGCCAGGAGGCAGCGCTGCTAGCGCTGCCGGGCATCGGGCCGAAGTGCGCCCACCTCGGTCTTGGCATCGCGTGCGGGCTACCGTTCATCGCCGTTGATATCCACGTTCACCGGGTGACCAACCGCTGGGGCTACGTCCGCACCCGGAGCCCCGAGGAAACGATGCGAGCGCTGGAGCAGCAGCTCCCCCGCGCCTACTGGGTCGAGATCAACCGGCTGCTAGTGCCCTTCGGGAAGCACATCTGCACCGGCACGCTGCCGCGTTGTACGGCCTGCCCGGTCCTGCCCTATTGCCAGCAGGTTGGGGTTCGGTATCACCGTTCGCCAAACGAAACCGGGAGCGTCCCCGCTGGGTAGGGCAAGGGGAGACAATGCATCGTCCTGGCGAGCGACGAATCCTGAGCCGACGGGCCGCGTCCCTCGCCGGAGTGGCGGCCACCGCCGGCCTCGCCCCGGTGGGAAGCGTGGTAACCGCTCTCTCGCTGGGGCGGTGTTGGCTGGCAGCGCAACCTGAGCCAGCGCCGACGGCAGCCCGGAGGCTCGGGGCGACCCCCCTCGCCTGTGTGGTGACGCCCGCACTGACCGAGGGACCGTACTTCGTCGATGCGCGCCTGGAACGCTCAGACCTCCGCACCGATACCGTCACAGGCGTGGCCGTGCCTGGCACTCCGCTGGAGATGGAGCTGCTTGTTGCGCGCGTGGCTGGCTCCTCCTGCACACCCCTGGCTAGCGCGATACTCGACCTGTGGCAGTGCGATGCCGCTGGCCGCTACTCCGGCGTTAGTGACCCCGGTGGCTCGACGCGCGGGAGCACGTTTCTGCGCGGCTATCAGCGCACCGATGAGCAGGGCCGCGTCCGCTTTCTGACCATCTTCCCAGGGTGGTACCGCGGCCGCGCTGTCCACATCCACTTCAAGGTGCGGACGGACCCGACTGCCGGGCGAGGGTACGAGTTCACCTCTCAGCTCTTCTTCGATGACGCCCTGATCGACCAGATCCACGCTCAGCCACCCTACACCGCTCGGGGCCAGCGCGACACCCGTAACGCCGCCGATAGCATCTTCCGCCGGAGCAGGGGCCAGACGGTCGTGCCCCTCGTGCCGAGTGGGAACGGTTACACCGGAACGCTCGCACTTGGGGTCCAACTCAGCTGAAGGACTACTCAGCCCGCCTCGTCGACGAACGCACGGACGATCTGGGCGATTTCAGCCGGGTAGAGCGTCAGCATCCCGTGGCCCTTGCCGGGCAGTTCCAGCAGGCGACCGTTCCGCACGTACGCCGCCGCACGCCGGGTGGGGATGGCGAGGTCATCTTCCGGGCAGAGGATGAGCACCGGCTGCTCGACCTTCGGCAGCTGCTCCTGGTGGTGGTAGTGAAAGGCCGCGTGGTGACCCCACCAGCTGATAGGGCCACCGCGCAGGCTTTCTGCGAACTCCTTCTGGACCATTTCCAGCGTCATGCCGGGGCCACGCCAGGCGAAGATCGCCCGCCAGCCCTCCAGCAGGTGGGAGCCATCGGCCTGCAGCTCGCGCGGGCGACCCATCGTCTCCCATTGGCGCGCGAGCTCCTCCGGGGTGTAGACCGGTGCTGAGACCAAGACCAGGTGGCGGACGCGCTCCGGACGGATGAGGGCCAGCTCGACGGCGATCTTCGAGCCAGTGTGGTAGCCCATCAGGTCGACCGTCTCCAGTTCGAGAATGTCTAGCAGGTCGGCCATGGCGAGGGCGTAGTCGTGGATGGTTGGGAGCGCTGGCGGCGGGTCGGATTCCCCGAAGCCGGGCGTATCCGGGGCGACCGCTAGCCGATCGCGGCTCATCTCCTCCAGGAACTGCTGGTAGATGTGGCTGGAACTCGGCGAGAGGTGGAAGCAGACGAGCGGCCGCTTGGGCGGCACGTCAGCGGGTGGCCGAGCGATCCGCAGGTGCTGCTGGCCGAAGCGGCCATCCATATACATCCGCCGGACCCGGCTCACGCCAGTCGCCCTTCCTGCGGCAGCGGCCGGTCGGCCAGGAAGGTGCGCCAGAGCGAGACGGTGGTCGAGAAGCTCTCGGGCGTGCCCAGGCCAGGGGTCTCGTAGCCGACTGCCCGCGGGGTCAGCCGGGTGCCCGGCACAACGAACACCTTAAGCGGGTCGGTTGGCCCGGCGCAGTGCATGACCGGCACCTGGACCAGGGGCAGTCGCTCGGCCGTTGGGTAGGCAAAGGCCGCTCGGTACGATTTGTGATACGTCTTGCCCCCCTTGATGAACTCCAGGAAGGAGCGGTGGATCGCCTCGGGGCTACTCAACCCCGCCTGGCGGGCGCTCGTGGCCCGGCGGTCGAAATAGGGGTAGAACAGCTGCATGTCGCGCAACTGGTTCCAGGCCCAGATGATGTGATCGCCGTAGGAGCTGAGGCGCAGCGGAACGGGGTAGTTCTCGATCAACCAGCGCGTCCGCTCGGCATCGTAGAGCGTCACCCCATCCAGGATGGCATGCTTGACCTGCCGTGGCCGCTTGATCGCGATGTCGATCGCGATCATGGCGCCGGTATGCGAGCCATAGAGGTCGTATTCGTCGAAGCCGAGCTGATCGATCGCTTCCAGGATCACATCTGCCAGGTCCCCAATCTCCGGCGTGCCAGGGAGGGGAGCAGAATCGCCATTGCAGGGGTTGTCGAAGGTGACGGCCGATCGGTCGAGCCCGAAGCGGAGCAGCAACGGCTCGAGGCTCGCGCTGGAGCCGGGGGAAGCATGCAACAAGACGAGCGGCCGCTCTGGCCCGGCGCCACTTTTGCGTAGCAGCAGCTGGCCAACCGATGTTTGGGTGTAGTCACGCCTAACCTCGCTGACGACGAAGGGCACCGGTGGTGGCGGCGGTGGTGAGGGAAGGGCCTCGCCTTGCTGGAGGAACTCGACCACGCGGGCGGTGAAGTGCCCTGGCGGCTGGTCAGCAACCACCTCGCTGCGCACGTGCTCGGGCAGCCCCGTGAGACGGCTGACGTAGGCCACCAGCGGGTCGCTCTGGCGGGTGAGCAGCGCGGTGGGAACGCGCACCTGCCGGAGAGCGGCCAGGCCGTCGTAGCGGAAGGCAGCCCGGTAGCCTTTGCGGTAGTGGTTCCCCGCCCGCAGCATATCGACAAAGGCATCGTGCTGCTCTTCAGCCGAGGGGAGGTCGCGCAGCAGCCGGCCTTCTGGCGTCCGGTTGAACCAGGGCCAGAAGAGGCCCATATCTCGCCGCATCGTCCATTGCTGGACGAGGTGGCTCCCATCGGAGACGGGATGGAAGAAGGGGGTGTAGTGCTCGAGCAGCCAGGGGATCATCTCGGGGGGGTAGAGCCCCAGGCCGTCCAGCACCAGGCGGCTGACCCGCTGCGGGTGGCGGAGTGCAAATTCGAGCGCGATCTTGCCGCCCGTGTGGGAGCCTAGCAGGTGGGTGCGGGTGAGCTGGAGAGCATCGAGGGTGGTGGCCAGCGCCTCGGCAAAGTCCCCGATCGTGGGCTCCTCCGGCTCAAGCGGCGTCGATTCCCCGTAGCCCGGGG
>JAILZB010000184.1 GCA_023512725.1 Chloroflexota bacterium | reverse complement strand
GTCCAGGCCAACACCACCGCCCGCCTGGCGTTCCGCTCCGGCGGGTATCTTGCCGAGGTGTACGTGCGGGTCGGTGACAGCGTCAAGGCCGGCCAGCCACTGGCCAAGCTCGATACCAAGGACCTCGAGATCACGCTGCGGCAGCAACAGGCGAACCTTGCCTCGGCGCAGGCCAGGCTCCAGCAGACGCTGGCAGGCGCTCTGCCGAGCGATATCCAGGCAGCAGTCGCTTCGGTCGCCTCGGCGCAGGCCCAGTTCGTCAAAGCGCAGGCCGACCTCCAGAAGCTGACGACGCCGCCCTCCCCTGACGAAGTCCAGCAGCTTGCCTCCCAGTTGGAAAAGGCCCGGGTGGCGCTCCAGAATGCCCAGACGGAGTACGACCGGATCTCCTGGCGCGGGGATGCTGCCTCCACCCCCCAGGCGGTTGCCCTCCAGAACGCCACGGCCGATTACCAGAGCGCCCTCGCTGCCTACAACCTGAAGATCGCACCGCCGAAGGAGAGCGACGTTGCGACTGCTCGCCAGGCCGTCGAAAGCGCGCGGCAGCAGGTGGAAGCAGCGAACACCCGGCTCGCGCAGCTCCAGAGCGGGCCGACCCCGCAGGATGTCGCTGCCGCCCGGGCGGCGGTCGAGCAGGCGGCGGCAGCGGTCGCGACTGCGCAGCTGAACCTGGACCGCGCGATCCTCGTCGCACCTTTCGATGGGGTGGTCAGCGCGCTGACGGCTTCTCCGGGTGAGGTGGTCGGGAGCAACCCCTTTCTGACGCTCGTGGACCCGACGAACCTGCGCCTGGATGTTAACGTCGATGAGAACGATGTCGCTCGCCTGGCCCTCGGGCAGGCGGCCACGATCACGTTGGATGCCCTGCCCGGCCGAACGTACCGCGGCCGCGTGATCGCCATCGCCCCGGTAGCGACCATCCAGCAGGGGGTAGCCTCCTACCCCGTTTCGTTGCAGATCGAGCAGCCGGAGGGGGTCAAGGCGGGGATGACGGCGAACGTCCAGATCATCGTCGAAGAGCGTCAGAACGTCCTGCTGGTGCCAGCACGAGCGGTACGAATCCAGGGGCGGGAACGGAGCGTGGACGTTCTGCTCGCCGATGGGCGCGTCGAGACCCGTCGGGTCCGGGTTGGGGTGAGCAACGATCAGCAGACCGAGATCCTGGAAGGGGTCCGTGAGGGCGAGCAAGTGGTGATCCCCTCGACCACCACCCGCCCGCCCAGTGGGGTCGGTGGTGGCGCGCCCCCCTTCGCCATTCCCCGCTAGGTCCGCTGCGCTGGTGATGCACCCAGATCCCCTCGCTCGGCGCCCCGATCCTATCGCGAAAGGACACTCCATGGCCTGGAGGTTCTCCCTGGTCCTGGCGGTTGTGGTGGCCGTGCTTGCCGGGCATGGCCTGCCTCCCACTGCCGCCCAGAGTGCGCCCCCGGCGGCACCGTACGTCGCGAAGAGCCCGGCGCCAGTGCTGACCGAAGCCGGCTACCCAGCGGATATCTTCTTCGACGACTTCACCAGCCCAACCCTCGACCCAGGGTGGTTCTTTATCCGCCAGGACGCGCGCTTCTGGCGGACCGGTCCACCGGACGATGTCTTACAGATCGTGCCCCAGGAAGGGGATATCTACGGCGCGGGCGCGACCGCGCGCAACCTCATCTTGCGGGAAGCACCGGCCAACTGGGAGGCCCGCACGCGCCTCTCCTTCGCTCCTCAGCTACCAACCCAGCAAGCAGGGCTAATCCTCTATCAAAGCGACGATACCTACCTCAAGCTCGTGCGTATCACCTTGCCACCCCAGTTTCCCGGCCAGTCCTCCCAGCGAGTGGTCATGCTCTACCAGGTCAATGGCGAGACGAAGGCAGTCGATGGCAAGGACGTTCCGAACACCACCCTCTTCTTGCGGCTGCGGCGGGTGGCCGACCGGGTCGATGGCTGGTGGTCGAGTGATGGGATGAGCTGGCGCCCGGTGGCCACGATGCTGGATGTGGTCATTGCGCGCAACGCGGTGGGGTTCTTCGCCGTCAATGGCAACGACAACCCGGGGCTTGGCCCTCCTGCAACCTTCGACTGGTTCCGGCTGTATAACGTCACAAGCCTCGGCTACGACTCCTTCGGGGTGGGAGCGCCCAGTGTGATCCGGGAGAGCACCGGCTATACGATGTGGTTCACCGGCCTGGGGGATAACCCCCCGCAGTCGCTCCAGACGATCGGCTACGCCACCTCTCCCGACGGCATCGAGTGGACGAAGCCGTTCACGCTGCCCGTCTTGGCGGGGGAGCCGCTGCCGAACCGGGACCACGGCGTCTCCGACCCGACAGTTCTCAAGGAAGGGCCGCTCTACCAGCTGTGGTATTCCGGCTACCAGCTGGTGAGCGGGCGGCGGCAAGGAGATATCTACTACGCGACCTCGCTGGACGGCGTGAATTGGACCCGGCGCAACCAGACGCGCGACGGGGTGGTGCTGCCAGTGCTGAGCGCAGGAGCCCCCGAGAGCTGGGACGACCTCGAGGTGCGGCCGGGGCGGGTCGTCCGCGATGGCAGCACCCTAGTGATGTACTACGTCGGGTTCTCTCAACGTGGTCGGGTGGGGATCGGCCGTGCGACTTCCCCGGATGGCCTGACCTGGACCAAGCAGCCTGGGCCCGTCATCCCCAATGCCAGCGGGGTGCGTGGGCTGGTTAAGGTGGGCAGTAGTTACCAGATCTGGTACACCCGTGCTGGTCGGGTGCTCTGGGCAAGTTCAAGCGACGGGATCACCTGGTCCCCGGGAGTCGTGGTGCTGGAGCCTGGCCCGCCGACTGCCTGGGATAGTGAGCGTGTCGGCGACCCCTGGGTGATCCTGGATGGCGGGGTGCTGAAGCTGTGGTATAGCGGCGGCTCGCTCTCCCGGATCGGTTTTGCCCAGGGGACGGGTGGCACCCTCACGCGCCTTTTCCTGGGCCTCGCCTCGCTCAACCAGGCGCTCACCGAAGGAGGAGCAACACTCACCGTCCGCTAGGGAGCGCCAGCGCAGCTGGAGGGAACCCTATGGCACTCACCCGTCTTGCCATCACGCGCCCCCTGGCGATCCTGATGCTGGTGGTCGGCTTGGTCATTCTCGGCGCGATGAGCTACCGCCAGCTCCGGGTCGACCGGTTGCCGCGCCTGAATGTAGGGTTTGTTTCAGTCTCGGTGGCGTGGAGTGGGGCCAGCCCCACCGATGTCGAAGAGCTGATCGTCAAGCCGCTCGAAGGGGCGATCTCCGGGGTTGCCGGGGTGGTGAGCATCAATTCGACCGCCTCCAGCGGCCGTGCCATGGTGAGCGCCCAGCTGGCCGAAGGCGTGGACGCGGACAAGACGGCAGTCGAGATCGAGCGGCGGGTAGCCGCGATCCGAGGGCGCCTGCCCGCAGATGCCGGCATACCGGTGGTCAACCGGGCGGACCCCAACGCCTTCCCGGTCATGAACATCGCCGTGACGGGCAACCGCCCCCTCGACCAGCTCTATGACCTGACGGTCAACGTGATCCAGCCGCGGCTCCAATCCGTCCTGGGGGTAGCCGATGTCCAGGTGATCGGCGGGCTCCAGAAGGAGGTCCAGGTCCAGGTTGATGTGAACAAGCTGGCAGCATATGGGCTCACGCTCCAGCAGCTCCAGGCGGCGATCACCCGCGAGAACCTGAACCAGCCGGCCGGCACCCTGATCGAAGACAACCGCAGCGTCGCGGTGCGCAGCATCGGCCAGTACCAGAGCCTGGCCGACCTGGGGAATGTGATCGTCTCCAGTGGAGCGGGAAATGCTGCCGGTACACCAGGCATCCCGCTCCGCGCGGTTGCGACCATCCGCGAGGACTATAAGGAGCGGACCCGCATCCAGCGGCTGAGCGGGGCGGAGGCGATCGGGATCTCCATCATCAAGCAATCCGATGCCAACAGCCTCCAGGTTGCGCACGACCTCAAAGACCAGCTGACGGCGCTCCAGAAGCTCCTACCGTCGGACGTCCGCCTGCGCATCACGAACGACGCTTCCCGCTTCACCGAAGCCAGCTTGAACGCGGTCCAGTTCGACCTGGGCCTGGCGGTGCTGCTCTGCGCACTCGTGCTGCTGCTCTTCCTCCACTCCTGGCGCAACGTGCTGATCGTGGTGCTGGCGATCCCGACCTCGCTCATCTCCACCTTCATTGTGATGTACGCGTTTGACCTCAGCCTGGATACCGTCAGCCTGATGGCGCTCGCGCTCTCGATCGGGATCCTGGTCGATGACTCCATCGTGGTGATCGAGAATATCAACCGCCACCTCAAGCTGGGCGAGGGTCCGCTCATTGCCGCCTTGAACGGGCGCAACGAGATAGGGCTCGCCGCGATGGCGATCACCTTTGTCGATGTGATCGTCTATCTTCCGATGGTGTTTGTCAGCGGCTTTCTCGGCCAGCTGTTCCGCGAGTACGGCATTACGATTGCGATCGCGACTCTCTTCTCCCTCTTCATCTCCTTCACCCTTACGCCCATGCTGGCCAGCCGGCTGCTCGGTGCCCATGTTCCCGGGCGACCGAACCTCTTTGCCCGCTTTGGGGAATGGTTCGACCGCGGCTGGGACCGGCTCGCTCGCGGCTACGGCCGGGCGCTTCAGGCCAGTCTGCGGGTACGGCTGCTGGTGCTGCTGGTAGCGGCGCTGGCGCTGGCAGGGGCCTTTTCTCTCGTGCGCTTCGGGCTGATTGGCCAGGAATATGCCCCGACGGACGATGACAACCAGTTCACCGTAAGCATCTTCATGCCGCAGGGCAGCTCGCTGGCGGCGACTGATGCGACCGCGCAGCAGGTGGAAGCGATGATCCGCCAGGTGCCGGAGGTCGAGGAGGTGTTCACCTCGGTTGGGGTTGGGTTTGGTGGCGGTGGTTCTGCCACCATCACGGTGCAACTGAAGGACAAGCGTCAGCGCTCGCGCTCAGTCTTTGAGGTGATCGCCGAGCTGCGCGACAAGGGGCGCCAGATCACTGCCCAGACCCGCGCCAACTTGAACTTCCGGGTCGAGAACCCGCTCGGTAGCGGTGGCTTCGGTGGCGGCGGTGCCAACACCATCAGCGTGCGCCTCCTCGGCGACGACTACGCCACGATGCTGCAGACCGCAACCACGCTGGTCGAGTTCCTCAAGAGCGTGCCGGGGGTGGCAGAAGCGCGGGTGAACCAGACGGCGGGCGACCCCGAGATCCGGGCGGTGGCGAACCGCAGCCGGATGGCAGACTTCGGCATCTCCCAGCAGACGGTTGCCACCTCGCTCCGGATCGCACTTGCGGGCGTGCAAGTGGGGGCGTTGCGTCCCGAAGGTGAACTCCAGCGCGATATCACCCTGATCGCCCAGCCCGCGGACCGCCAGAACCTGCAAGCGCTCGCCAACCTGCCGATCCCCACCGGCAGCGGGAACTTTACACGGCTCTCCCAGGTGGCCGACCTCGTTCGAGCGACCTCCCCATCGACGATCAACCGGCAGGACCGCCAACGCACCATCACCCTGAGCGTGACGCCAAGTGGGCCGGTGGGGCAGGTTGCCGAGGCCCTCCGCAACGCCCTCGCCACCTATCCTCTGCCCGAGGGGTACCAGACGATCGTCGGTGGCACGGCCGCTACCCTCGATCAGGCGTTCGGCCAACTGGTGGCGGCACTCTGGCTCTCGGTGCTGCTGATCTACATGCTGATGGTCGCCCTCTATGAATCCTGGCTCCAGCCCTTTGTCATCATGTTCTCGGTGCCAGTCGCCCTGGTGGGGGCCTTCCTCGGCCTCTGGTTGACGGGCAACACCCTGAACATCTTCTCGATGCTCGGCATTCTGATGCTGCTTGGGCTGGTGGCCAAGAATGGGATCCTGCTGGTGGACTACACCAATACGCTACGGGCACGCGGGCTCACGCGGCTTCCCGCCGTGCTCGAAGCGGCGCCGACCCGGCTGAAGCCAATCGTGATGACCTCAGCGACGGTGGTTATGGCGATGATCCCGCTGGCGTTGAAGCTCGAATCCGGAGCCGAGTCGCGGGCGCCACTGGCGGTGGTGGTGATCGGGGGGGTGCTCTCTTCGACCCTGCTCACGCTCTTCCTCGTGCCGACCGTCTACACCTACGTCGACAGCTTGAGCGAACGGGTAGCGACGCTCTTCCGCCCGCGAGCGGCAGCCCTGGCCCCAGGGGGTGGTGCAGCGGAGGGCACGCCGGTGCTGGCAACGGCCAACGGGCCACGCCCACGGCGCTGGTTCCGCCGCTAGGGGGAAGCAGGGGGAAGGTCAACCGGGAGCGGAACACGCAGCTCCCGCTGGCGACGCCCCTGCCAGAGGTACCAGGTCGCGAGGGTGCGGTAGGGGCGCCAGCGTTCGCCGAAGGCCACCAGGGCTGACCGGGCAGCGCTGGGAGAGAGGCCGTAGAACCGAGCGAGGGCAGCGCGGAGCCCAAGGTCGTCGACCGGCCAGATATCGAGCCGCCCGAGCGAAAAGATCAGAAACATCTCGGCGGTCCAGCGGCCAATCCCAGGCAGGGCGCTCAGCTGGCGGACCACCGCTTCGTCGTCCTGGGTGGCGAGCTGGTCGACGCGGAGGTAGCCACTGGCGGCTGCTTCGGCCAGCGCTCGGAGGGTGCCCACTTTCCCCCGTGAAATGCCTAGCCCGCGCAGGGTCGCTTCGTCGGTCGCCAGGAAGGCCGCCGGGGTGAGGGTTCCTGCGAAGTACGCTTCGACGCGCTGCCGAATGGCGGCAGCCGCCTGGATCGAGAGCTGCTGGCCGAGGACCGCAGCGACGAGACCACCGAAGTCGGCGGGGCGGCGGGGCAATCGTGGCGGACCGACGGAGTCGATGATGGCGGTCAGGAGGGGGTCGCGCGCGCGGAGCCAGGCGACCGCAGCGCTGAGCGCAGGGGGGTCAGGAAATGCTGTAGCCGCCATCGATCACCAGAACCTCGCCGGTGACATACGAAGCGGCTGCGGAGGCGAGGAAGAGGCAGGCCGCGGCGATCTCCTCGGGCTCGGCAAAGCGCCCGAGGGGGATCCGGGAGCGAAAGACCTCGCCGGCTTGCCGGTCCTCCTCCAAGTAGCGGGACATCCGCGTCCGCGTGACCCCTGGCGCAACCGCATT
>JAILZB010000183.1 GCA_023512725.1 Chloroflexota bacterium | reverse complement strand
GGTTCGATGACGGGGCGCGGGGGCCAGCCATCCGCTGGGTGCAAGCCAGGGGCGACCGAACCCGCTGGGGCGACAGGGAACGAGCCCGCGCCGACATTTAGCGCTTGCCCACCTCATCGTCACCAGCAGCCTCCTCGGGAAAGAGGAGAGGACGCGCCTCTTCCGTCGAGACCATCTTTCCTTGAGCGACCTCCTGACGGGCCTCCTCGATGGCAGCGAGTTCTTCCACTATCAGCGGCTGAGCGTCAATCGGTGCGCGCGCGAAGGCCTCGACAGCTGGATCTTGGTCAATCACTGGCCTCATCCCACTTCGAATACTCTCACTGCCTTGACGAGGACACTTACTCCCTGCCCGACGATGATGCCGAAGGTGCCATCGCGGCGGGCTTCGCGTTTGGTCTCGACCGCATCGGCTACCCAGCGGTCATTGATGTAGAGCGTGATGTTCGGTCCGCGCGCCACCACCTTCAGCCGGTTTGGCGAGTTGCCGAGGTTGATCACGCCGGGGGGAGCCGGGGTTGGCTCGATCATCAGGTCGTAGCCATTCTGACCTGCCTGCTGGAGCGCTTCGACATAGCGCCCGAGTAGATAGGTCCCGTTGCCACGGATGAGGAAGTCGTAGCCATCGACGCCAGCGACCCGAAAGCTGATACCGTACGAGCGGTCGTCGGGCCCGTCGAGCTTGACCAGATCAACTTCCAGTGCGAGCGAGGCGTACACCGTGCGGTGGTTGCGGGGCGTGGTCTGCCAGTTCGTGTTGGTCGCATAGGTGTTATCGATCCGGAAGCCCTCCGGCGTGAAAGCGGAGCGCACCCGCTCGTTACTGACAACATCCCAGCCGTTGCGGTTGGTGCGCATGTCATCAGCGAACGCCAGGCGACCGAGCGGGATCGTCGTCGGTGTGGGCGGCATGCGGGTCGGAGTAGGCGCTGGCCGGGTCGGCGATGCCGTGGGTCGGAGCGGCGTCTGGGTTGGGGCCTGGACGGCCGCCGTGGTCGGGGTGGCCGTTGCCTGCGCGACCTCGGGAGTCGGCGTCTCGAAGAGGAACCCCGCCAGGGCGAGCGTGCCAATACCACCAAGGCAGGCGCAGAGCACGAGCGCGCCGATGATTCCACCGATCACCAGCCAGTTCGGCCCACGCCGCGGTGGAGCCGCTGCCGCGGGGGGTGGCGGTGGCGCGGGAGGGTGGGGTACCGGGGTGGCCGGAGCCATCACCGTGGCCGCGAGTGGGACGGTAGGGTCGCTCACTCGGCTGGTGGTGCCACGGGCGAACCCGTCGAGGGCAGCCTTCAGCTCGTTGGCCGACTGGTAGCGTCGCGCGGGGTCTTTCTGGGTTGCTTTCTCGACGATCGCTTCGAGCGCTGCTGGCACAGCCGGAACGACTGCGCTCAGCTTTGGCAGCGGGGCCTCGATCTGCTGACGCACGATCGAGAAGGAGTCCGGCCCGCTGAACGGTTGGCGACCGGCGATCATTTCGTAGAGGACGATGCCAAGCGCGTAGATGTCGCTCCGGCCATCAACCGGCTGCCCGAGCGCTTGCTCCGGGCTCATGTACTCCGGCGTCCCGATGCCCATGCCCGTGCTGGTCAGCCCCTGGGCCTCTACCAGCCGGGCGATTCCGAAGTCCGAAAGCATCGCCCAGTCTTCGCGGGCCATCAGAATGTTGCTCGGTTTGACATCGCGATGGACGATCCCTCGCTGGTGGGCGTAGTCGAGGGCGTCGGCGATCTGGCTGGCCAGGCGCACGGCAAGGGGTAGTGGCAGCCGGCCGATCCGCTCGCGCAACGTGCCGCCGAGGACCAGCATCATGGCGATGTAGAAAAAGTCGCCATCCTGGCCGAAGTCGTAGATTGGCAGGATGTTCGGGTGCTGGAGGCTTGCGGCGGCCGTCGCCTCCCGTCGGAAGCGCTCGACAAAGGTCGGGTCGAGCGCTAGGCTGGGAGGAAGCACCTTGAGGGCGACGCTGCGGTTGAGAGAGGTCTGGACGGCTCGGTAGACTGCCGCCATGCCACCGCGCCCAAGCTGCTCGACGATCTCGTAGCCGCCGATCTTGCGCCCGACCAGGTCCTGCATCTGGCGCCTCCTGCGAGCATTGTAGCGTGCTGAGCGGAAGTGGGCGGTGAACCGTGCTCACATTAGGCTGCACTGCCCAGGGTGAGCACCAGTCGGTCCAGCACGCGGGAGGGCTGGAAGCCAGCGCGCTCGAGGGCGGCAATCAGCGCAGTCTGGTCGGCGCGGGTCTCGGCGCGGAGAGCGGCCCGCGGCCGCGCTGCCAGGGCAAGGACGGCGGTGACGAGCTGCTCCTCGACCCGACCGCGCGCGAAGGGATGAACGACCAGCCGAACGCGATGGGGGCGTTCACCACCGTGGAGTTCGATCTCCGCTGCTGCTGCCAGGGACCTGCCCTCGGCGATGACCACGATGCGACTGCTGTGACCGAGGAGCAGGCGACCAAGTACCCCCAGCCCGGCTGCGAGTGCGCTTGCCAGCACCTGCTGCTGGAGCACGGGAAGGTACCGCTGGACGGTCACCGGCGTCGCTTCGTGGTAGAGCCACCAGAGCGCTCGCCACTCACGGGGGCGCAGGAGGCGGGCCAGGGGTGGCCACGGCGGTGGGCTGGAGAGAGGAGGATGGCGGAGTTCGACCAGGCGGTCGATGGGGTGGAAGCCGAGCGATCGGTAGAGCGCGTAGGCGGGCTCGTTGTCTGCGCGCACGTCCAGCAGCACGAGCTCTCCGCCGCGCCGTTCGATCTCCCGCAGGGCAGCCAGGGTGAGCTGGCGGGCGATCCCGCGCCGACGATAGGCAGCATCGACTGCCACGTTTCCAAGCATCCAACGCTGCCGGTCGCCCGCTACCCGGCTGAGCGTGACGTTACCAACGATCTGCCCATGGTCTTCCCAGACCACCCCGGCGAACAGGTCGCGGATAGGGGGGACCAGTCGGCCGAGCAGGCTGAGCAACGGCGCCGCGAGCCGGAGTGCCAGCAGGTCGAAGCCGGCCAGCCGTTCCTCGCGTCCTTCCTCACCGAACGCCTGCTCGATCAGCTGCAGGACGGGGCCGAGGTCACGCAGCAGCGAGAACGGCCGGGCGTACCCGGCGGGCCTGTCCGCAGTTGCTGGCGAGTGACCAGCCGCCATCGCTAGCGAGAGGAGGCGCGGCTGATGGCGCTGGGGAGGCAGCGAACGCGCACCTTGGGCGCGATCTCGACCTCGACGATCGAGCCATCCACCCGGTGCACCTTTCCGAGCACCCCGCCCAGCACCACCACGGAGTCGCCGTGGCTGAGCTGAGTGATGAGGCGGCGTTGGCGGCGTGCCTGGAGGAATGGCAGCCCGACGAACAGCACTAGCATCCAGACGCCGAGGAGCACCAGCAAGAGGAGAGAGGTCTGGTCCATCCGTGCTTCTCCGCTCTTCTTCCGCGCGCTTTCTGCCGAGTGTACTGTCTTTGCCCAAATGAAACGTTCCTCGCTGCCCTGCCGTGATCCGGATAGAAAGGAAAGCGCGCAATGATGGGAACGGATGTCCTCGTCGCTCCGGCCGGGCGTATACTGGGGCAACGGTGTGGCCCATCCTCCCAGCTCGGGGCAGCGGTGGACTATACGACCCTGAGCGATGAGACGTTAGTCGCGAACTTCCTCGCGGGGGACCTGGCTGCATTCGAGGCGCTGGTCCACCGCTATAGCCGGCCGCTCTACCACTTTGCCTACCGCCTTGTCGGCAACGCCGAGGACGCCCACGACGTTGCCCAGGCCGTGTTCCTCCAGCTCTACGCCCACCTTCCGAGGGGAAAGCTCGACCGCTCGCTCCGCCCTTGGGTGTTCCAGATCGCCCGCAATAAGGCGATCGACATCCTGCGCGCACGCCGTCAGACGCTCTTTTCCGATCTTGAACGCGGGGAAGAAGAGCTCTCCCCCCTCGAGCAGCTTCCTGACCCGCAACCGCTGCCCGAGGCACTCTTCGAGCATGCAGACCTCCAGCGGGTCCTGGGAGAGGCGATCCAGCACTTGCCGCCACGCTACCGTGAGGTAGTGGCCCTCCGGTACACCACCGACCTCACCTTCAAGGAGATGGGGGAGGTGCTGGGAATGCCGGAGAACACGGTGAAGACCCTGTTCCAACGGGCGAAGGCGCGGCTGCGCGCGACACTGGCGGACCTGATTTAATCGTGGGGGGTGAGTTCGTGCGGGGAAGCAGCGGCAAGAAGGAGAGGCGCGATGACTCGTGAACCGATGGACGACCTCGATCGCCTCTATGCTCGGCTTGCGCCGGTAGAGTTGCCCGCTGGTTTCGTGGCTGAGGTGATGGCCCAGGTCCGGCGTCAGCAGACCCGCCAGCAGCTGCTCGCCTGGTGCTGGCTGGTGGTGGACTTCCTTGCCGCGCTGGTGCTCATTTGGTCGGCCTTTGTGATCGGCCGGTTGCTGGCCGTGGGGACCTTCGACCCGGGTGCCGCGAGCGTGTTGCTTGACCCCGAGCTTATGCTCGCAGCGCCGGACCTCTGGGTGCTGGCAGTGGTTGAGCTGGCACCGATCGTGGCGGTCCTCACCCTGGTGGCGGCAGCCGGGCTAGTTGCGGTGGCGACCCGCTCCTTGCTGGCGGGGATGAGCCGGCGGGTAGGGCTCGCCTGATGTGGCAGTCCCTCCGCCGCGGCCTGATGTTCGGGCTCGGGTTCTGGCTCGTACCGCTCGTCATCGTGCTCGCCCTGACGAGCGCCGGGATTGTCGCCGGCGTGGCGAGCACCAGCCCGGTAACGACTGCCGTTCCCTCGGTGGAGGCGCGCTTTCCTCCCCCGGGGACGGTGACCCCGCGGCCAGCGCAGCCCGCTCCGCGAGCGAATGCCGCGGAAGGCACCATTGTGGCGATCGGTCGCCAGACCAGCGAGGGCCGGGTCATCTTCGTGCAGGACCGCCCCGGCCGCCGCTTTCAGCTCCTGGTCACCGCTCAGACCATCGTCAAGAAGAACGGCCAGCGGGTGCGGCCGCCTGCCCTCCGCGTCGGTGACGTGATCGTCAGTATTGGCACTCGTCAGTCCAATGGCCAGTTCCGTGCCGCGGCTATCCTCGTCCTGCCGCCACCAAACGAGATCGTCGAGTAGCCGTTCCCGCTGCACAGGCTAATGAGGCGCCTGGGAACGCTTGGCGAGCGGGGAGCCGTTCCCGTCGGGCCCTGCGTTCAGCCGGCGTGAAGTTCGCCCGTGAGAAAATCGCGGACGAGCATGCTCCAAGCGCTTCGGGGCGCGAGCGGGCCAATCCGGTTCTCTTTCGGGTAGAGACGGCCGATAGCGTTTTTCATCCGGGCGACGACGGTGGGATTCGCCCGCACCAGGTCACCGTCTTCGCCGTGGAGGACGAGCGTCGGCGCCTCGATCAGCACCACGCGCTCCCAGAACGGGTAGCGGCACATCACCCAGGGGGCAGCGCCATCCCAGCCCATCGTGCCGTAGACCGTCGGCTGCTCACCCACGTTCACCTTGTAGAGGTTGAGGAAGAACCGCTCCAGCGTATCCAGGCCGATCTGATCGACCCGCGACGCGTGGCGGTTCCAGAGGGCAAGCAAGTGCGAGCCATCCGCCGAAGGTGGCACCCACCAGTGCAGCCGTTCGTGGACGGCGCGCCGGCTCTCCGTGTTCCAGTTGAACACCTCGGAGAGCACGAGCCGGCCTACCCGCTCAGGAAAAGCCGCCGCGACCTCGGTAGCGATCTCCGCCCCGGTCAGGTGGCCGACCAGATGCACCCGTTCCAGCCCAAGGCCGTCCAGCAGCCAGGTCACACTGCGGGCGTACTGGATCATCTCGGTATAGGGAGGGTTCGGGCGGTCAGAGTCCCCATAGCCCATCGTGTCCATCGCAATCACGCGGAACCGCTCCGCCAGCACCGGGATGGTGTGCCAGAAGAAGTTCCAGGAGTGGGGGCTCGGGTGGAGCAGGACGACCGGCTCGCCGCTCCCTTCGGTAACGTAGTGGACCTGGCCGTCCGGCGTGTCGACAAAGCCGCGGCGCATGCTCCCTCCGGAAGTGGGGTGGGATGACGGCGGGGACCCACGTCGAGTATAGCAAGGGAAGCAAGGAGAACGAGACGTGACCCGCCGGCTTCTCATTGACCCCAACCAGCCCGACCCGACCCTGCTGGCTGAGGCAGCTGCCATCCTGCAGCACGGTGGCCTGGTTGCCTTTCCCACCGAAACCGTCTACGGACTGGCTGCCAGCGCCCTGGATGAAGCGGCGGTGGATCGTCTGCTGCGGGTGAAGGGCCGGCGGGCCGGGCAGCCGCTGACGCTGGCCATCCGCAGCGCAGAGGAAGCCAAAGACTATGCCCCCGATCTGTCCCCACTGGCCCATCGTCTGGCCCGACGCTGCTGGCCTGGCCCCATCACCCTGGTGCTGGACGACTCGCATCCCCAAAGCCTGGTAAGACGGCTGCCCTGCTCGGTGCAACAGGCCGTGTCGCCCAGCGATGCCGTCGGCTTGCGTGTGCCGGGACACAAGTTGATCCTCGACGTGATGCAGATGGTCGTCGGCCCGCTGGTGCTCAGCAGCGCCAATCGGTCCGGGCAGCCGCCTCTGACCCGGGCTGAGGAAGTGGCCCGGGAATTCGGCGACGAAGTGGCTCTGGTTCTGGATACCGGCCCCTGCCCCGGGGGACTGCCTTCCACCGTGGTGGATGTGAGCCGGCGCCCTTTCCGGGTGGTGCGAAGCGGGGCCGTGGCGCTGTCTGAGATACTGGCAGTCATTCCGGATTTGACATGAAAGCAAACGCCCATGGCTAAAAAACCGGTGGTCCTGGCCCTGGATTTAGGGGGTACCAATGTCCGCTGGGCGTTGGTGAGCCGCCAGGGAGAAATCCTGGGCCGCTGGGAGCGCACCACCGCCTCCATGCCGGAGCAGGAGATCCTTATCAACAGTTTGGCCGGCAGCATGTTGGCCGCGGCCGGGGAGGCCCAGGCTTTGGAAGCGGAGGTTCAAGCCGCGGGTTTGGGGGTGCCGGGCCGGGTTTTGCCCCAGGAAGGTCTGGTGGCGGTATCCCCTAATGTCCCGGCCTTGAACGCCTGCCCCCTCATTCCTCGCCTTAAACAACTCCTGCCCTGGCCCCTGGTCCTGGAGAACGA
>JAILZB010000182.1 GCA_023512725.1 Chloroflexota bacterium | reverse complement strand
GCTTCGGAGCAGATCCGGGCCTCTTCTTCGGGGCCAGGGATTCTCCCCGCTCGGCCTTGTTCACGTAGCGTTTGACGGAGGAGAGCGAGACGGAGAAGGTACGGGCCGCCTTTAAGCTTTGGACATGCCGCCTTCCACGGCGGAGACTACCCTTTGTCTAAGGTCTTTGGAGTAACCGTTCATGCAACCATACTCTCACCGGTTCACTATTGCTGCAACGTGCTGTATCCAACTATATCTCGGAGATACTTAGCGCTGTGTCGAGCGGCGCACGACCAGCTCAGTGGGGATGATTACCGGGTTGGTTTCGGGCTCGCGGCCCTCGATCAGCTCCGAGAGCATCGAGACGGCGGCGCGGCCTATTTCCTCGGCGTTGAGCGCGATCGCGGTCAGCGGCGGGTCGGTGCTGACCGAGGCGCGCGACTCAGTGTAGCCAGCGACGAGCAGGTCCTCAGGCACGCGCAGCGAGCGGGTGCGGGCGGCGTGCAGCACGCCCAGGGCGAGCTGGTCGAGGGTTGCCCAGATTGCGTCTGGCCGCTCGGGCAGGTCGAGCAGCTCGGACGCCGCCTGAAAGCCGCCGCTTTCGTTCACCACCCCGCGCACCTGCACGATCAGGTGCTCTTGGCCGCGCGCCGCGCACCACTGCTGGTAGCCCTCGAGTGTATCGCGGCTGTACGAGGTGAGCGGTGGGGTGGTGACCAGCCCCACCCGCTTCGCCCCCGCCTCGGCGAGGTGGTCAAGGATCGTGAGGCTCGCGGTGCGGTGGTCGTTGTCGACCCAGTAGCGCGGCTGGTCGGTCTCCTTCTCGTCGCCGCGGCGGCCGGTGGTCACGATCGGCACCCCGCGCGCCTCGAGCGTGGGCAGGATCCGGTCGTCGACCACGGGGTCGATCACGATCGCGCCGTCGATCTCCACGTGCAAGAAAGGCGCCGACGGCTCGCCCGAGCCGTCGACGACGAGCGTGAGCCCGTTCTCGACCGCGGCGCCGGTCGCCGCCGAGAGCAGCTGGATGAAGTAGTCGAAGTCGCCCAAGCCCATCGGCGCGTCGGGATGGGTGGAGACGGTGATCCCGATCAGACCGGTGCGCCCTGAGGCGAGGTTGACTGCGCTCGCGTTCGGGCGGTAGCCGAGTACCTCGGCGATGCAGATAATCCGTTCGCGCGTGGCGGCAGTGACCCTTCCTTTGCCGCTGAGCGCGTGGGAGACAGTCGTGGGGGAGACGCCGGCCGCAGCAGCCACGTCCTTGATCCCGATCCGCTTTGGCCTAGTCGCCATAAAAATCAAGTATAAAGGATTAAAGAGCGCAGGTTGGGGCCAACGCACGCGCCGGGCTGTCGTGCTTGACATGCCAAAGCGTTTTTGATTTACTGTTTGCACCCAAGCTGCCAAAGCGGTTTGGCAACTGAGCTGAAAGGAGGACTGGCAGTGGGCGCGTGAAGGAGGGTGCCGCCGGCGAAGAACGAACGGCCCGCAGACGCTCCCCCGGGGGCGGCACGGCCGGCAAGGACGGAGAGGAGGACAAAGAGCCTTGGCCGAGAGCCGAAATCAGGCAGCCGACCCGACGATGTGGTCGAGCGTGTTGCACGCGGGGATCAGCAACTCGTTCCTGCGCCTGCCGCACGTCCCGCCCGATGCGAACCAGCTGCGCGAGTACGGCGCGAAGGCAGCGATCTACGGCATCCCCTGGGACGCCACCAACATCAGCCGCACCGGCGCCAACTACGGCCCGCGCGGGATCCGCGACGTCTCCTGCCAGTTCCTCACCTACAACGCAACCTTTGACTTCGACCTGCTGGAGGTACTCAACCCGGTCGACACCGGCGACGCCAACGTGGTGCTCGCCAACGCCGAGAAGACGTTCGCTCGCGCCCAGGCCGACATCGGCCAGATCATCGAGGCCGGCGCCCTACCCGTGACCCTGGGCGGCGACCACTCGATCACGATCCCCGTGGCGCGCGCGATCGCCGACCACTACGACGACCCGGGCCTCGTCCTAGTCGACATGCACCTCGACACGGCGCCCGACGTGGGCGGCGAGCTGCTCAACCACTGCTGCCCGATCCCACGCGCGGTCGACGCCGGCTTCGACCCGGAGAAGATCGCGTTGGTCGGCATCTCGGGCTGGATGAATCCATGCACCGAGCTCGAGTACTGTCGCGAGCGTGGGATCACGGTGATCTGGCTCGAAGAGATCTGGGAGCGCGGCACCGCTTGGGCGGTCGAGCGCGCGCTCGAGGTCGCTGGCGCGGGCGACGGCGTCTATCTCTCGTTCGACGTAGACTCGCTCGACGCCGCCCACGCTCCCGGCACTTGCTGCCCGAGCCCCGGCGGGCTCACGAGCCGCGAGGCGATCGAGATCGTGCGCGGGGTGTCCAGCCCAGGTCTGCTCGGTGTAGATGTTGTCGAGGTGGGGCCCAGCCTCGACGCGACGCCGGCGACGGCGCTGATCGGCGGTCGCATCGCTCTCGAGGCGATGGCGTTCCACGCCGGGGCAGGCCGGAACGAGCGCTCGCGCTCGGGCCGGGCGCTCGCCTGAGGCAGGCGGGGGACGAGGCGGATGAAGGCGCTGCTCGCGCAGCTCGAGCCCCAGCCCGACCCGGAGCTGAACGCGGCGCGCGCGCGCGACGTGATCAGCGCGGCGGGCGACGCCGAGATCGCGATCTTCCCCGAGCTCTTCCTCGGCGGGTACGCGACCCGGGACCTCGATACCCGGGTGCTCGCCGCCGACGACGAGCTCCTCGGGCGCATCGGCGTCGCTTGCGCGCGCAGCGCCACCGCGGCCGTGATCGGGTTCACCGAGCGCCTCGCGGACGGCGCCTGCGCCAACTCCGTCGCCTGCTTCGACACGGACGGCGAGCTCGTCGCTGTCTACCGCAAGACGCACCTCTTCGGCGCCGAGGCTGAGGCGTTCCGGGCGGGCGACGAGCTTCGGCTCGTGACGCTCGCGGGGGTGCGCTGCGGAATTCTGATCTGCTTCGACATCGAGTTCCCCGAGCCGGCCCGCCAGCTCGCCCGGGCGGGCGCCGAGCTGCTCGTCACCGCGTCGGCCAACATGGCCCCCTACGAGGAGGACCACCGCCTGGCCTCGCGGGCGCGGGCGCTCGACAACCGCCTGCCCCACGTCTACGTGAACCGCGTGGGGGAGGAGTCGAGCTTTCGCTTCGTCGGGCGCAGCCGCGTGGTCGGCCCCGACGGGGAGGTGCTGGCCGAGCTCAGCGACTCGGAGGAGGTCTTGGCGGTCGACGTCCCCCTGCGGGAGCGGCCCCAGGACGAGGTCGACTACCTGCGCCAAGTACGGCCCGAGCTGCCGGTGAACGCGCGCAACGACAAGGAGGAGGCAAGCTGACGATGGCAACCGAGGGCAGGGCGCCGGGTCTGTTCACCCGCAAGGCCACGGGCTTGGTGCGGGAGGCGAAGACCCGCGACGCCCTCTTCTACAACCTGCTCTGGTCGAGTGTCGCCCTGACGTTCGCCTTCTACTGGCTGTTCTACCCCTTCTATCCGGGGGCGAACCCGTACCTGGGGTTCCTGATCGCCGCCGCCATCGGCACGCCGGGAGCGTTCCTCTACGCGATGCTCACCCAGGTGATGCCGCGCACGGGCGGCGACTACGTGTTCAACAGCCGGGCCCTGCACCCGGCCGTTGGCTTCGCGGCGAACTTCAGCTACGTGTTCTGGTTGGCGGTCGTGATCGGCGTCTACACAACCTACTTCGCCGCCTACGGCATCGGCGCCTGGGGCCGGATGATGAGCGGCTTCACGGGCTCCAAGGGCTGGCTCGAGTTTGGCGACTGGTTCTCGACCGAGTGGGGCCTCTTCCTCACCGGTACCGCGGTGCTCGTGCTGTCGGCGATCATGTTCATCCGCGGCGGCACGCGCCTGTTTTTCAAGGTTCAGGCGGTGAGCTTCGGCCTCTACGTGCTCGGCGCGTTCATTGTGCCGATCCTGGTCGGCCTCTTCCAGAGCGAATCCGGCTTCATCTCGAACTTCAACGAGTACGCGGCGAACCTGGGCGCCTCGGGTGCGTACGACGCGCTCGTGCTCTCGGCCAAGGAGGCAGGCTTCGCCAAGGCGAGCTTTGACTTCGAGACCACGATCAGGTCGGTCTCGATCTTCTGGTTCGTCTTCGGCTTCATCTACTCGTCGAACTACTTCGCCGGCGAGATCCGGCTTGCGCGCGGCACGCACCTCAAGTCGATGCCGGGCGCGGTCCTGCTCGCGATCACGGCGCTGCTTCTGCTCACACCGACCTTCACCCACATCGTCCCGCCCGACCTCGCGGCGATGTTTGGTCTGGCGGACCCGGCAGCCTACGGATTCGCCGCCGCCCCGGCCTACCCTGAGCTCGTGGCGATCGGATCGGGCAACGCGATCCTCGGCACGCTCGCCATCGGCGGCTTTGCGATCGGGCTGCTGCTGTGGCTGCCGCAGACCCTGCTGCTCACCAGCCGCAGCATGTTCGCCTGGTCATTCGACCGGATCATGCCCGATCGCCTCTCCTACGTCGATCCGCGCTCGCGCTCGCCGCTGATCGCGATCGGCGTGATGCTCGTGCTCAGCATCACGAGCACCGCGATCTACGCGTTTACCGACTGGTTCACCGCGATCTCAGTGCTGCTCGGGCTCTCACTCACGATGCTGATCACCTCAATCTCTGGCATCGTCCTGCCCTGGCGCCAGCCGGCGATGGTCGAGGGCTCGCCCTACAACAAGCGCGTGCTCGGGCTGCCGCTGTTCACGTTCGTTGGCATCCTCTCCCTGATCGGGTTCGCCTGCGCGATCGGTATCATACTCTGGGACAAGGGCTCGGGTGCGTCCTTGAGCGCGAACCCGGGCAAGCTGATCCTCGCGCTGTGCGTGTACGCGGGCGCGTTCGTGATCTATCTCGTCGCGCGCGCGGTACGCCGCCGCCAGGGCATCGACCTCTCGCTCTCGCACCGGGAGCTGCCGCCGGAGTAGGGGGGCGCGCGATGGGCCTGTTCCGCAGACGCAAGGACAAGGAGGCGGGCGACAAGCCCGTCCGCCTCTTCTACGCCTCCGACATCCACGGCACCGAGGTGCTGTGGCGCAAGTTCCTGAACGCCGGCAAGGCGTACGAGGCAGACGTGCTGGTCATGGGTGGCGACCTCACTGGCAAGGCGGTGATCCCGCTCGTGGGCGACGAGAGTTCGGGCTACGAGGTCGAGCTCTTCGGCGAGCGCCGGCGCGTCGCGCCCGAGGAGGTCGAGGAGCTCGAGCGCCAGATCCGCGGCAAGGGGATGTACCCGCACCGGATGAGCGCCGAGGAGGTCGAGCGGGTCGCGGCGATGAGCGAAGAGGAGCGCGAGGAGTGGTTCGCGGAGGTGATGCTGATCACCTTCCGCCGCTGGCTCGAGCTCGCCGAGGAGCGGCTCGCTGGCAGCGGCGTTCGCTGCATCGTCATGCCCGGCAACGACGATCCGCCGGGCGTCGACGAGGCACTCGAGCAGGCGAGCTACGTCGAGGCCTGCGACGGGCGCGTGGTCGAGTTCGACGGCTACACGATGATCTCGCTGGGCTACTCGAACCCGACCCCGTTCGACTCCCCGCGGGAGCTGCCGGAGGAGGAGATCGCGCGGCGGGTCGACGAGCTCGCCGAGCAGGTGCCCGATATGTCGCGCTGCATCTTCAACCTGCACGTGCCGCCGTATGACTCGCAGCTCGACACCGCGCCCGAGCTCGACGAGGATCTGCAGGTCGTGATGCAGGGGTCAAAGCCCAAGCAGATTCCGGTTGGCTCCACCGCGGTGCGCGCGGTGATCGAGCGCCACCAGCCGCTGCTCTCGCTGCACGGCCACGTGCACGAGTCGCCGGGGGCGGTGCGGATCGGCCGCACGCTCTGCATCAACCCGGGCAGCGACTACCACACGGGCCGCATCTCGGGCTGCCTGCTGGCGCTGCGCGGCGAGAAGGTCACCCACCAGTTCGTGAACGGATGAGGGAGGCTCTGAGCGTGAGCGCAGAAGTCAACCCCGACCTCACGGTCGAGGCGCGCAGGCTGCTCGACGCGTTCGCCGAGCGGGGGCTCCAGGCGCGCCTTCTCGGCGGCCTCGCGATCCGCCTCGCCTTGGGCGAGCGCTTCCCCGAGCACCTCAAGCGCGAGCACGACGACATCGACCTGATCTGCGTCAAGCGCCACGGCGCCGAGGTCGAGCGCACGCTCGCCGAGCTCGGCTGGCAGCCGCGGCGCGAGTTCAACGCGCTCAACGGGGCGCGGCGGCTGCTCTTCGACGACCCGCCGACCGGGCACAAGATCGATGCCTTCGTCGAGAACTTCGAGATGTGCCACAAGCTGCCGCTATCCGGCCGGCTCTCGCTGCGCCCCGACACGCTCTCGCCCGCGGATCTTTTGCTCACCAAGCTGCAGATCGTCGAGCTCAACGCCAAGGACCGAAGCGACGCCTACGCGCTGCTTTCGGGCTTCCCCGTGGCGAGGAGCAGGAAGGACGCCGCCGAGGCGATCGACGTCGAGTGGATCGCCGAGCTTACCTCGCGCGACTGGGGCCTCTACCACACGCTTGAGCTCAACTTCCAGCGCCTGCGCGCGGGTCTCGGCGAGGTCCAGCTTGAGCCCGGCGGGCGCGAGCGCATCGCGCAGGCAATCGACGCGATTGCCGAGGCGATGAAGCGCGCGCCCAAGAGCCGCGGCTGGAAGCTGCGCGCCCATATCGGCGAGCGCAAGCGCTGGTACGAGGAGCCTGAGGAGATCGACTGAGCGGCGCTTCCCCTCACGCTTTCCCTCAATTTGGGGGCTAGGCAGATCATTACCTAAAGCAGGCTTCATAACGTGAGATGCTCGGAAGCCCCCGATTGGAGATCCCCGCAGATCATTACCTAAAGCAGGCTTCATAACTATTGACCCGCGTCCGACCGTGGTCGATCGTGGTCGACATGGTGTGAACCCCTAATCCCGGACCAGTAGCCAAGTCAACTCCTAGTCTTCGTGGTATGTAGCGCTTCGAATTCTACCGGAGGCAGATACCCGAGGCTTGAGTGCAATCTCTTTTCGTTGTAGACCTCCTCTATGAACTGACCCATGTTCTCTTCGGCTTCCTCGAAATCTCTGTAGTCCTTCAGGCAGACCTCCTCCAGCTTCAGCGTTCTGAAGAGGCTCTCGACCTCTGGGCGTTCTCGTAGGGATTGCCAACTGCTGCCATGCTGATCCGGATTCCTGCTTCTTCCAGCCG